>CAJTRG010000012.1 GCA_910578585.1 uncultured Mailhella sp.
TTTATATCATAACTTAAAAACAATTAAAAGAAAAATTTAGAAACACACCCTAATTTAATAGTGTAGTTACTATAATCAAAAAAAGTTATTACTTTTTACTTTTTTTCGTATTCAATCGTTCAAGTCTTTTATAAAGGGCAGTATAGGGATTTTCGTCTGGAACATCGTTTTTGCAGCCTTGCCATTTGCCTTCCTGAAAAAGGAGACCTTCTATTCCGCGCACAATATGGCCTTTGAGTTTTGCCCATTCAGGGGCAAGGAGCTGGTCGTGGTCCTGGCAATCGGCTGTCAGTCTGTGGATAGCAATGCTTGAGGGAATAAGGCAAAGCGCGTCACAGATTAAATTGACATAGTCTTCCTGTTCCATGGGAATATAGGATTCCTCCATATATTCATTGGCTAATTGTGTATTTTTGCAGACATAGAGTCCGTGCAGTTTTATGCCTTGAATGGGAAGTTCACAAACCTTCTTCACCGTATCCAAAAAATCTTCCCTGGTTTCACCGGGCAGTCCTGCCATAAGGTGCACACAAACATTTAAGCCGTACTCGTGGCTGCGCTTTATGGCTTCAACTGAACAGGCAACTCTATGCCCGCGGCGTATGCGTTCAAGTGTTGTATCATGCATGGACTGGATGCCAAATTCAATCCATTTTGTTGCAAAAGGCAGGGAAGAGAGGAGAGCCAGTTTTTCATCTTCCACACAATCTGGGCGCGTGCCAATGGAATAGCCTACACATTTATCAAGGCTTGTGAGTTCATTACTAATTTGCTGTAATCGTTCAAGGGAACCATAGGTATTGGAAAAAGACTGCAAATAGGCAAGAAAATGCGTGGTATTTTTGAGGCGATCGGATTTGCTGAATTTATCCAGCCAGAAATTCCATTGTTCTTTGAGGCTGAGCCCTTTGTCCATAAGGCCTGAACCAGAGCCTTTGGCATCGCAAAAGCTGCAGCCGCCATGGGAAATAGTACCGTCGCGGTTAGGGCAGCCGGCATGGGCGTCCAGAGAAATTTTTTGTACCTTGGCATGGTGCTGATTTTTGAGCCAGGCATCAAAAGAATAATAGAGGTAATGTAATTTCATGAAAAAATTGTATCTGTTTGTGTTAATTTAGCAAGATTAAATTTTTGTTGAGGTTTTTATTTTCTTGTTTTCCTTGACTATGTGGCTTAAATACTGTATAAACAATTTTCAGATTGCATGGAACGCCCCGCATTTGAGCAAAATGTTGGGTGTTTTTTATTTTATATTTTGAGGTTTTATCATGAGTAACACTCCTATTTCTATACAAGGCTATCAAAAACTTGAACAAGAACTTGATCGCTTAAAGAAAGAACGTCCTATTGTTATTCAAGCGATCAAAGAAGCACGAGAAGAAGGCGATTTAAAAGAAAATGCTGGTTATGATGCTGCTCGTGAACGTCAAGGTTTTTTGGAAGCACGTATTAATTATATTGAATCAAAATTGTCAACCTTCAATGTTGTGGATTTAAATACGCTGAAAAGCGACAAAGTTATTTTTGGGGCAACAGTAAAGGTTGTTGATATAGATACTGACGAAGAAAAAGAATTTACCTTGCTTGGCCCGGACGAAGCAGATTTTGCCAATGGTTCTATTTCCATTAGTTCCCCGGTTGGCAGAGCACTTCTTGGCCATGAAGAAGGCGAAGAAATCACCATTGATATTCCAAAGGGCCGTGTAACCTACGAAATTTTATCTATTGAATTTCGCGGCGCATAATTATTTTGATATATATCTATATACGAAAAAAGCCGGGGTAACCCGGCTTTTTTTATCTCTTTTTAAGTTATTCTTTTTCAGTTATTTATCTTCAATTTCAAATTCAAGAATTTCGCCTGTTTGCGCGTCAATTTCATATTCATATTCTGTATAGTCTTTCCAGAACTTCACAGAATAGATACTTCTGCCGTCTTCTATTTCCTGATAGCAATTTAAACGATGTACCTGATTGTGGGCAAGATTTGCATGGCGCAAAGCAATTTCTGTTGCTTTCTGATTATCCATTGCCATATGATGAGAGCTTTGGTGATGTGTGCTGTTATGGTGCACCATTTTATGTTTGTGCCCGATAATTTTGCCGCTGTCAGCATTGATAGTATAATCAAATTTTTTGTTATCGCAGAAAAATTCAATTTCATATTCGGCAACGCCATTATCAACATCCTGTTCAACTTTGATAAATTGAGCGTTATTTGCTTGTATACCTGCATGCTGCATTGCAATTTCTTTTGCCTGTTCAGTGGTAATTTTTGCCATAGCATATTCATAAGTCGTAAAAATAAAACCAAGACTAAGAATAAATGCTACAAAAAATGATTTTTTCATAGATTTTCTCCTGTTCTTTTGCAAATTATCTTTTCCATCGGTGTGGATTATTGATATATATTATTCATTGGCAGAGCTGAACAAATCATTTTCATCCAGTTCATCTAAAATAGTATAGGAACAAACATGAATTTTGGTACAATCATCTTCTTCACATGGCTGTAATATACCTTTTGCGCTGACAAAATTGCTGACCATGTCAATGAAGTCAATTCCTGCTCCTTTGGCGAGGATAGGATATTCAATTTCTTCGCCATTTACCATGGTTCGAAGCGCAACTTTGCATTTTGAAGCATTGAATGAAAGAGGAACAATGCTTCCTTTGATTGTAACTTGTGACTCAGCCATGAAATAAATATTCCTTTTTATCATATTTTTTCATTACATAGGATATTTTTTTTTATTTTGTCAAGTATTTCACAATTTATTTTTAGTGAAATTTTTGTTATAGCTATTTTTACGGAGGCAATATGAGTACAATGTGGGCACCCTGGAGAATGGAATATATTTTATCTTCCAAGAAGAAAAATGGCTGTGTGTTTTGTTTGGATAACTTTGAGCAGAAACTTTCTGAAGAAGATGCTGAGCGTCTTGTGGTTTATAAGGGCAAACATGTTTTTGTGATGCTGAACCGTTATCCTTATGCTGCAGGGCATTTACTGGTAATTCCCTATCGGCATGTTATGGATTTGACGGATTTATCTATTGATGAGCGGACTGAATTTATGGAGGCAGTCAATCTTTCCTGCAAGGCTATCCGCCATGTTTGCCATCCTGACGGCATCAATATGGGAATAAACTTGGGAAAGGCAGCAGGTGCCGGCATCAGCGAGCATTTGCATGGGCATTTGGTTCCGCGCTGGGAAGGCGATTCACAATTTATTGCGGTTGTGGCGGATGTGCGGCTTATTCCTGAGCGGCTTGAAACTATGCAAAAGACATTTGCTCTTGCATTTAAAGAAATAATAGATTAAAAATAAATTTACCGTGTGGTAATTTTGATAAGAAGTTATAGGAGTGGTTATGCGTTACATAAAAGTATTTTTATTGGTACTTATTTTCTTTATTGTTATGATGTTCTTTGTTCAAAATCAGGCATCATTTGCTGATCCGGTTGTATTGACACTTGATTTGCTTGTGATTGAACCTATTCAAACAATTCCACTTCCTTTATATTCTGTTATGCTGATTTGCTTTGCGCTTGGCGCGTTTATTGTGCTTCTCATGCTCATGTGGGACAGAGTGACCTTGAGCTCAAGAGTTATGGCAGCCCGCCGCCGTGCAAATGCTTTTGAAAAGAAGCTCAATAAGGTTGAAACAGAACTTAATTCTCTTACAACAAAGTATTCAGAAAGCGAAAATAAGTTAAAGGCTGAACTTGACGCAACACAAAAACGCTTAGATTCAGTGCTTCGTGCTTCCGATCCTGAATAATTGCCATGCAATTACCGGAAAATTTTAAACTTACCCCCATGTATGAGCAGTATCTTGGGATAAAGGAACAATATCCTGATACTATACTCTTTTATCGCATGGGGGATTTTTATGAGCTTTTTTTCCATGATGCTGAAATAGCAGCCAAGGAACTGCAGCTTGCTCTCACCAGCCGAAACAAGGGTGATTATATCCCCATGTGTGGCATTCCCTGGCACGCGGCAGATGCCTATTTCAGTCAAATGGTGGAAAAGGGCTATAAAGTTGCCATTTGCGATCAGGTGGAAGATCCCAAAAGTGCCAAAGGCCTGGTCAAACGGGAAGTAACGAAAATTTTAACTGCCGGCACTGTGATTGACGATGCCAATTTACAGTCCAAACAGCATACCTTTTTAGGATCAGTTTTTTGGCAGGAAAGTGCCGGGGCTTTTGTCTGGCTTGATGTTTCAACCGGGGCTTGGACTGGTGTTCAGGTTTCCAAGGAAAGTGAACTGTGGCAATGGGTGTACAAGGTTGACCCAAGGGAACTTCTTGTTGCTACAGGTATGGAAATTCCCGAGCTTATCAAAATCAATGGCAAAACCCAGCTTGTGTATTTGAACGCGTCAAGCCATTTTGATTTAAAGCGTTCTGAAAAACGAATTTTAGAAGTGCAGCAAGTGCAGGAACTTTCTGCTTTAGGCCTCGAGAAAAAGCCTGCGCTGGTGCGTGTTTGCGGGGCTATTTTAGCCTATATTGAGCAAACGCAAAAATATACGCCGTCCTATCTTTCTGCTTTTGAGCCCATGGATACGGGCATGTTTATGGTTATTGATGAAGTAACCGAAAGAAATTTAGAGATATTCCGCCGTTATGACGGCAAAAAAGGACTGGGAACCCTTTGGCATGAGCTCGATTTATGCCAAACCCCCATGGGCGGGCGTTTGCTTGAAGAGCGTTTGCGTTATCCTTATAAAGATATTGCCAGAATTGTTTTACATCAGGATGTTGTCAGCCATTTCTTTGATAATCCGAAAAAATTACAGGGCTTGCGGGGATATCTTGATAAAGTTTATGATTTAGAGCGGCTTTCCACCCGTATCAGCGTGAACAGATTTTATCCCAAAGATTTTTTGGCCTTGCGGGATAGTTTAGCGTATTTGCCTGAAATATTTTCTGTTTTACAGCAGGAAGATAATGTCCTGCCCACAGATAAAAGTCTGAATTTTGAAAATGTGCCTGAGGGCTTGGGGCGGCTTCTCAAAAAGTGGGACAGCTGCACAGATATTTATACGCTTTTATCTGAGTCACTGCTTGATACTGTGCCTCAGCAAATTACCGAAGGTATGCTCTTTAAAGTTGGCTATCATCCTGAACTTGATGAATTAATTGACGTTATGGAACATGGGGAAGCGCGTTTACAGGCGCTTTTAGTCCATGAACAGGAAAAATCCAATTTACCCAAGCTGAAAATGGGATATAACCGTGTTTTTGGTTATTATTTTGAATTGAGCCGTGCCCAGCAGCAGGAAGTGCCGGCCTATTTTGAACGCAGGCAAAGTCTCGTCAATGCAGAACGCTTTGTCACCCCGGAACTCAAAGAACTGGAAAATAAACTGCTTTCTGCCTCCGAAAAGCGCAATGAACTGGAATATAAATTATTTCAGGAATTACGTGTAAAAATTGCTGAAGAGCGTCCACGCCTTTTATTTATGGCAGGGCTCATTGCCCAAATTGACTATTGGCAGGCACTTGCTGAATGTGCTCGAAAGAAAGCCTGGACAAAGCCCGTGCTTGATGAGGGCAGCGGCATTGAAATCAAGGACGGCCGTCACCCTGTGGTTGAGGCTGTGATTGGTAAATCCCATTTTATTCCCAATGATTTGCTGGTAGATGAAAAACGGCGTTTACTTTTGATCACAGGGCCAAATATGGCAGGTAAATCGACTGTGCTTCGCCAGTCAGCGCTTATTTGCATGCTTGCGCAAATGGGCTCCTTTGTGCCGGCAAGTTTTGCGAAAATCGGCATTGTGGACAGAATTTTTTCCCGTGTGGGCGCGTCTGACAATATCAGTCAGGGGCAGAGTACCTTTATGGTTGAAATGATGGAAACAGCTCGAATTTTGCGTCAATCCACCAAGAAAAGTTTTGTTATTTTAGATGAAATTGGACGCGGCACAAGCACCTTCGACGGCTTGGCGCTTGCCTGGGCTGTGGTGGAAGAGCTTTTAAAGCGTGCAGGCGGGCAAATCCGCACGCTTTTTGCCACGCATTATCATGAACTCACTGCTCTTGAGGGCAAAATTCCCGGCGTGTATAATATGAATATTGCCATAAAAGAATGGAATAATGATATTGTGTTTTTGCGCAAGCTTATTCCGGGGCCTGCGGATAAGAGCTATGGAGTGGAAGTGGCAAGACTTGCCGGGGTGCCCGCCCATGTGGTGCACAGGGCAAAGGAACTTCTTGCACTGCTTGAAGAAAATAAGGAAAAGGCAGAACGGCGCGTTGAGAGCGTGCTTTTGCCGGGGCTTGCTTCCTTGGAAACAGCAAATCAAACGAAAGAAAACAGTTCTTCACAAAATATTGAGGAAGAAATTGAGAAAGCACTCAAAGAAAATCCCATATTGAGGGAACTTACTGAAATCAATTTAAATACCTTAACTCCGCTTGACTGCATGCGTTTGCTTTTTGAGTGGAAAGAAAAATTATCTCAATAGGATAATGAAAATTATGATGAAAAATTTGAATATGAAAACATATAGTTTTTTAATGGTGTTATGTTTGTTTATTCTTTGTGCTGCCTGCGGGAAAAAGGGTGATCCCCTGCCTCAAAAGGTGGATCAGCTTTTCCATTTGCAAAATGTTTTTGTTATTTATAATCCGGAGGGCACGCTTTCTGTGCAGGGAACCATTGGCGGCGCCATTGAAAATGTACAGGCATTTACGCTTGAGCTTGAGGCTGTGGATGAAGACTGCATAGGCTGTCCTTTTGTTCCTGCTGAAAAGCATTCTGAAACAGCGCAGGAAGTTTGGGGAAACGGACGCAGTTCTCAGTTTAGTTTTTCTGTGTATCCCCATGTGGAAAGCAATGTCTACCGCTGGCGGCTGGTGGTTTATAATGCGGTGTCCGGTTTAACCAATGCCGTTACCCCTGTGTATAAAATCAATAAACCCTTTGAAGAAGCACGGGATTTTGTTGAAATTTCCAAATAGAAAAATTTTTTTGAGAAATCATGAATATCTTAATTACTTCCATTGGCCGGCGTGCATATTTAGTAGAATATTTTAAAGAGGCTTTGCACGAACAGGGAAAAGTTTTTGTTTCAAATTCTTATCCGGTCTATTCCTTTGAGCTTGCTGACGGTTCTTTTGTATCGCCTTATATTTATGCAGAAAATTATATTTCCACTCTTCTTGAGTATTGTCTGGCAAATAAAATTTCTGTGATATTTTCTGTTTTTGATATTGATTTAGTGGTCTTGGCAAAGCATAAAGCTTTATTTGAGCAAAACGGAATTTCTTTAATTGTCTCTGATATTGATTGTATAACCATTTGTAATGATAAGTATAAAACATATACTTCCTTGTCAGAATTGAATATTTTATCCCCTAAAACCTGTTTGGATATTGCAGCGGCGACATCAGCGCTGAAAAAGCAGGAAATTTCATTTCCTCTCATCATAAAACCTCGTTACGGAATGGGCTCTCTTGGGATTTTTGAGGCAAATAATTTTGAGCAAATGGAGTTCTTTTATCATTATTCAGAAGAAATTATTCAAAATACCTATGTAAAATATGGAACAATTTTTAAAGATTCTTCACTGGTACTTATTCAGGAAAAAATTATAGGGAAAGAATTTGGACTTGATATTTTAAACTCTTTGGATGGGGAATTTGCAGCATGTGTGGCAAAGGAAAAACTTGCCATGCGGTCTGGTGAAAGCGACCGGGTAAGACTTTGTGATAATGCGAATTTCTTGCCTCTTGCTCAAAAGATTTCTGCTTCTTTCAAACATATTGGCAACTTAGATGTTGACTTCATAGTGACTGATGAGAATAAAATTTATCTTCTTGAAATGAATGCAAGATTTGGCGGGCAATATCCTTTTTCCCATTTAGCAGGGGTAAATTTTCCTTTGCAGATTATTAAATGGCTGCAGGGAGAGAAAACGGATTATAGTCTTTTGAACTATGAAAAAGATATTGTGTTAACAAAAAAGCTTGTTCCAGTGAGATTAAGAGCAGCTATAGAATAAGGAGGGAAATTGCGTATGAAATGTTTTATTTGTGGATCTGATTGTGAATATTTTACAAGTTTTAATTATTTGTCAGGAGCTTTTTGTTCTGTCGCGATTAAAGCAGGAATTTATGGGACTGATGTTTATAAATGCAAGCATTGCGGCAGTGTATTTTCAAAAACGCATCATGAAATGGAGCAAAATAAATTCGAACAGTTAATGGCGTATGGGCACAAATACTGGGAAGATGTTAAAAAAGTTGTTTTTACCAATACATTAGATTTTCCCATTGGAACAGCTCCTCATATGGAGGAAGCGAATTTTATAAATATGTTAATAAAAAATAATTTGGTTTCCGGGGATAAAATTTTAGATTATGCTGCGGGAAGCGGACATTTAGGAAAAATTTTAGATAAATATTTTTCTATTAACATACTGAATTATGAGCCTTTTGCTCAGGAAGATGCAATCAATTATGTTCCAAAAGAAAAATTGGAAACATATCCATTAGTGCTTAATTGTGCGATGTTTTCAACGTTAACTTCTTTAGAGCCTTTTGAACATCTTTGCAGTTTGGTGGCAAAAGACGGGGCTCTTTTAGTACAAACCCTTGTCAAGGGTGATATCACCGTAGATTATTTGAACCACTTCTTTTATATACCATTAAATGCTGCTGCTCCCAGCAATAAGGGAATGCAAATTTTAATGGAACGTTTTGGTTTTGTTTCAAGTTGTTATTCTCCTAAAGCAAAAGCCTGGGTATGGTTTCGTGAAGACTGCGGCAAAGACAAAATTTCTGTGATTAATAATGAATTATTATCTCATGAACTTTATTATAAAAAGGGTTTTGTTGATTATTGGAAATAAGGTATTTTTATGAAAAAGCTTCATTATTTATTAATAATGCCTAAAGTAGCAATCAATGTTAATGTAAAATATAATTTTCCTGTTGGCATACCTTATCTTTCTGCTGCCATGAAGCAGGCAGGGTTTAATGTGACAACAATAAACCCAAACCATACAGAAGACGACATTTATACAATTTTAAAAGATAAACTGAATGATATTGATGTGTTATTGACCGGCGGGCTTTCCGGGCAATTTTATTTGGTGAAAGAGCTTATTGATGCTGCCAAAAGAATTAAGCCTTCGCTGACTGTTATTGTGGGCGGCGGTCTTATTACTGCCAGCCCTGAAATTGCCATGAAAGCACTGGAAAATGCTGATTTTGGGGTGAGAGGAGAAGGGGAATTAACCTGTGTGGAATTATGCCGTGCCTTGGAACAGGATTTGGATATACAATCTGTGCCAAGTATTGTGTATAAAGAAAAGAAAGGCAATATATATATATATAATGCAACTCAAGAAAGAAAAGATGTTGTTGATGTCAATGCTCTTCCTTTCCCTGATTACGAAGGTTTTGATATTGAAACATATTTGAAGTTGACTTCACAGATATTTTTTGGTTTTACAGGCGAAAAGGTTTTCTTTAGTTTAACCGCTAGAAGCTGTCCTTATCATTGTTCTTTTTGCTTTCATACTGTTGGAAATAAATATCGGGTACGAAATCTTGATAATGTTTTTGCAGAACTCACCTATATGCATGAAAAATATGGTATAACAGATTTTGTGTTGTCCGATGAGCTTTTTGCAAGTGATAAAAACAGAGTACGGCTTTTTACTGATTTTTGTAATAAAATGAATTTTTCCTGGGTTGCTACCTTTAGACTGGATCAGGTAGATGATGAGCTTATTGAAATTATCAAAAACAGTACCTGCAAACAAATGTTTTTTGGAATAGAAAGTGTCAATGATTCTATTTTAAAAAGTATGAAGAAGCATTTAACCAGGGAAATAATTGAGGAAAATCTGAAAAAAGTTTATGATGCCAATATACCTTTTGGCGGAAATCTACTCTTTGGCGATGTGGAAGATACCTTTGAAACCGCCATGGAAAATATAAACTGGGCTCTTGCACACCCTGAATATAATTTGTCCTTAATAAATATTTGTTGTTATCCCGGAACAGAAATATATAACTATGCGGTGCAAAAAGGGATTATTAAAGATGAAATACAATTTCTGAAAGATGGTTTGCCTTTAATTAATCTTTCCAAAATGTCAGATGAGGAATTTTGCCAGCTGCAAATTAAAATTCTTGAATTTGGCAATGGAATTCCTCTTGATAAGCAGGAAATTGTCTTTTTCGATAAGGAAGAGAAAGTTGCAAAGGTGAAAGGCGTTTGTAAAAAATGTCACACCGATTTGATATCAGATAATGTTTTATTGTTTACTACTGATTATTCCTATATTTATTGCCCAAAATGCGGAGTAAAATATCGAACAGTTTTGGAAAACGATATGGAAGATTCCATTGTTCAAAAAATAGAGAATATGATAAATGAAGGAAAATCCATTGCGTTTTGGGGCGTTCAGCCAAGTACATGGAGTTTATTTAATAAATATCCTGTGTTTGCTCATGATGCAGTCACGTTTATAGATACAAATGAGGGAAAACAATTAATTAAAATAACAAGCGCCAAAAAGACAATTTATCCTTTATTTGTTTTAAAGGAAAAACACTTTGATGTTGTCGTTTTTTGTTATCCTCATTTATATTCAATGTATGAAAAAATGATGGAAACGAGATATCCTGAGATAAATAATTTTATTGATTTAATTGATCTTATTTAATTATTTCTATTTGAGATAATAAAAGAACCAGTGCCTCAGCAGAAAATGTTGAGGCACTTTTTATAACTATGTGTTATTTTTTCCCAATAACTTTTTCATTGGGAGCAACATCTTTTGTAATAATTGCTCCTGCTGCAATCAGGGCATTTTCGCCAATGACAACTCCGGGCAAAATCGTTGCATTTGCTCCAATACTGGCACCCTGCTTTATGAGGATTTTTCCCAGGGTAAAATCTTTATTCTTGGATTTTGGGTACTTGTCATTACAAAATGCGGCATTGGGGCCAATAAAAACATTGTCTTCAATGGTAATGCCGTCGTAAAGGGAAACGCCGTTTTTAATGGTGACATTATTGCCGATTTTGACTTCATTTTCAATAAAGCAATGAGAGCAAATATTGCAGTTCCTGCCGATTTCTGCACCGGGCAAGACCACACAAAATTGCCAGATAGAAGTATTTTCGCCAATGTTTTTTGATTGGACATCTGCCAGTGGATGAATCAATTTTTTACCTCTTTCAAGAAATCTTCATAAGTTCTGATATATTCGCTTTCATCGTAATAATCGCTGGCAAGCACCATTAGCTTGCAGCCATAGGAAAAATTCCTCATTTCCCGCCACATGTTTTTGCCGATATATAAGCCTACATCAGGGCGGTTAAGCCATACAGTTTCACGGTTTATGCCGTCATCAAGCACAAATTCACAGGAACCGTCCATGGCAACAATGATTTGTTCCATATTTTTGTGGGCGTGTTTGCCGCGTTCCTGATTGGGGAGTGTATCAAAAATATAGTATACGCGCTTGAGTTCAAAGGGGATATTTTTATTTGATTCCAGTGAAACAAGCTTTCCCCTTTCATCGCCCATAACTTTCATCTCAATTAATCTGTAATCCATATAAAACCTTATTCTGCTTTCCAGTTGTTGAGCGTTTCAATAACAAATTCTGCCTCATTTTCTTTCATCACAGGGGACATGGGCAGGCTTAAAACTTCTCGGTGAATTTTTTCGGTAATGGGCAGGGAAAGGGCATTATATTCCTTGTAGGCTTCCTGCTTGTGGGGCGGAATGGGGTAATGGATGATGGTTTCAATGCCTTTTTCTTTTAAATAATTTTGCAGTGCATCACGCTTTGCGGTTCGCACAACAAAAACATGCCAGACATGGGAGTTTTTATCCTTTACCTGCGGCAAAATAATGGCAGGATTGTGGATAGACGTGCAATATTTTTCCGCAATTATCCGGCGTTTGGCATTATCTTCATCTAAATATTTCAATTTTATATCTAAGACGGCTGCCTGAATTTCGTCCAAACGGGAATTTATCCCCTTGTAAATATTATGGTATTTAATATGAGAACCATAGTTGGCAATGGCTTTGACTTTTAAATACAATTCTTCATCGTTGCTGGTTACAGCACCGCCGTCACCGAAGCAGCCTAAATTTTTGCCGGGATAAAATGAGAACCCAGAGGCATCGCCTAAATTGCCCACCTTTTTGTTTTGATAGCACGCTCCATGAGCCTGAGCAGAATCCTCAATAATTTTAAGATTGTATTTCTTGGCCAGCTCCCAAATTTTTGCCATATCGCAGGCTTGCCCGTAAAGATGAACAACAAGAATGGCTTTTGTTCTTTCTGATATTTTTTCTTCAATTAAATCAGGGGCTATGCAATAGGTGTTAATATCCGGCTCAACAAAAACAGGGGTACATCCATTTTCTGTAATGGCAAGAATCGTTGCAATATAGGTATTGGCAGGAACGATGATTTCATCGCCTTTAGAAAAGCCGTAAGCTTGGATGATAAGGCGCAGGGCATCGAGTCCGTTTCCGCAGCCAAGTGCATAGTTGGTGCCGCAAAAGGCGGAAAAGTGCTTGCAAAAATTGGCATTTTCCTCACCAAGTAAATATCTTGCACTGCCAGAAATGGCATTAAAGCGAGCAGTTATTTCATCTTGAAAACGGGCATTGACAGCTTGTAAATCTAAAAACTTAATCATTATATTCCTTGCAATTTTATAAGGTTAGACAAAAAATATACATAATTAATGAACTAAAATATAAAAATTGTCAAATTGCTGCAGGAAAGAGTGCAATGCAATGCTGCACAATTTAATGGCCGGCATTTGCCCTCAAAGTGAGGCGTCATGAGCGTATTATGCCTGAGATAAAATTTGTTTTACCATGCGGGCCTCTTTCCGCAGCTCTTCATCAGGAATAGATAAAAGTACTTTCTTTTCATATTTTAGGGTATCAAGCGTCATTTTAAGCATTTTTTCTCTTTGATAGGATGTGTTTGCACCATGCAGGCGGTAGGAAAAAAGTATTTTGTCGAGATATTTAATTTTCCAATATTTACTGATTTGCAGCATCATCCAAAAGTCTTCTAAAGGAGCTTCTTTGGTAAACATGCCAATTTTTTCAAAAATATTTTTTCTGAATAAATATCCATTGGGAATATGATTGCCTTGAAAAAGATTAGGATAGGAACCAAAGGCATCGCTTTTAAAAGAAAATTCTTTAAAATATTCCAAGTAGGCTACAAAATTATCAAAATCACCTTCTTCAAAGTTTGATTTAGGTGAAAATGATTTGTCTACATAGCATTTATTGGAGTTTGCATCAATAAATTCATTGTTTCCAACGCACAAGGCATAGTCTGGATTTCTTTCCAAAAATTTTGCCTCCAAGTCTATACATTCAGGACAGGCTTTATCATCAGAGGCAATTAAATAAATATATTTTCCTTCTGCCAAGCCAAGAAGTTTATTAATGGTTCCGCAGGTACCTTGATTTTCCTGATGTTCAACATAAAAGCGGACAAAGCGGTTTTGGAATTTTTTTTGTAATAATTGCAAAAGGTTATAGGTTAAATCTTTAGAGCCATCGTCAACAATGAGCAATTCAATATTTTGATAGCGCTGCGCTGCTATGGACTCTACAGTTTCCTGTATATATTTTTCATGGTTATAAGCAGGAATAATCACGGAAACTAATGGCTCTTGCATATTTTCTGCTCCTTTTCATTAATCAAGTTAAATTTGTTATAAGAAAATGATAAAGTCAAGCACGAATTTTGCATATCAGTTTACAGGTGTTTTCTTGTCAGAAGATTGACAAAAAAGATAGAAAATAATACATAGAAATATAAGGAAATTTTTTCCTTATATAGGGGTGATTATGTTTAAATATGTTCATTTAATGTTTAATGATAAATTTAATAAACCAATTGTTGATTTTTTAAATACGCATTTTAATCCGCAAGATCATTTATTTTTATGTAAACATTTGTTCAAGGAATTCCCCTTTCCAACCGGTGCGAATGTTGTGGAAATTCAATCACTTTATCAAATTAACTGGAATGAGCTGCATGTTGAAAAAATTTTCTGCCATTCTTTATTTGATAATGAAGTCATCGATTTTTTATATACTCATAAGGATTTTTTGAAAAAAGCAGTGTGGATAATGTGGGGCGGAGATGTTCATTCTTTTGAAAAAAATGAAAAAAATTTATATGTAAGGCATAATTTTGCAGGATATATCGGAAATGGTGACCCTGACGACATTGCAAAGAAAATTGGAAAAAAAGTTATTCCTCAGAACTTAAAGTTTATTTTTCCGATCGATAAAAAACTTCTTGATAATTGTAAAAATTCAAAAAGAAAGTCTCTTGTTATACAAATAAATAATTCCTGTGATGAGTCCACTCTTGAGGCTTTAGAATGGCTGTCAAAGTTTGCTGATAAAGATGTGGCTGTAAAAACTGTTTTATCTTATGGACAAAAGCAATATAAAGAGCAGATTATTGCATTAGGAAAAAATATTTTTGGTACGAAATTTGAGTGGTTAGATAAAATAGTGTCTCCTAAATTTTATACAAATTATCTGGCAGAAAATGATATATTGATTTTAAATCAAAATCGTCCGCAGGGGCAGGGAAATATCTATGCATCATTTTATTTAGGGAAAAAGGTGTATATTCGCAGTGATGTTGCTAATTTTTCACGAATGCAGGCAGAAGGGTATACTGTTTATGATACAAAGGCGATTGAAAATTGTACCTTTGCAGAATTGATCGAAAATACTTCTTCTGCTCATAATTCTGAAGTTGTAACGCTTCGTTTTGATGAGGAAAAAATTATAGAAAGTTGGGAAGCAGTATTATCATTATAGATGAGAGTAAATTATGGTAGCTGATAAAGTGTTTTTTAATTCACCTTATTTTGCAGGAAATGAGCAAAAATATTTACTTGATTCGTTTCAATCCGGTTTTGTTGCCGGTGACAGAAAGTATACAAAACTTGTTCAAGAGTTTTTTAAAAATAATTTTGCCATAGACAATATTTTATTGACAACATCAGGCAGCACGGCGCTTGATATGTCTGCAATTTTGCTTAATTTGCAGGCAGGCGATGAAGTGATTATGCCTTCCTATACCTTTGTTTCAACGGCAAATGCCGTGCTCATGCGCGGGGCAAAACCTGTTTTTGTGGAAATTGATGAAACTATGAATATTGATGTTTCAAAAATAGAAGAAAAAATTACGAAAAAAACAAAGGCGATTTATCCTGTTCATTATGCAGGCTGTTCCTGCGATATGGACAGTCTTTTGGCTTTGGCAAAAAAATATCATCTTTTTGTTGTTGAAGATGCAGCGCAGGCAGTTAATGCTAAATATAAAAACAGCTATCTTGGAACCTTAGGAGATTTGGGTGCCTATAGTTTTCATGAAACAAAGAATTTTACCTGCGGTGAGGGCGGTGCCCTGGTG
This sequence comes from uncultured Mailhella sp., assembly GCA_910578585.1. Lineage (GTDB taxonomy): Bacteria > Desulfobacterota > Desulfovibrionia > Desulfovibrionales > Desulfovibrionaceae > Taurinivorans. Next base: position 15,474 of record CAJTRG010000012.1, read on the forward strand.
GTTAATAACCATGATTATTTGGAACGAGCTGAAATTATTCGTGAAAAAGGTACAGATCGAACCAAATTTTACAGGGGCTTTATTGATAAATATACATGGTGTGATATAGGAGGAAGTTATTTGCCTTCTGATTTGCTCAGTGCAATACTGCTTGCCCAATTGGAACAAAAAGATACCATTACGGAAAAACGTAAAGCAGTTTGGCAGCGGTATCAGTGTAATTTATCTGCACTGGAACAAAAAGGCGTATTGGCAATGATGAAAATACCTGATTACAATACTCCCAATTACCATATTTTTTATATTCTTTTGCCAAATAGAAAAGAAAGAGATTCGCTCTTGTCATATTTAAAAAGTGAAAAAATCGGAGCAGTATTTCATTATATTCCTTTGCATACTTCAAAAATGGGCAGGCAATTAGGATATAAAAAAGAAGATTTTCCTTTATCGGTCAATTTGAGCGAAAGAATTATTCGTTTGCCATTATTTGCAGGTCTGGAATTGGATCAGGTAGATTATATTTGTGAGAAAATTAAATTTTTTATAGGAGAAAAGAAAATGAAAAAGGAACAAAATACATCAGAGCTTAACAATATATATATATATAAGCAAAAAAAGTTTCACTATGATGAAAATACAAAGGAAATTATTAAATCCAGAATTAAAGAAGAAACAGATTTTCCTACAACGATTTTAATTGATACCATTTCTTTTTGTAATTTGAAATGCATAATGTGTGTGCATAAAAATATGAAGCGAAAATACGGAATTATGGAATGGGATTTGTATAAAAAAATTATTGATGAAATTGCAGAAAATAATCCCAATACGCAAATATGGATAACCTTTTTTGGTGAAGGACTTATGTTAAAGGATTTGCCGGAAAGAATAGCTTATGCAAGAGAACAGGGTTTAACGAATATTTTATTAAACACCAATGGAAATTTATTGAAAACAGATTTTTCAAAACGGCTCATTGAAGCAGGATTAAATGGCCTTTATGTCGGAATTGACGCGTATGATCCTGAAACATATGCAAAAATTCGTGTAAATGGCAAGCTGGAAAATGTTGTAAAAGGTGTTCTTGAATATAAGGAACTTTTAAAACAATATGGCAGAGATGATCAAACGCTTATGGTTCAATTTGTAGAAATGGATATCAATGCACATGAGATGAATGATTTTGTTAATTTTTGGCATAATGAACATGGAATAAAATGTAAAATTCGTCCAATGTGCAGCTGGGCAGGCAAAATTGAAGGATTAACCTCTACCATTGATATTCCCGAACGGATTTCCTGTTTCAGAGGAATTAATAGTCTTAGTATTACCAATACCGGCAACGTGGCTGTATGCCCCGGAGATTTGGAGTGTCTTGCTCCTATGGGAAATGTGGCTGAATCTTCAATAAAAGAAATATGGAATACAACGTTAAAAGAATTCAGAACAAATCAGCGTGAGGGCAATTGGGATAAATTACCGGAACTTTGTAAAGGCTGCAAAGACTATTTTTTAGTTAATGCTGAGTATGTTGGATAAAATTAATATTTTGGTGGGATGATATGAAAAAAATTCTTTTAATAGGGGGAGAAGAGGGTATTAATGTTGTTGAATTCATTGAAGAAATCAGTGAATATGAAATATTGGGATTTTTAAATGATAGAGAAGAAGCCGGAACTATAATTGGAAAATATCCTGTTCTTGCCAAAACGAGTGAATGGAACAAATTTAATGATTGTTATTTTGTCTTTACCATTTTCCGTTATTTTGGAATGTTGGAGCGTTTTTCCCTATTAAAAAATTTATGTATTCCATTGGACAGGTTCCCGACAATTATTCATCCCCTGGCATATGTTGCAAAAACAAGTAATATTGGAAAAGGCGTTGTTGTTTATCCTTTTGCCAAAATACATAGTTATGCAGAAATTGGGAATTTTTGTTCTATTCGTTCAGGGGCTAATATCGGGCATGGAAGTTTGCTTGGCGAATTTAATTATATTGGGCCAAATGCAGTACTTTCCGGGCATGTTAAAACAGAAGAAGGCGTTTACATAGCTCCGAATGCAACCATAAATCCATGGCTTGAACTTGGCAAATATTCCATGGTTGGCTCAAACAGTACAATTTATAAAAATGTGGATGAGTTTAAAATTTTGCAGTGCATGCCGGCAAGAGTTCTTGGAAGAACGGATGAACAGTTGATTTCTCATTAAATTTAATGGGGTTACAGAGAAGAGTATGCTAAATTCAATAGTTAAATTACATTTTTTAGCTGGCAGAAAGTATTTACAGAGTACGAGCCTGTTTCAGTATTTAATTGAAACATTGGAAGCAGATAAAGATATAACGTATAAATTTATAAGCCCTATTTATTCTGATTGTTTTTATTTAACTGAGCAGGTGGAAAATGTTAATGTTTTATTTCAATATACAAAAGATGGAGAGCAAAAACAAATAGGTGTAAAGGAAGCACCCAAAAGTTCTGATATCATAAGACTTCCTTTTGATGAAAATGAAATTATTGCCAATGCTCATTTTATGCAGGATAACGTTGTTTTTGCAGCGAATAAAGATGATTTTTTTTGTAAAAGTGTCTGTTTAATAAAACAATTGCATCAGTTAAACCACAAAGATGAAAAAGGAGGCAGATGGATTTTTTCTCGGGCTGATTTAAATTTTTTGCCTCAAAACGGGGAAATAGAAATCCATTGTACGCATAAATTACCAAAAGTATCCTGTTCGCAATTGATTCAAAATAAAGTAAATTTTGGGAAAATATATTTTTCATGGGTTGAAAATTTATGATTATAGCATCAAGTACACCAAAAACACGTATAAGCGCAGAGGAAGTCTTTGCATTATGCAATTGTCCTGTTGAATTTCAAAAAGATAAATTAGGAATATCTTCACGCTGCTTTTTGCAGGAAGGTGAAAAAGCAATAGACTTGGCAGCAGAGGCATGCGAAAAACTCTTTGCAGAAAATTCTATTGATAAACAGTCCATTGATTGTTTGCTGTACGTTACGCAAACTCCTGAAAAACAAATTCCGCAAAATTCTTCTTTATTACAGGATAAATTAAAGCTTTCCACCTCACTTTTTGCCTTTGATATCAGCCTGGGCTGTTCCGGGTTTGTCTATGCGTTATCAGCGGCTGCTGCTCTTCGGGAAATGTATTCTTTTAAAAATATTTTAATTGTAACCTGTGATTGTTATTCAAAAGTGCTTGATAAAACAGATAAAAATACAATGGCTCTTTTTGGTGATGCAGCAGCGGCAACGCTTGTCAGCATGCAGGATACAATAGGTAAAATGGATTATGGAACTGACGGCAGCCATGCCCATTCCATTATGTTGGATGAACAGAACATTTTGCGGATGAACGGTCGGCTTGTGTTTGATTTTGCCATGAAAACAGTAAAAAAGAGTGTTCAGAATTGCTTATTAAAAAATGATGTCAATTTGGAAGACATTGACTATTTTATTTTTCATCAGGCAAATAAATTTATTGTTCAGCAATTGGCACAGCAGTTATCCATTCCACATGATAAAGTCCTATATAATTTAGAGTGTTATGGAAATACAGTTTCTTCTTCAATTCCTTTAGTACTTGAAACAGTATTAGCAAAAAATGAACAGAATAAAAAAATATTAGTTTGTGGCTTTGGGGTGGGTTTATCCTGGGCAACAAATATTATTTATATTTAATGGAGGAAATATGAATAATTATTTACAAGAGTTAACAGAATGTTTGGAAAATGTTTGCAATAAAAAAGTTTCTATTAATGAACATACGGATTTAGTTGAAGATAAGATATTAGACTCATTGGACTCTATGGTTTTCTTCTTACAATTTGAAGAAAAATTTGGCATACAAATTCCAGAAGAAATTGATTTAAAAGAACATGGTTATTATAAAGTAGAAAAATTACTGCGTCTTATTCAAGAAAACAAAAGTTAATTTTTTATAATGCTATTTTTTTGTGTTCAATGCGGTTTGTTTCAAGATTATGCAGGTGATAGATACAATAGGAAATTTGTGTCCTGTCATCACGAGGCTGTCCTACAGAACCGGGATTTAAAATAATTTTCTTGCCTTTTTCTTTTTGCAAATAATGATGTGTATGGCCCATACATATTATATCGTAATTGAGTTCAAAAAGAGCATTAAATTTTTTGCTGTCAGGATAAATATACTCAAAAAGGGGATTCTCGGGGCTGCCATGCTGAAGCAAAAATTTTATGGAATGAATAGTTAATGATAATTGTGTTGGTAAATTTTTTAACCAATTTAAATTTTCAGGACTAATAATTTTTTGAGTATATTGTATCCATTGACGAACTCGGTCATTAACTGAATTGGTATCATTATGAATTAAATAATAATCATGGTTTCCCATTAAACAATAACAATTATCTAGTGTTTTCACATAATTAATAACTTCATTTGCTTCTGGATTATAACCGATAAAATCACCAAGGAAGAAAATATAATCTGACTGAATTATATCTTTTTCAAGCTTTTGTAATGCAGAAAAATTTGCATGAATATCACTGGCAATAAGTATTTGCATAATATTGAGCCAAGTTTTTAATACTTGTTTGTATTGAAATTTGAGGTTTAAAATTTAATTCTTTTTTGGCTTTAGTAATGTCAATAATCCATTTTTTATCTTCTTCTGCATCCTTTTGTCCTGTAAAACAAATTTTGCTTTTTGAATGTGTTTCCTGAATACAAAGCTTTGCCAACTCAAGATTGGAATAAGACGTATCCTGAGCAATATTGAAAATATTATTTTTATTATAGGCAAGGCACAGGCTGACAGCCTGCCAGATATCAATGGCATCTATGTAATTTTGGATTCGTTTTCCTTCTCCTGTCAGGTTAATATCTAAATTTTTTATACAGCGAGAAACAAAAACTGAAAAAATTTTGGAACTATCCATGCCAATTCCAATAGGTGACGGAATTCGTAAGATAATGATTTGTATATTGTCTTTTTGGAGTGTATTTAAAATATTTTCTCCAAAAATTTTGCTGGAATGATAGACAGTTTGGGGAAACAAAGGATGTTCTTCTGTCACGGGAATATAGAGCGGTCTGCCAATAACAGGTATGCTTGAAAGAAAAATAATCTTTTTTGTATTACTTTTTTTGGCAAGTTCTGCAATTTGAATAATTCCCTTGCAGTTTGCTTTGAGAATTTCATTATTGCCAGTAAGGCTTGCGGCACAATGGATAATAGTATCAATAGTGTCATGATGTTGTAAAATTGAAGGAATAAAGGCATCATTCCCCAATTCACATTGTATGTATTCAGTCAGGTCTGACCTTCTTTGATTATCTTGACGTCCTGTACCAATAATATGATGATTTTGTAATAGTTTTGCTGGTATATTTCTTCCAATAAAACCATTTATTCCTGTTACTAGAATCTTATTCAATTTATTTCTCCACTATTTTTTCAGTATAGTAGCGAATAACTTTTCCAGAACTGGGCATAAGAAAATTATCTATAGTATTTTCTTCATAAATATAATCATGGATACATGCAATGAGGTCTTTAAATCCAAGTAATGCTCTGATTGAGGTAGATCCGGAAAAACGAGCGTTAAATTCAAAAGGAAAAGGTTTATTTTTATGCAAACGCAATTGAATATTAAAAGGCCCTTTTACCTGTAATGCAAGGGCAATATTTTTGCATTCTTCATAAATTAATGGGTGCTGCACTGTTTCAGCAATAACAGTTGTTCCGCCTTTTAATATGCGTTTCATAATGATTAAATTCTTGAATTCGCCGAATCTGTTACTATAAATGCCGACAGTATATTCGTCTTGTTCTGTTCCAAGATATTCTTCTAGAATGTAATTTGTTTTATTTTGAATGAGACTAAGATCACTTTTTGAACGTAAGTAAAAGATACCAGAAGCACTTTTGCCATTCCTTGGTTTTGCGATAACAGGAAATGTTGTCCGGGAAAGAAGTTCATTCACTTCATCAGGATTACTTGCATCGGCAAAAAGAGGATAATTAAAATTATTATTTTTTAACCAGGTACAAGTTAATAATTTATCATCTGCAATTTTTATTTGCTCGGGAGAAGAAACAATTATTTTTGCTTTTGTTTTCTGTTCCAACATGGTATTATATTGGCTAAAAACAGCAAGATTTTCCTCAACGCCTGTAAAAACAATATCTATATCATGTTGATTACAAAATTGGATAACCCAATCAACAAAATTTTCTGCATTGGCATAAGGGCATACATAAAATTCATCAACAAAATATTTTCCTATACTGTCTTCATTGACGCAGGCTCCATAAAGTTTGCAGGGGAAAGTATCATTTTTTATAGCGGCAATCATAGATTGACTTACATTGCTGCTTACTCCAAGAACAAGAATGTTTAATAATTTTTTATTCATCATAAAAGTTATTGGTTCTATGTTTGAAAGAAAGCTCTTATTGGGATAATTGTCCTAAAATAAGAATTTCTTCATAGGATTATCCTATTTCTTTCGTAAAACGGTCAGGTGTCCTTTTGGAAAATTTTCTAAAAGGGGTATTCCATTATCGGTATATTTTTCAATAAGAAATTTTAGAAGATTATTTAAATTTTTTAGATGTTTATCGTCTTTGTATGGCGTAGAGGCAAGAATTTTTTCACTAATATCTGCCATAACAAATAAACCATCACCTATGGTAATTAATTCAACTACTTCAAAATCTAATTCACTTGCAATTCTTTGCAGGAAATATTGTGTATTTCTAAAATAGTCAAAAGGAGGTTCGTGTTCGCAATAGGATAAAACAGAGGTAATAAGTAAGTTGCCGTTTTGTTTTAATATTCTGTGGCATTCTTTAAAAAGATCGTGTGGTTTATAAATATGTTCCAATACGCCTGTACAGAGTATGGAATCAAATTCATTGTCAGGTAAAGGAAAAGGCTTGTTTATATCGTGGTAAACATCAATGAAAGGATTTTGATGATAACTGTTTGCCCAGTCCATGCAGACAGAATCCGTGATTAAATTTTTGTAAAACTCATAAAAGGGAACATATCCGCAGCCAAGGTCAAGAAGTTTCCCTTTTATATATGTTTTTATCAGTCTGTTGATATTATGCAAATGATAGGTTCGTGTTAAATCTGAACCGGTTCCCAGCGTTGCAGGGTTTACTTGTAAATTGTTATTTTCATCGACAATAAATCGTGTTGGCTTCCATAATTCTTTATTTTTCATTTTATTTTCCTTTAAAAACATTTATGGATATTTTATCGTTATTTCAAGAAAAATTTTGAAATTGGTCTAAAATCAAAATATTCACTCAAAGAGAAGTAATATTTATCTTCAATATATGGTTCATTGCTTTCTGTTATGTAATTGAAAACAGCTCTAAATAAATTGACGGAAGATTCAAAATTGAAATCAAAATCAGCAGGTGCATAAATAGCCCGCAAAGGAGAATATCTGTGTTTAAGTAATGCTTTGCTTGGCTTATCAAGAGTATCTTTTTCTTTAAATCCATAATACTGTGAACCATGATCGCCTTGTATGATAATAATGCTTTTAGGATCATTTTTTTGAATATTTTCAATAAGTTCCATAAATCTTTTATTTAAAAATTTGATTTGTTGTTCATATGAAGCAGCGTATTCATCTGCAATTTTATTGTTATCTTGTTCTTTTCCAATATAGCTGGCATTAATATTAAAGTAACTTTCAGGAAGATTGCCGTTTTCATCAAAACAGAAAGGAGGATGGGGACATATCATGTGGGAATAAACAAATTTTAATTCTGATTTGTCAGCAATTTCAGAAAGTTGTTCAAAAATTTTTAAATGGGTTAAACGGTAAAATTTTGCTTGAAAACGATTAGCGGCTTCTTCAAAGAAAGTACGGCAGAACAGTGTGGTTTCAAAGTCCAGAGAATCCATAATATTAATTTCAACATCAGCACAGTCAGCAACTTTTTTATTCTGGCCTTCCCAGTTATTGATAACATGGTAGTATTTATAGCCTAATTGCTTAAACATATTTCCAACTTTATTATTAAAGATGAAACTAAAAAGTAAGGTTCTGTTGCTTTGAGCATCAAGTTGATCTTTTGGCGTAAAAAAGTTTTGCACATAATCCATATTGAGTGTAGAGCAAATTGAATTTTGCGTCAGGTTATAATTAGACTTTGCATTATCAGCAACATAAAATCCTTTTGTCTGAAGCCAATATTTAAATTCACTATTGTCAATGCCAATTTCTTCTAATGAAACGAAACTTGCATATTCATCAGGGATGATAAAATATACACTGTAAGGACGTTTACACTTAATGTCGCCAATTTGTTCAGCTGCAGCAGGCTGAAAACTTTTGATGGTATAGAAATATTTGATAAGATGATAGCCAAAAACAATACTGATAAACAGTTCGAGACCAAATAATATATCTATATATATTAATTGTAATTTTTCACTGCTCAATAAAAATAAACCAACAAGAGCGAGAATACAAAGTGCGTGTATAATAAAGTTTTTTTTGCTTTTTAATGCGGGTTTGCCGAAAAAGATTAAATAAAATACTGCAATAAGAATAAGATTTACTATAAAATGATTTTGGATAAAATAATATAAAAGGAAATTGCTGATACTGTACCCGAGAACAAAGAGACCTAAAAATTTTATCATTTGTTTGGCAGTGACTTCTGAAAGGTTATTTACCCAAAGAAAAAGAATCGGTAAAATCCCCATTAAAAATGATGTTAAAATGAGGATAACTATATTATAATTTTCCATGTTTTTCTCCATATAACTACCTTAAATACGATATATTTATTTCAATATGATGTCAATTTATTGTAGGTATAATTGATTTTGGTAAATACGTGGAAGATTTTTATGCAAAAATTGTGTCCAGCTTGACAATTCTGCAAATATAAAATAGGAAAAATAAACTGTTATAAAGACTTAGAGGGTGCTTTAATAGGTGAACTATTAAAGTTATTGTATTAAAATAAAAATAGAGATGAATGATATGAAAATGATAAATGCATTATTTTTTGTAGTATGTCTAATTTGTCTTTTTTGTCCTGCTGAAGCATATGCCTATTTAAATCCGGGCTCAGGAAGTGATTTCTTCCAATTAATTATGAGCTTTTTTGCAGGAATTTTGGGCGGAATTAAACTGTGTTTTAAGAAAATAACCAATATTTTTAGAAAAAATAGTGATAATGATTATGAATAAACATTCTTCTTCTTTTCGTGATCCATCAGGCTTTATCTTTTATAAAGATACTGTATTGTATCGTGTAATAACAAAAAGTTATGCAGAACATTATGATTTATTAATGCAGTCAGGCTTGTTTACTGTATTACGAGAAAAAGAATATATTATTCCGCATGAAGAATGTTCAATAGAAAATTTTCCTGAATTATCAGATTGTTATAAAGTTATTAAACCTTTTTACCTTCCTTTTATTACCTATCCCTATGAATGGTGTTTCAGCCAGTTAAAAGATGCCGCGCTTTTGACCTTGAAAATTCAGCGTATTGCACTTAGACATAATATGATTTTGAAAGATGCTTCTGCCTATAATATTCAATTTTATCAGGGAAAACCGGTTTTCATTGATACGCTTTCTTTTGAAAAATATACTGAAGGCAATCCCTGGATTGCATACAGACAGTTTTGCAAGCATTTCTTGGCTCCTTTACTGCTCATTAAATATACTGATATTCGTTTGATTTCTTTATTGAAAAATTATATTGACGGCATTGATTTAGATTTGGCAGTGAAATTATTGCCTTTAAAAGCTAAAATTAAACCCAGTATTTTTATGAACCTTTGCGTGCAAAACTATTATTCAAAAAAATACGAAGACAAAGATATTAATTTTAGTAAAACCGTAAAAATTCCCAAAAAGAAATTATTGCAGATGAATGAGCAATTGCAGGATTTAATTTCTTCTTTGAATATCTCTTCTGCCAATACGGAATGGGGCAATTATTATGCCTTTACCAATTATGATGAGATTGCCTTTAAATCAAAAACAGATATTGTGCGTAGTTTTATTGAGCAAATAAAACCTGAAACTCTTTGGGATTTAGGAGCAAATAACGGGCATTTTACCCGTATTGCCGCAGAAAAAGGCACAAATTCCCTCGCCTTTGATATTGATTTTGACGCGTGTGAAAAAAATTATCACTCTATTAAACAACATGGCTTAAAAACTCTTTTGCCTGTGTGCTTTGATTTAACGAACCCTTCTCCTTCTATTGGATTTGCCAATGAAGAGCGTTTTTCTTTATATAAAAGAACACATCCCGATTGTATTATGGCGCTTGCTTTAATACATCATTTGGCTATTTCAAACAATGTCCCATTGGAATTGATTGCGCAATATTTTTCACGATTATCAACATTTTTAATTATTGAATTTGTTCCCAAAACTGATTCTCAAGTACAGAAATTATTAAAAACTCGTGAAGATATTTTTCCGTCTTATACATTTGAAGGTTTTGAAGAGGCATTTCAAAACTTTTATGAAATAGTCAAGGTCTCTTCTGTTGAAAACAGCGAAAGAAAACTGTATTTGATGAAGAAAAAGTAATTTGTTTCATATGGTTACGAAGTGATGGAAATTTCTTCTTTTGATTGAAAAGTTATATGGTTCTCAGTTTAAAGGATTATACAATGGCAGCATGTGATTTTCTCCAGATTTTTGATTATGAGTTCTATTCTCGTACATATTTAGAAAATAATGCAGGTAAATCAGAGGCATTAGAGCATTATACCAGTATTGGAAGTGCGCTGGGATATAAGCCTCATGCTTTATTTGATGTTCAGTTTTATTGTCAAAATGCAAAAATAGATTACAAAGAGATTAATCCACTCGAGCATTATTTGCAAATTGGGTATAAAGAAAATCTTTCTCCTTTTCCTCTTTTTGATCCTGTATGGTATGCAAGACAGTATGAATATGATAAACAAAATATGCCTGCTTTTGTGCATTATATTCAGCAAAATAAAATTGGTCATTACACAGATCCCAATGAATTTTTTGATACAGCGTGGTATAAAAAAGAGTATGATTTTGCCTGCAGTGAATATGAATTTTGCGTCGAACATTATTTATCTGCGGGGAAAAATTTACCCTATAATCCTTCAAAAAAGTTTTTTGCTTTAGATTATGCGTTAAAATATACAGTTCCTCACAAATTGGTTATTAATCCTCTTGTGCATTATTTAACTGTTGGAAGAAAAGAAAATTATACAGTTAGCCCTGTTGATATGAATAATCCGTGTGAAAAGCAATTTAATCATATGAATAAAATTATTTCGCAGGCAGATCATATTCATTTTCATTTAAATGATAAATTTTTTAATCCATCTGTAAAATTTATCAATAATAATTTTAATAAACATGAGCATGCCCACTTGTGGTTCAGGGGATTACCTTATGAAAAAACAAGACAAATAATGCATAAAGATGATAATATTTGTGAGCTTGATTATTCATTATTAGACGTCAATTTGTTAAAAAAGAAAAAACTTTATTTTCATTCATTCTTTGTTCCGCAAAATATACTATTATTATATTATAATAAAGAATTATTGAAACATTCCTATTGGTTGGTATGGGGTGGAGATTTTTATTCTGCTCCAACTGATGAGATGAATACGTTTGTGCGCAATAATATCTATGGCATTGGCAGCTTTTCTGATAATGATAAAATAAAAAAGGTTTATGGGGAAAATCATAAATTTTTTGAAACAAATCTTGTAATGTCACCAATAAATATTGATTTGCTAGATAAAATAAAAAATGAAATGAAACCGCATAAAACTTGTGTAACTATTCAAATCAATAATTCAAGTGATAAAAGTACAATAGACATGTTGAATGTTTTATCAAAATTTAAAGATAAAAACATAAAAATCAGGACTGTTCTTTCTTATGGTGATACGCAGTATAATGAAGAAATCATACAATGCGGGAAAGAAATTTTTGGGGATAAATTCAGCTACTTGGATAAAATATTGAGGCCAGAGGAATATGCACAGTATTTAGCAGAAAATGATATATTTATTTTGAATCAAGACAGGCAGCAAGGCGGATCCAATGCGTGTGCGAGTTTGTACCTTGGACAAAAAGTGTTCGTAAAAAGTACTGTTACTACTGCAAATTATTTGCATGATAATGAATTAATTTTCTTTGATTCACTCAGTATTCCGCATTTAAATTGGCTTGATTTTATATCTTTGCAAAAGAAGGATAAAGAGACGAATAGAAAAATGATTGAAAAGAATATTTATAATAGGGAAAGATTCAAAGCACAGGTGCAGGAAGTTTTTGATGATGACTGTTTCTCAGGCAATGCAAATTGAATCAGTGATTAAATTTTTATCCGGTAATGTTACAAAATTTATTTGTTCATCAATCTCTTTTTAGAAAAAACTAAAATATTAAAGAAGAATGCTGTTGTCAATTATACGAGGATGATAATGCATAATTATTCTTGACAGTATATCATGATCAGAATAATTTTTATAAAAAATATGAGGTTCTTATGGCTTTTTCAGCAAATTATATAAAAAAATACGATGAAAATTTATATGAATTATTAAAGAAAAAATTTGAAGAAGAAGAGTTGAATTTAACAATACTTAAATTGAAAAATCCTCAATTATTTAATACTCTTATTTCAGGAGATTATTCTGATATTCCAGAAAAATATTATTTACGGGTAATCCATAAGGCGATTAAGTTTATGGATATTGATATGGATACATTTAATAAATTTGCCACAACAAGAATGCATTATGAAGGTGAGATACAAAGCGAAGAAGAGGCACTGCCTTTCTGGGGAGCTGTTGATAAACATTTTCTTGCTTTTAATATTATGCTTCAATTGCGGGATTATCGGAATATTTTTCATTATATAACTGAATATCTGAAAGGAAAAGAGCATATTTCATATTGTGATTATGGCTGTGGTTCCGGTGCGTTGTCACTTGCTTTGAATGCAAGAAATGAATTTGAAAAAATGACGTTTTTTGATTTGGATTGTTATCATTCTGATTTTGTAAAATATTATATTTCTTCCTGCAAAATGAATGCAAAGTGGTTTGATGTACTCAAAGAAGAGGAAATGGAACAATATGATGTTGTTGTTTGCCTGGATGTTCTTGAGCATATAGAAGAATCATACAATACGCTGGTAAAATTATCCAAAAAAGTGAAAAAAGGCGGTTTATTGATTTTAAAAGGTGCTTTTGAAATTGACAGTTATTCCCATTTGCCTTTGGCTTCTAAAAATTTTTATGTCGATAATAATGGGCCAGAATTTTTATCAACTCATTTTATGAATATCAAAAAGTTTTATTATCCGGCTTTGCTGTCAGGTGCATATATTAAAAAGTAATGCTTTGTTTTAGAAAAGGCTGATGAACGAGTAAATTTTGTAACGTTACTGGCTAAAAATAAACGTATTATTCCTTTACGTTTTCCAGAAGAGGCGCAAGCACTTCTCGCAGCTGCTTGAATTGCTGTAATTTCTTCATAAATTTTTCTTGAGGAATGGAATTTTTGTCGAGTTTTTGCAGGCTTGCTTCTGTCTTTTTATAATGGAGCAAAGCGCGCAAAACTATTTCTGGATATTTTTTATCAAAATAAAGCCAAAAGTTCAAAAATGCCTGAGTATTGGTCAGGTCTTGCTCAAATTCTGACATCTTTTGCCAAATACCTTCATCGGTTATGCGGTACACAGATTCATAATGGGAAACAGTGTGAGCTTTTCCTTCGTGCAAATGGATAACGTTTCGAAAGCTGTCACCGCGGAATGATACTTCACAAGTGGGATGAGGCAGATGAATCATTTTATCAGGAATACCATGCTTGAAAATAACATTTCTAAAAATTGTGCCAGACGTGTGGGCAAGCGCAGGATTGCCGTTTAAATAGTTTTGAAAATTAGAGTCAACTTCCGGAAAACTGGAAAAAGGAACAATGCTTCCGTCCCGCAGTTTTTGGTAAGAATTACTGATGTGCAGCGTGTATTCCGGATTTTGTTCCAAAAAATTGAGAGCTTTTTGAATTTTATATTTATCAATCCAATAATCATCAGGGTCAAGCACAGTAAAATAATCGGTTTTGGTTATTTCATAGGCCCGAAGAATATTTTTATAGAGTTTTTGATTCGTTGGCGAAGTCAGAACAATCATATTGGGGTGTTGTTTCTGATATTCTGCAACAATATTGAGGGTGTTATCCGTGGAGCAATCATCTACAATAATAACTTGATAGGAAAAATTTGTGCGCTGCATAAAAATAGAATCAAGACATTCTGCCAGATATTCCTCCTTATTGTAGGTAGGAACAAGAATAGATAATTTGCACATACTGTAACTCCTCTGTATTTTTCTAATATAAAGAATAGCCCCGTTTCGTCAAGAAAAAAGACCTGCATAAAATACAGGCCTTTTGTTGTTCTTTTATAACTTACAGATTGTGTGTTAGTTTAAAATATTTTTATAATATTTTATTCTGCTATTCTATATTATTAAAAGTTAAAGGTGTACCAAATTCTATATCTTGTGTAGCTTTTTTGCCTAAAATATCTTTATAATATCTGGGATGCAAGCCGTTGCTTGGACGTATGGAACGGACATTATCTTCTGCGAAGGCTTCGCCTTTTTTGATGTCTTTTACAGCATAAAGAGAGCGGGCTCCTTTCCTTTCGCTTGGGTTGATTTCGTAAGAAATTTTACCAAGGACTTTTTCTGTATTTCGCACAGCCTGCACCATTTCTTTAAACTCCTGCGTGTTTAAAGAAAAGCCTGCATCAGCACCGCCCAGGGCTCTGTCCAGAGTAAAATGCTTTTCAATAACTTTTGCACCTAATGCCACTGCCGCAATAACGGGTTCAATGTTCATAGAATGGTCAGAAAGTCCCACTTTTACCCCAAACTCTTGTATCATATCCGGAATAGTCAGGACGTTCATGTTCTCCAGCGGGGCAGGATAGGATGAAGTACATTTTAAAAGGGTAATATCATTGTTTCCCATTCTTTTGCATGCGTCGACTGCTTCGTGTATTTCTTCTTTAGAACAAATGCCAGTGGAAATAATCATAGGCTTGCCTTTTGCTGCAGTATATTCAATCAAAGGAATATCAATGGCTTCAAAGGATGCAATCTTATAGTACTTTACATTGAGTGTTTCTAAAAAATCCACAGCTGTTTTATCAAAAGGAGTGGAAAAAAGCTCAATACCGATTTCGTCAGCATATTCTTTTAAATCTTTCTGCCATTCCCAAGGGGTATAAGCTTTTTGATACAGAGCATACAGTGTTTCACCATACCAAAGACTTTTAGGATCAGAAATTTTAAATTCTGGTTTGTTACAGTCAATAGTCATGGTGTCAGCTGTGTAGGTTTGCAGCTTTACAGCATCAGCACCAATTTCCTTAGCTGTTTTTATAATCTCTTTCGCAAGTTTTTTATCGCCGCAGTGATTTGCAGACATTTCTGCTATGATGTAGGTATGATTATGCATTATATTTCTTTCCTTACTAAGATAAAGTTTTCAGAATAATCTAAACCAACTTTTATACCGTTTGTTTTTGAATAAAGTTTTAAATGCTCTAAAGATCGGGGGTATGTACTTTCACGTAATTCCGATTGGTAAAGTTTCATTGCATTGATTTTATCGTTAATAGTGTCTGTAATATCTGAAAAAACATTTGGAATAAAAGCAGTTTGCTGTGTAAAAGAATTCCATTCGGTAGAAGAAGGTATTTCCATGAAGTATATTTCTTTAACAGTTTCACCTTTTATGGGTCTGGCAGCTGTTAAAACAGCTTGAGAGGTAATTTGATGGTCTATGTTAATATCATGTCTGAAATGGGTGAAAATGATATTGGGTTTAATATCTTCTTTAATTTCTTCAATAGCTTGAATAATGGAAAGAAGCGGGACACTGTCAAAGGCATTGTCAGGAAAATCTAACTGGAAAACTTTTTTTATGCCGATTAACGCATTAGCATTTTGCATTTCCTGATAAAGAAGTTCCTGTTCTTTATCGCCTTCGTTTCTTGATGTTTTGCCTTTGCTTAAAATAAGGGTATAGGCTTCATCTCCATTTTTTATCATTTTGGAAACTGTTCCAAAACAGCCTAATACTTCATCATCAGGGTGGGCGGCAATAATTAATATTTTATTCATTATTTTTGTCCTTTATTTCAACAGTGGCAATGAGTTTGCCATTTTCTTTTTTTACATTTTTAAATGAATACAGTATGTTGTTATGATTTAAATACGCATTTGGATAACCGGGAGCATCAAGCATGCGGATGTAATCGAAGATTTTTTCTAAAGAAGTAAGAGACGATATGTCGCTCTGCGCAGGTGTTCTGCGTTTAAAAACAGTCACTTCTCCTTGCTGCGGGATTGGTTTTATTTGCTTCTCCATGATTTCGTCAATCATGTCCGCCACAATATTGCCAATTTCAACAAAAAGTTCATGGGCAGGCTTGTCTTTTAAAGAGAAATCCTTTTTTAAATAAATATTGCCGGCGTCAAGTTCTGCATTGCATTTCAATGCTGTAATTTTTGTTTCGTAAATGCCACGCTCAATAAGATTTTGCATTGGACTTCCGCCACGCCCAAAAGGCAAATCTGTTTCATGAAAAATCACACATTCAAAATTTTCATATATTTCAGGAGGAATTCTATAAGACCAATGCGGAAAAAAAACATATTGAGGCTTTAGCCGTTGTAAAAGTTCAAAAGTTAAGTCTTCTTTTTTATCTATATAAAATATATCGCTTTTATTGTATAACTTTGTTGTGTTATATAATTCATTGCAAATTGCTATTACGTTCATAATATTATTCTATTAATGAAAGGATTTTTTTTACTTTGTAATAACCTTCGGCTTTTAAATCAATATCTTCTGGTACAGAGATTCCAAGTTTTTCTTCAAGATGCATGAAAAAAACCATACTGTCTAATGAGTCTAAAATTTTATCTTCAATTAAGTCTGTTTGTTCTGTAATTGATACTTCTTTATTGCAGACACTTTTTAAAATTTCTTCTAATTGTTTTATTTTATCCATAATTTTTTCCTAAAGGTATAATATTGTTGTCGCCCATGATAACCCAACACCAAAGCCGCTGGCAAGTATTTTTTTAGGTTCTTTTAATTGTGGCAGTAAATTTTCTAAAGCAAGGGGGATTGAGGAAGAAATCGTATTGGCATAGTTTTCTAAATCAATGATAAGTTTTTCTTTTGGTATTGAAAGGGTAAGGGCAATATTTTCAAGCATAAATTTATTGGCTTGGTGAAAAACAAAATAGTCGATTTCATTGAGTGATAAATTATTCTTTTTTAAACATTCAAAAACTGATTTTTTTACTGTTTTAAGAGCAAATTCAAAAACAGCTCTGCCATTCATGCGTAAAATTTTATTTTCATCAAGCATTATGGCTTGGGCGTTTTTTCCATTTGTTCCAAAATCAGCAATGCCAATGGTGTTTGGATTATTAAGGTATGTTACTGTTGCAGCGTCCCCAAAAATTGCCATTGTATTCTTATCGTTTTTATCAATGATTTTTGAATAGCAGTCGCAGGTGACAAGCAGCGTATTTTTAAAACTGAATGTTTGCATAAGTGATTTTGCAACTGAAAGCCCATAAACATAACCGGAACAGCCAAGGCTGATATCAAGAGCAAAAAGGCTTGCAGGCAGTTCCAGTGCATGCTGAAGCAAAGAAGAATTTTGGGGGATTTGTTTTTCAGGGGTTTGGGTTACATATAAAAGGCAGTCAATATCTTCTCGATGTACTGTATGGGTATTAAAAAGTTTTTTACAGGCATTAACTGCTAAATCAAACGCTTTTTCAGTTTCATCTAAAATATGTCTTGATTTTATTCCTAACTTTTCAGTTTGAAATTCAACAGGGCAATCGCAAAGCTGGTAAATTTCTGTTGTGGATAAGGTTTTTGTTGGTAAGCTTGAAGTAATAATCATATTTTTTCAACCCATGAAAAATAAATTTTGCCAATTTCTTGGTTTTCTTGTTTGATAGTGCAACAAGTGAGAATGGGCAATGTTTTTGTGAGAGAAATTTCAATTACTCCATTTTCGGGTAATTTGATAAGGTCTGTTCGGCTGAAAATCCAGCGTCCTGTTTCTTTATTAAGATAACGGGCATGCAGTTCTTTTATCAGGGCTACTGCATAAGGAAAAAATGTTTCTTTCGTAATGCTTGTTGTTATTGTTTTTTCATAAAAAATTGCCTGATTAATAATTGCCTGCTCATCATATTTTTCTCGCTGAAGAGAATTGCTTTGTATTTCTTCGTGTATTGCTATGGTTTTTAATTCTGCATTTTCTTCATATTGAAAAATCGCTTGGGCGTTTTCCATTGTAGTATTCAAAAAAAAACAATCACTGTAAATGGGGTGGATAAATTTAAACGAAATATTTCTTTGTGCTGATGTTTTTTGCACTAAAAAATTAAAAAGAGTTGTGCTCTGCAGATAGTTTCTGTTTTCTAAAAATGGCAGTTTATACGTTTTGTTCATTGGTTTTTCCTATAAATCTCGCAGGGTTGCCTTGATAAATTTGATATTCTTCAACGTTTTTATAGATAACGCTGTTTGAACCGGCCATGGAATATTTTTTTAAAGAAATACTGGAATTAATAGTTGAGTTTGGGGCAATATAAACCCCTTCTTCTGTTTGGGTATATCCAGATAAGACTGCATTGGATCCAACATAATTAAATTCTCCAAGAATACAATCATGACCTATATTGGCACCTGAGCGGATGGAACAAAAATTATTGATAATGGTAGAATGGTATATTGTTGCATAGGGATAAACAATAATTCCGCTTGAGCCTAATTTACACGATTTAGAAATATGGGCTTTAGGGTGAATGATATTGGGAAATCGTTCAGGAGGAATAGCTAATTGTTTTAATTTATTATAGCGTTCCTGCATTTTTAAAAATCGTTGCATTGTAAATGTAAAATAACAATTCGCTGGAAGTTTTTTCCAATTATCACAAGTTTCTAAAACTGGATAGTTACCAATAACAGTATCTTTTTTTTCAAAATCATTTAAATAGCCTATTATTTCAAATTCTCCTATTTCTTCTATAAATTCGGAAATAGTTATGCCGTCTCCATATCCACCTAATATAGCTATTTTTTTCATGTTATTTCCTGTTTTTTATAAAATTTATATCTGATATAAAGTCTGCAAGTTCAACTGGGCTGTTTTTTTTCGTTTCAATGGAAATAAAGGAATTAGGATTTATAATTGAAAATATTTTTTCTATATCATAATTTCCTTCGCCCAAATGCAAGTGTTGGTCTAGGGGGGATTGAATATCTCCGTCTGAAAGATGATACATAAGGGGAGAAAGTCTTTGAAAATCAACTAAATAGGCATAAGGTTCAATACCCAAAGAATTGGCAGTACAAAGGGCATGTCCTATATCTAAGCAAAAAACGCAGTCTAATTCATTCAAAATATTTTGAATTTCATTAATTGTGCTTCCTACACATTTGTATTCAGGTTTTAATGGTGGAATATAGGGTTTATTTTCAATAAGAAAGTTTACAGGCTTTATAAGCTTCAATTGCCGAATGGTTTCTTCAGTCGTCCCATTCATGCCCGCATGAACTATGGTATACTGGGCATTGAGTTCTTGACGGAAAAGTTCTACTTGTGTAAAAACCAATTGATTATATTGAAATTGATTAGGGTCGGATAAATTTATTTTATGTTTAAAATGCGGAGCGTGCAGGATAACTGGGGTATCCAGTTTTTTCCATTTTTTTAGTGTATCTAACGTATCAGGCACAACATACAGCTCTATATAATCAAAATAGCCTTGATTATAAAGCTTTTTCGCTTCTTCATAATAGAAGTCGGTATTGGTCGACCAAAGTTTAAGTCCTAATTTCATAAAAATAATTTTTAAATGTTTTTTTGAAATAAAAACCAATTAGTGTCATCATTAATATTTTCATCATTATGATAGAAAAATCCATAATTAACGAGTTTAAGGTCAGAATATTGTTTTAGTATTTCATCGGCAAAATCTCTTTTAAAAAGACGGTCAGAATGTCCGCGATAATTTATTTCCACCGGTTGTAAGCTATAATATTCGTGAATAAAAATATATTTGTGAGAAGATTTATATAATTTTTCATAAACTTGTTTGAGTTCATTAGGATTAATGTGAATAAGAACTCCGCACGTAAAGGATAAATCATATGTCTTTATTGGGGTATAATCTAATATTGAGGAATTTAGCACTTCAACACCTTGAATTTTATTTAATTCAGCACAAGCTTTTTTATTAATTTCAACTGCCACCCGAGAGAGATAGAGAGGGAAAAAGGCGTTCAAGCGCAATTAAATTATAGCCAACATTTGAACCAAATTCTATACAACTATTAAGATTGTTAATATTCGAAGTTACTTTTTTCCAAGTGTATAATTTTCGTTGTAATATTTTAGTTCCTGAGTTTCTTGTGATGTATTCATTTCCAAATTCGCCAGCCCAAAAATTTTCTTGTTCTGTTTTAAATTGTGACATATTGTTTCTCCTTAAGTTAAGTCCTATCTGCACTGTGTAAAACCTGATATTTTAATTCTGCCATTTTCCAGTCGTCAATTGTATCAATGTCTTGCACTTCAAGTTCTGAAAGTTCAAAACCTATGCGTCTAGGTTTATAATTTTTAGTAAAAGCAATATCTTTATACCAATAAAATGAGCCACTATCATGAAAAATAGGCTCTAAATCTTGTGAACGAGTTCTCTCGTGTTTTGGATATAAGAAATTAATTTCATTATTATTTGAAAGTTTATATGCTCGTTGAACAGGATAAGAAAAGCGTACAATAGGTATAATCATATCTGCATCACTTTTTTTTAATATATTAAATGCTTTTATAACGCTTTGTGGTTGAATAAGAGGGGCAGTAGGATAAATGCAACAAACATATTCAAAATTTTTTCCGATAGTTTTATATTGGGAGATTACCTCACATAAAACATCTCTTGTAGTTGCATAATCGTCAGAATTTTTTGCACTGCGCATAAAAGGAACTTTTGCACCGTATTTTTGCGCAATTTCTGCAATTTCTTCATCGTCGGTTGAAACCATTACTTCCGAAAAAAGACTTGTCTTTAAAGCAGTTTCAATAGAATAGGCAATAATTGGTTTGCCGAGAAACTCTTTAATATTTTTCCGTGGAATTCGTTTTGAGCCTCCACGAGCAGTGATAATTGCAATATTATTCATGGATGATGTCTTTTATCCTTTGCACAATGCTTGTTAAATCTTCATCGCTCATGCTTGGGTACAGGGGCAAAGAAATGCATTTATCATAATAGACTTCGGCTTTTGGGAAGTCGCCTTTTTTGAAGCCAAGTTTTTGATAATAGGGCTGTAAATGCACAGGAATATAATGTACCTGCAAATTTAAACCTTGCTCTTTGGCTTTATGGTAAAATTCTTTGCGGTTTTCAACTAAAACCGGGTAAAGGTGGAAGCAGGCACTGGAAAATTCTTTTTCGATAAGGTGGGGAAGTCCGAGATGTTCATTATAAAACTGCACAATTTCCCGTCTGCGCTTTTTGAATTGTTCCAGTTTTTTGAGCTGGCTTATGCCAAGGGCTGCCTGAATGTCCGTGAGGCGGTAATTATAGCCCAGTTCGTGCATCTCGTATTCCCAAGTTTGGAGCATTTCCCCTTCTTTGTGTATGCCATGGGCACGATAGGAAAGAAGCTTTTTATAAAGTTCTTCGTTATTGGTGGTTATTGCTCCGCCCTCGCCCGTAGTAATATTTTTTACAGGGTGAAAGGAGAAAACAGCCATATCCGAATAGCGGCAAGAGCCGACTTTTGTATTTTTATAGTCAGATCCTATGGCATGGGCAGCATCTTCCACAATAAAAAGATTATGTTTTTCAGCAAGCTGTCGGATTTTTTCCATATCGCAGGATTGTCCTGCAAAATGAACAGGAATAATGGCTTTTGTTTTGGAAGTAATTTGTTTTTCTATTTCTTTAACATCAATATTTGCCGTATCGCTTTCAATGTCTGCAAATTTGACGGAAGCGCCAACAAAACGAGCACAGTTTGCAGAAGATAAAAACGTGATCGGTGAGGTGATAACTTCATCTTCCTGCCCAATTCCTAAAGCCAGCATGGCAAGGTGAAGTCCGGCGGTAGCATTGGATACGGCAACACAATATTTTGCTCCGGTATAGGCACAAAGGGCTTGTTCAAATTCGCTGACTTTTGGGCCACAAGTTAAATAATCTGACTGCAAAACTTCGAGTACTGCTTGATAGTCGCTTTCATCTAAAAACTGTTTTCCATAGCTAAAGATTTTCATTTTATTCTTCGTCTAAATTTTCAATGAGTTTTTGCATATCTTCAACTGAAAGCCACTGGGTATTAGTTCCAGAGTTATAGGAGAAATCATGAGGAACGGCTTTTCCGCCAAGATCTTTTACACTATTTTTCCACCACAGTAAGTCCGGCTGAATAATATAGTAATCATCAAATTCCAAGGTATGACGGGCATCTTCTGTTGAAATCATCTGCTCATGGACTTTTTCTCCGGGGCGTATGCCGATGATATGGGTATCAAGCTTGGGAGCGATGGCTTTAGCCAATTCCATAATACGCATGGAAGGAATTTTTTTGACATATAATTCGCCTCCCTGCATGATTTCAAAAGCTTTCATTACAAGCCAGACAGCATTTTCAAGTTTCAGCCAAAAGCGTGTCATGTTGGGATCTGTAATGGGTAAACTTGTTTGTCCTTCTTTTACTAAACGCTGGAAAAAAGGAATTACAGAACCACGTGAGCCGGCGACATTACCATAACGAACAACGGAAAATTTTGTTTGCTTTTTCCCACTATATCCATTGGCAGCAATAAAAAGTTTGTCGGAACAAAGTTTGGTTGCCCCATAAAGATTTATAGGAGAGCTTGCTTTATCTGTGGAAAGAGCAACAACTTTTTCAACATTATGTTCAAGGCAGATGTCGATAACGTTTTGTGC
This sequence comes from uncultured Mailhella sp., assembly GCA_910578585.1. Taxonomy (GTDB): domain Bacteria; phylum Desulfobacterota; class Desulfovibrionia; order Desulfovibrionales; family Desulfovibrionaceae; genus Taurinivorans. Next base: position 38,571 of record CAJTRG010000012.1, read on the forward strand.
TCCCATAATATTGGTTTTTATGGCTTCAAAAGGATTATATTCGCAGGCTGGCACTTGTTTGAGCGCTGCTGCATGGATAACATAATCAACTCCTTCCATAGCAAGGCGCAGGCGTTCTTTATCACGTACATCACCAATAAAAAAACGTAATTTGTTGATATGTGGCTGATATTCAGGCATATTACTCATGATAAATTGTTTAAATTCATCACGGGAATAGACAATAATTTTTTTTACATCAGGATATTGTGCAAGAACTGTTTTGATAAATTTTTTGCCGAAAGAACCTGTTCCGCCGGTTATCAGTATAGTTTTATTGGTAAACATAATACGTCCTTATTTTTTTTTATGATAAATAAAAATGGGATATTGTCAATAGTCATCATGTGCAATATGCAATTAAAAGTAAAAGACCTGCATAGTTTGCAGGTCTTTTTAGAGAGTTTTATATAGGTTATAAATTAGTCTTGTATGGGGTGCATATCGTTTTCAGCTTTTGAAACAGTAAGAGCACCGGTTGCGTCGCCAAGAACGTTGAGAGTTGTTCTCATCATATCGAGAATACGGTCAATGCCGGCGATAAGTGCAATAGCTTCCAAAGGAATGCCAACCTGGGTAAACACCATGGAAATCATAATCATGCCGGCGCCTGGAACACCCATGGTACCAATGGAAGCAAGCATAGCAATAATGATAATCATGATCTGCTTATCAAAGGTAAGGTCAATGCCAAAGAAAGTTGCGGCAAAAATGGAACAAACACCCATGTAAATAGCTGTTCCGTCCATATTGATAGTATTTCCCAGAGGAATAAGGAAGCTGGATACAGGGCGGGAAGCACCTAAGCGCTGTACGGTTTGCAGGTTGCTGGAAAGAGCCGCAGCACTGGACGCACTGGAGAATGCAACCAAAATGGTGGAAGTAAGTTCAGAAAAGAATTTCTTGAGCGGTACGCCTGAATATTTAATGCAAGGGATATAAATGATGCAAATATGGATAATGCAGGCAACAAACATAACAAGAATGAGCTTCAAGAGCGGAAGCAATACTTCAGCTCCGTATGTGCCAACAGTAAAGGTAAGCAAGCCAAAAACACCAATAGGAGCATACATCATAACCATGGAAGTAAGCTTGAGCATGGCTTCGGCAAAGCTGTCAAAGAATTGGTGAATATGGTTGTGTTTTGAGCCGAGAGAGCTGACAGCAATCCCAAAAAATACTGCAAAGAAAATAATTTGCAGCATATTGCCGTCTGTCATGGATTTTACAGGGTTTGTAGGAATAATACCCATGAAAACAGAAAGAAGTGAAGGAGGATTGACTGAAATAGCGTCCGTTGCAGCTTGGTTGATAGAAACGCCGCTTCCTGGCTGTAAAATATTAGCTACAATAAGACCGATAGAAACAGCAAAAACTGTTGTTACAGTATAATAAATAAGGCTTTTTACAGCAATTTTACCAAGACGGCTCACATCCCCAACAGCAGCAGCACCGGCAACAAGAGTTGCAAAAACAAGAGGCACAACAAGCATTTTAATGAGGTTGATAAAGATATCACCTAATGGTTTGAAATAACTTGGTTCAATGCCAAGATGTGGAACAAGGAGTCCACAGATACAGCCTGCAACAAGTGCAAGCAACATTTGAGTTGTAAGGCTAATTTTCTTCACTGCCAACCTCCAAAAGTATGCAAAAAATGATTGTTGAAATGATTATAAAAACTATTCGTGTGAAGCAATAAGGCCTGCAACTTCAGCAAAAACGTGCTGCACTTTTTGCGTATTTTGTGCCATTACTACTTTGATTTCTTCCCATGATACAGGCTCAATATTAACGCGCCATGCATCATAATCTGTACTCATTGCAATTGTTGCGTAGGGTATACCAAGTTCTGCTGCCAAAATAGCTTCAGGAGCAATACTCATATTGATGATATCAGCGCCTAAAATTCTGAACATTTGGGATTCTGCACGGGTTGAGAAACGAGGGCCTTCAATGGTAACCACGGTTGCTGTGCTATGGTGTTCGTATTTGAGTTTTTCACAAACTGTGATCAGGTCTTGTCTCAGGCTTTCATTGAAAGGATCTGCAACACTGACGTGATGAACACCGGCTTTAAAATCATCATAATAGGTGCAGATTCTATGGTTGGTAAAATCAATGAATTGATCAGGAATAACAAGGTGTCCTGGATGTATTTCTTCACGAAGTGAGCCAACAGCTGTGCTGCTTAAAATATGTGTGCAGCCAATTTCTTTGAGAGCAGCAATATTGGCACGGTTATTTACATGAGAGGGAGGAATGGAATGGTCAAAGCCATGTCTTGATAAAAAAGCTACAGCTACACCGTTCAAAACTCCTTCTGTGATAAAGGAGGAGGGGGCGCCCCATTTGGTGTTTACTTCTTTGACTGTAACGGATTCAATGTGACTTGATTTTTCAAGTCCACTGCCGCCGATAATAGCAATTTTAGCCATTATGATGTTCTCCTTTTTGTTTACAATGCATGCATTGCTCTTTATTTGCTTCCTGGCACAAAAAGATAAGTTGAGACTGCAAATGAGCAATACTCATGCCATATATTAAAATACCTTCTTCGTGTCCCCGCATAACGATAGTTGCTTCAGTAGGATTTTGTCTGACAAGTTCTCCTATGGTTTCAGCCATTTTTGGCGTGCCATAGGCAATGTTTTCTGGGGTGGACAAGGCATTTTTTTCTTTTAGGAAATTAAATAGCATACTATTATGAATATGTAAAACATAATTCGCAAGGGCACTGTTTTGATAGACACTGGCATGGGACATGGTTTCTGAACTGGCGGGAAGCGGCCCTATGCTGTGGACTGTATTTTGCGCAATATCAACTTTATTGACAAGCGTATAACCAGTTAGACCAAGTTCTCTTGCACCGCCTGTGGCGCTTGCGGTGATTATGAAGTGATCTTTACAGCGAAAGGAAAGATTGCCAAAACCAATGCCATTTTCATAAATGCCGATAAAGCCCTGGTCGTAAACCTTTGTTCTAAAATTATCCACTTCGTGAAAAATGGAAAGAAAATCTTTATCGAGCGGAAGTTCAGGACTGTTCCATTCAGCGTTTGTATACTCGCAGCGGAATTTTATATAGCCGTCAGAAGGAAAGTTCTTTTGGGGAGAATTTTTATTTTCTGTCATCATTTGCAATATTGCTTTGCTTCAGGATAAAGGGTGAGAATGGCGTTTTCATTGGCCTGCATAATACCGCGTTCAGTAATCAGCCCTGTAATGAGCGTATGAGGGGTGACATCAAAGGCAAAATTTAATCCCTTTGTCTTTTCCGGGCAAATGCGTACTTCCTGCACGTGTTTTTGTCCTGCATTATCGTAATAATAGCCTGTAATATATTCTGTTTCGCGGGCATTTCTCTCTTCAATTTCAATTTCTTTGACGCCGTCAAAAAGGGAAAAATCAAAGGTTGAAGAAGGCAGAGCAACATAGAAAGGAATATGATCAGCATGGGCGGCAAGGGCTTTTAAATAGGTACCGATTTTATTGGCCACATCACCGTTTCTTGTCACTCTATCCGCACCAACAATCACCATATCAATCATTTTATGCTGCATTAAATGGCCGCCCACATTGTCGGAAATTAAGGTATGGGGCACATTGTGTTCAGCAAGTTCAAAGGCAGTCAAACTTGCACCCTGATTGCGCGGTCTTGTTTCATCCACATACACATGGACGGCAATTCCGGCATTAAAGGCTGTATACACAGGAGACAGCGCAGATCCATAATCAGTAAAAGCAAGCCAGCCTGCATTGCAGTGGGTAAGAATATTAACGGGCTGTCCTTTTTTCTTTTTGGCAATTTCTTCAATCAATTTTTTGCCGTGTTCACCAATGCGTTTACAAAAATCAATATCCTCTTGAGCAAGGTTTAATGCTTCTTCGCGAAGTTTGGGCAAAGCTTCTTTTGGAGCAAAATTTTGCCAGATTTTTGCCTGACGTTCCAGTGCATAGGATAAATTTTTGGCAGTGGGGCGTGTTTTTAAAAGTTTGTTGCATTCTTCCTGCATATAGGCAAGCCAATTGTTTTGCCCGGAAAAATTTTTTGCAATAAGATAGACGCCATAGCCGGCAGTAACCCCAATGAGCCCGGCGCCGCGCACCTGCATGGAAGAAACGGCAGTGCAGACATCTTCATTGCTTTTGAGGGTGACAATTTCAAATTCTGCAGGAAGTTTTGTCTGGTCAATGATTTGCAGTTCATCATCAGCCGTTAGCCAAATTGTTATGTATTCTTTATTTTGAATGCGCATATTATTTGAAAACAAGTTGGTATTTTCTGCTGTGAATTCTGTATAATAATGAGGAAGATACAGGCAATTTCAAATCAAAAACAATTCTTGTTTTATCTTTTTGAGCATTGGAGCGAATATCTTTTACCATGCGGTTGCTGATGAGCTGAGGGAGCTTTAAAATCCAATATCCGTCAATATCCACAACAACACGGTCAGGATTATTTAAGCGAAATGTTTTAGGCTTAATGGGATTGTTGCCTTCAAAAACCAGACCTACCTGATTGCCGTCCATCATAAGTTCAGCATAAACGATAGTATTGGAATTCTTTTTAGGCTCTAAAATAGTGCGTGTTTTTAGAGAATCTGTCACAAAAGGCACAGGGAGTTTATCCTGCAAAACGGGCTTTGGCTCAGAAAGAGTTTTTTCTGGAGCTGCAGGTGTTTTATCTTCAAGAACAGCAGCATGTTCAGGGGCAGTACTGTCCACTTTTTCTACAGTATTGGCAGCGACTTGTGTCTTGGGTTCAGCTGTTAAATGAGTTGTACTTTCTTCTGTTTTTGCAGTTTCCTGTTCAGCTGGAGGAGTAGTAATAGTTTGGGCATTTTCCTGGGCTGTGAAAACAAGCGATTCAGCAGAAGGAGTTTTTTGTTCAGTATTTTGTGCAGTTAATTGTGAGGCATCCTGTTCTTCCAGCACTGCATCTTGTTTTTGCGGACTTTGGCTGGGGTCAGTAAACATATAGGCAATGCAAACAGCAAAAATAGCAAAAACAATGCCTGTTGCCAGATATATCATATTTTTTTTGTTCATTGTGAGAAACCTCGTTATTTTTACAAAATATTATCTATTGGTTGCTTTACGGCGTATACACTCTTTAATTACGTATGACAAGCGTTTGGCAGGGGCCAAATCCGGTTCCAGCTCAAGGGCTTTGTCAATAAATTCATTGGCTTCTTCGTAGCGGATTAATTCATAATATAAACGGGCAACATTGAAAAATGCATGGCTGTCGTCAGGACTCAGTTTTGTGCATTTAGTGGAAGACTGCAAAGCCAGATCCACAAGATTGATTTTACGAAGTTTAATCGCAATGTCTGTAAACACATGCTTGTGGGCAGGTTCGTACTTTGCCTGTTTATTGATAAGATCCATAAAATGGCGTTTAGCAAGATTTTTTTTGCCGGAATTCCAATGGGTTAAACTGACTTGAAATTCTGCCCGTATGGACATATCCAGTTTTAATGCTTTTTGTGAAAGCGTAAGCTTTTCTTCACCTTCTTTCGGAGCGAGGAGTGCTTCACTGGTTTGGGTGATTTTATCTATTTCACCATTTTCTTTTGCTTTTGTTCCACTGTCCTTACTTGTTTTTTCTTCTGGCGCTGTGAGCGGTGGAGTTTTAACTTCCTGCGTACTGCTTACGGCAATATTTTTTTCAACATAGGCAGGATCCTCAGGTTTTTCCAGAGCTTTTTCTACAGGTTTTTCTGGAGCTTTTTCTTGCGCGCTGTCAGCTGTATCTGTTTGTTTTTGTTTGTCTAATTTTTCAATTTTTTCAGATGATTTTGCAGTATCTGTTTTTATCTCATCAGTAGGAGATTGAACGGTACCTGCTTCTTTTGCAGAGCCGGTATCCGTTAAATTTTTTTCAGGCTCCGGAGTTTTTTGGACTTGAGTGCTTTGAGCTGGCTGCGTCAGCTGAATTGTTTTGCTGGTTTTAGTTGCTTGAGGAGCCTGATTTGGTTCAGGATTTTTCTCCTTCTCGCTTGGAGGCTTATTGAGATTATCCGTGGATATTTTAAATTGTGAATTGCTGTTCTTTTTCTGTTCAGCTTTTTTTGTATCGCCTTGAACAGAATTCAGCCCAAAATCGTCGACCTTGGTTTTTTGTGGTGCATCAGGGTTGAGATTAAAGTTGAATTCATTGGTTGCTTTCTTGGCTGAAAGGGTATTTTTCGGAGCATTTTCGCTCTTTTTTTGGATTGGTTCAGGTTTATTGGCACTTAATTGAATGAAATATTCCCCTGTTTTCTTTGCCGTGTCCTGACCGGTTTTTGCAGAAGAAACAAGTGTACTGTTTGGGGATAATTTTTTATTGCTCTCAGATTTGAGCGAGAGCATAGATTTTTTCGTTGTTTTATTTAATTGAACATTATTAACCTGTCTGAAATTTACGCCGAAAAATGTGGGGGATATTTTATATTTTTCAAACGTAGGCTGATTATTTTCATCAAGCTTTTGAATAAGATAGATATTTTCCTTTTCATTAAGGTACACATTCCAAAGAGTCGGCTCATTGGATGTGTTATCTTTGTCCTGGGGGGGACGCCCGGAATAGACATTGATAAACTGAAAATCACTCATAGAAAACCTTTTTAGAAAATACCGTATACTTTTTCTGTATCAAGATTTACATCAATTCGTGTAAAGGCTGGATTTGAGCCTGTTCCAGGCATAAGGCTGATATCACCCGTTACAGGTACAACAAAGCCGGCACCGCCGTAATAGCGAACGTCACGGATTTTGAGTGTCCAGTCTTTGGGCACGCCTTTGATTTTTGGATTATCAGTAAGAGAAAGACTGGTTTTTACCATGCAAAGTCCAAGTTCTTTTCTTTCATATTCTTTTTCCAATTGGATAATTTTTTCTTTGGCAGCTGGCGCAATATCAACACCGCTTGCGCCGTAAACTTTTTTGGCTACCTTATCAATGCGGTCAAGCATAGGCGTATCCCAATCATAGAGCGGGGTGAACGTTTTTTCATCTTCACAGGCGTCAATAACAGCATCCGCAAATTCCAGCGCACCATCACCGCCTTCTGCCCAGTGATTGGAAACAGTCACACGAACACCGTCGTTTTCGCATAATTTTTTGATTTTCGCGATTTCAGCAGGAGTATCGGCAACAAAAGCATTGATGCAAACAACAGGTTTAATGCCGGATTGCTTTACAATATTGATATGATGAAGAAGGTTTTGCGTGCCTTTTTCAACATATTCAACATTTTCATATTTATATTCTTCCGGCATTGGGCGGCCTGTGATAAATTCAGGTGCGCCGCCATGGCTTTTGAGCGCGCGAACTGTGGCAACAATAACAACAGCGTCAGGGGTAAGACCGCTGAAATGGCATTTTAAATTCCACATTTTTTCATAGCCAATATCAGCCCCAAAGCCTGATTCCGTAATATGATAATCATTGAGTTTCAAGGAAACTTTATCGGCAATAATGGAGTTTTGACCGATAGAAATATTGGCAAACGGGCCGGCATGCACGAAAACAGGCTGTCCCTCAAGACTTTGGATTACATTGGGTTTAATGGCATCCACAAGCCAGGCAGTCATGGCGCCGTCAACCTGCAAATCATGGGTCGTCACAGGCATGCCGTATTTATCGTAGGCAACAATGATTTTTCCGATACGTTCACGCATGTCTCTCAAATCATTGCAGATAGCTAAAATTCCCATAATTTCAGATGCAACGGAAATATCAAAATGGGATTCCATCATAAAACCGTCTTTCACGCCGCCAAGACCGATAATGATATTGCGCAGAGATTGGCAGCAAAAATCAATCACAAAGCCAATGCTGACGCGTTTGGGGTCAATATTGAGACGAGCTTTTTTGCTCAGGCGAAGAAGTGTTTCATCATCATAATTGCGTTCATGCTGCATGCGGGCAGTAAGGGCTGTCATGGCAAGGTTGTGGGCATTGGTAACAGCGTTGATATCACCTGTAAAACCAAGAGAATACTGGGTTAAAGGAATACATTGAGAAAGTCCGCCACCGGCAGCAGATCCTTTAGTGCCCATGGTTGGGCCGCCTGAGGGCTGGCGAATGGCAGCAGCAACTTTTTTGCCGCGTTTGCCAAGGCCCTGCAAAAGTCCGATAGTGGAAGTGGATTTACCTTCTCCAAGGGGAGTTGGAGTAATGGAAGTAACGGTTATATATTTGCCGTTTGGGGTATCTTGATGGCGTTCAAGAACACTTTTATAATCAACTTTTCCCATATAGTGACCATAGGGCAGAAGTTCATCTTCCGTAAGCTGAAGTCTTTTCCCGATTTCGCTGATTTTGAGCATATTTTTTTCAAAATGTTCTGCAATTTCCCAGTCAGCCATTTGAGTAGGATTGATAGTATTCATAGTATCCCCTTAAATTTTCGTTGACAAATACTATAGCAAAAATTTAAAGAATAATCTAGCTTGTTCAAAGAGAATTTTTTGGATAAAATAATCAAAAAATTTTTTATAATAACTGTGATGTAACGGATTTAGAGTGAGAAAGAGCGGTTTTTTATTTATTTTTTTCGTGTCTTGCTTAATGGCAAGTTTTGTTTTCCTTGGTCAGGGACAATATGTTTTTGCATCTGAAGAAGAATCTGAAAATACACGTACAGAAGCTTCTTTGCCAGACGAAAACAGTCAAAATTCAGAAGAAATTTCAGAAGAAACACAAGAACAGACAACTGAACAAAAGTCCAGAATATCCTATAATTATGAATTTGTATTTGCAGAAAATACAGAAGAGATTTTACCGGAAATCAAGCAGGATATGATCAAGCTTGTGGTCAAAAACAGTCAGTTGGAATTTTTGAAAGATCAGGCCATTGAAAATGAATTTGCACTGATACGGCGCATTAATAATGATATTGACATTGCTGAGGATGTGCTCAAATCCTATGGCTATTATTCAGGGTACGCCAAGTATGCGCTTGAAGATGTAGAAAATAAAAAGCATGTAATTATAACACTTTATCCTGAAGAACAATATAAAATTGATACCATTGCCATTAAATATACCCACAGCACGGCTTTGCCAAAATATTTTTTAACCTATAAAAATAAAAGAAATAGTATTTTTGACAGTTATACGCCGTATACAGCGCCGCAGTTTGCAGAGGAAGTAAAAGTTGACACGCCCTATGCTATTGCAGCAAATATTCTTGCAGCGGTGGATGATTTGCCGCGTCCGCTTCGGAGCAATGGGTATCCCAACGCGAAAGTTGCTTCTTCTGCCTACAGTATTGATAAAGAAAACAAAGAGTTGAAAGGCACTGTTTTTATCAATCAGGGCTTGCCTGCAATTTTGGGGGATGTTGATTTAACGGGAAATACAGAAGTTTCCTCAGAATATATTTTAAAGCTTTGCCCATGGCGGCCGGGAACTGTTTGGGATGACAGATTTTTATTGAAATATCGTGAACGGCTGCAAAAAACAGGCTTGTTTGAACACGTGCATATTGAATACGATAAAAAAACATATCGTGAATACAACCGCAAATATCGGGAAGATCGCAAAGAAAAACAGAATAAAGACATAGTGCTTGAGCCTGTGACCTTGCCTGTTTTATTGAATGTTAAAGAGGGGAAGAAGAAAAGTATTGGCGGTTCAGCCTATTATTCCACCGATGATGGTCCGGGTGCAGAAATTTTGTGGGAACACAGAAACATTTTGGGCAATGGAGAAATTTTGCAGTTATCCATGCCGCTCAAAGATGATGCTTTGTTTTTGGCAGCCAATTTCAAAAAGCCTGCTTTTGGCTGCAGGGAACAAAATTTGATTGTTCGTTCGCGTATTGGTTATGAAAAAACAGACGCCTACAATCAAAAATTTGCTGAATTTGGTTTTGGTATTGAACGGGAAATCCACGAAAAGTGGTGGCTGGAAAGTTTACTCAATTTTGACCATATTATTCCTAAAAAATGGCAGGGAGAAAGTTATTCTTCCATTGCTTTTGCCAATACTCTGAAATACGATGACCGCAATTCCAGAATCAATCCGACAGAAGGCTTTATTTCTTCTTTAAAACTTATGCCTATGCACGGTTTTTCTCATGTGGAATTTACTGCCTTTGTGACAGAATTTGATACGTCTGTGTATTTGCCCTTGGGAGATAAAACGGTTTTGGCGCTGCGCGCAGCTGTAGGCACTATGTTTGGCGGGGATAATACTATCCCTCGTTCAAAACGCTTTTTCCTTGGCGGCGGCGGATCTGTCCGTGGTTTTGAATATCAGGAAATTGGCAGGCACGATGGAAATGATGATCCCTACGGCGGCATTTCCTATACCTTATTCAATAGCGAAGTGCGGCAAAATGTGACCAAAGACTTGGCTCTTGTGGGATTTGTTGACGGCGGTATGGTGTATGAGGAAGTGACGCCGGATTTTTCTGAAACAATGGCAATAGGTGCAGGCGTGGGACTTCGGTATAATACGCCTATTGGCCCTGTGCGTTTTGATATTGCCGTTCCGCTTACGGACGCTTTTGAAGATAAAGTGAAGAAAGAAATCACCGATTATCAACTCTATATAAGTATTGGACAGGCTTTTTAATGGATAGTGCTCGTATAAAAAAATATATTCGCAAGACCTTTAAATATACAGGTGTTTTTTTCGGCAGTATTTTTATTGTACTACTCTTTGCCTTTTTGTGTATTCGTTTTCAATTTGTAGAAAATATCATCAAAAATTATGCAGTTGAGTTTATCAATAAGGAACTTGCGGCATATCATCTTCAAATATCTGTTGGTGACCTCGATTTGAATTTGCCTGTTTCTGTGCGCATACGAAATATCGCTGTACAAGACGACAGCGGCGAATTTTTACATGCTGAATCCTTGAGTTTAAACAGCCGGCTTTTGGCATTATTCCGCTATCAGGTGGCTATTCCCAGTATTGAGTTGAAATATCTTACTTTGCAGCGCATGCCGGCCGTCACCGTACCTCCGGCATTGGAACAAGAAGAAAAGAAAGAAGAAAAGCTGTCTGCAAAAGAACAATTTGAGCAAATTCATGGACTTTTATTCCATGAACATATGCCTTCTGTTTTAGTCAGCAATATTTCTTTTGATCATATTACCATTAATCCCATGGCGCTCAATAGTTTTAAAAGTGGGGAAAGTTTAGAAGAGCGTTTCTTTGACGGTCCTCTTGTGGTGGACGGGAAATTTTCTGCAAGTATTGAAAAAGAGCTTTGCCGTTTTAAAGGAAAATTAGCCGCCGCCTATCAAAATAATAATGCAGCCATTGAAAATTTATTGGATATTTTCCCTAATCAAACCATACGTTTTTCTTTGGATTATACGGATGAAAAAGGCGTTTTCATCGAACTTGCCAAAACCATGGCCAATCTGTCTTCTTCTTCCGAAGCTCATGCGCTCTTCTCCACAAAATTTGTGGGCACGCTTTCAGAATTTGAAGTGGATGCAAATGCAGAAGCTTTTGATGATACGTATTTTAAAGAGCCTGCAAAATTTACAGCGCATTATACGCCAAAGCCTTTTAAAGGAAATGTTCAGCTTTCTGCAAAGCCCTATATCCCTGAGGTGCTGAATAGCGCTGATATTACAGCTAAAATTGAGTTAGATACATTTTCTGTTTCTGACAGCGGTGAACGTTTGGAAAAAATGCAGTTTGTTGATGAAGAAACAGGCGAGAAAATTTCTATTGACCCGAATATGCCTTATGATCAGGCTGTGGCAGAAAACGGCGAAGCACCCAATAAAAATGTCAGTTTTGCTTATGATATCAATTGCAAAGACATGGACTTTGTCAGTCCCATGCTCAAGGATTTATTGGGCAGTGAACAGCAAATTATCGGGCAGCTTGATGTGCAGTTTTTTGTTCGGCAGCTGCCCCGTTTCTTTGCAAAAAATGTGAATTTCCTGGCAAAAAGTATCAGTTCTAAAACTAATATTGCCATTTCTCGGGAAGTTTTTGTTCATTCAGATTTCAATATCAATAATTTTTCCTTTTTGAATACAGAAACACAAACCAATCAAGGGAAAATGGCTGGCGTTTTGAATATTACGGGCAATATTGAAGATCCGCAAATTGTTTTTCAAGCTGCCATCCCGGAACTTGTGACAACGGAATATGCCAGTGCAGAAGATAAAAACAATGATCACAACGGCAAAGAATTAACGCTGGAAAATTTGAAATTGATGCTGAAAAGCAAGGGCTTTGAAAAGCCTGTTGATGTTATTCCTTTAGATATGGAGAAAATGCGCGCTCTGTATCAAAAACATCAATACGCCACGTCCATTCAAAGAATGAAGGAATTATTTTACAGTGCTGTGAATTATCCTGTAAAACTTGAACTGATTTTCAATGCTGACTATATGGATGAGCACAGCTTTGTCAATGCTGATATTCGCTTGAGTCCAAAAGTCCTTGGTCTTGGTGAAAATGCAAATAAATTTGTTGAGTTCTCCAAAGTGCATGCCAATATTTTCGGGGCAAGTTTAGACGGAAATTTGTATGTTGATTTGCCTGAAACAATGGAAGAAGAGTATGCCATCAAAGGCAAACTGCAGGGAAAAATGGCTGATGCCGCAGCGCTTGAAAATGCATTTTTCCTGCCTTTGCAAATCAATAATTTGTCTTATCTGGCGGAATTTAATGTGACGCCGCAAAAAGGACAAAGTGTGCGCGTTTCCATGAATGCAGACAATGGTGCGTATAACTTGGACGAATGGAAAAATTTTAATGCAAAAATCAATATTGATGATGTGTGGAAAGATATGTTTGTTGATAATTCCATACAGTTTGCTTCCCTGGAACTTGGTGACCTTGGCACTGTGAAAGATTGTACTTTGACCCTGAAAGGTCTCCTGACCAAAATGCTTTTGCATGCAAGTTTCAAAGGGGATGCAATTTTTGATACCAAAGCCACGCTTTCCACTAATTTTGAACATCTTTCCGGTACCTTATTCAATTTTAATTTTGAATATCCCTTTATGAAGACAAAAATTCGTTTGCAAAAACCTTTCAATTTCCTGTTTTCACCAACCAATATGAATGTACAGGATATGCAGCTTGCCATTGCGCCTCACGGGGAATTGCGTCTTGGCGGGCAGCTTGCGCAAAACAATATGAATTTAAAGGGAAATATCAATAAAATTGATTTATCCTATTTGCCGCTGGATTTAAAAGGTATACTTAGTTCTACACTGGCAATATCCGGTACGCCTCATTCCCCAAAGGGAAATATTGAGCTTTTGTTGAAAGATTTTCAAACTCTGGTCAGTCCTAAGGTTTCCTTTGTCCTGAAAGGAAATATTGTACAGGCAGGGCAGGATTATAAGCTCAGTTTAGCCCTGAATATGCTTGAGAAAGAAAAATACAATGTTGAAAAGGCAAATGTCAGTCTGCAAATTCCTTTGCAGTATACACCGCTGCTTACTGTTTCAACAACGCGTCCTGTGCAGGGGCAATTTGCCTATAAGGGAAGCCTGAAAACGCTTTGGAGTTATGTTCCCCTTGACGGACGCACTTTAGAAGGACAGCTGGATTTGAATGGCAATATTTCCGGAACGCTTGAACGTCTTGATATTAATTACACGGCAAAATCCTTACAGGCAAAATATGAAGATTTAATTCTTGGCATTATGCTGACGGATTTAAATTTTGAAAGTGCGCTGAAAAAGGGGCACGGCACGGTTAAACTTTCTGCAAAAGACGGACGTAAAGGCACCGTCAGTGTGAACGGCAGTTTTGATGTTCCATTCTTATACCACGGGCAATATCAGCCCGCATTTATCAAAAAGAATGCTGAGAAAAACAGACAAGCCTATGAACGACAACTGCGAACTGCCAAAAGTTCTGCCCTGATTCTGGATGTGAAAACAGAACTTTCCAATTTTAATCCATTTTACCGCAGTGACTTTTTCATCGTATTATCTGGTTTTGTGACCGCTCAGGAAATGGTTGAAAATCCAAAAGTTGCCGGGGATATTTCCATTGATAATGCAGAAGTGCATTTGGAAAATATTCGTTACAGCTCCATTCCTGCTCTTAACATTGTGGAAGATTCCTCAAAGAGAATACGCAGGAAACGGGCAGGGTCAGGAAGAAATTTAGGCATTGACATCCATATTCCGCGGCAGGTGGGCGTCTATGCTCCGGGCATTGAAACCCTGTGGAAAGGGGATATGTCTGTTTTTGGCAGAATACAGGAACCGGCAATTAAAGGAACGCTCAAAGCCTTCAAAGGTCAAATGAAAATTTTGAACAGTGAGCTCAAACTGAACAAAGGGGAAATTATTTTTGACGGCTCAACACCCATTGCACCCATTGTGGATTTGAAGCTGGAACATAATGGAAAGGGCGTACAATCCTTTGTATCGCTGAAAGGTTTGGCATTTCAGCCGGAACTTGAAATCAGCAGTAATCCGTATTTGCCTTCTGATGAAGTGCTTGCGCATATTTTGTTTGCCCGTTCCATGACGGAATTGAGTGATTTTGAAAAAATTCGTTTGGCAACAGTGTTCACCAGCTTAATGGGCTTTGACGTCAGCCGCGGCATAACAGGAACAACAAAGAATTTATTTGGTTTAGATGTGCTTTCCATTGATAATAAGCAAAGCGCGAGCGGGGAAGAAGAAATCAGCGTTGAACTTGGTAAGTATTTGCGCAATAATGTGTACGTGGGGCTGGAGCAGGAAGTTGGCTCTCAGGATACATCCGGGGTTTTAAAATATGAAGTCAACGAACATCTTTCCGCGGGAACAAAAGTTGGTACAGAAGACAGCACCATAGGTTTTCAATGGAAATATGATTATTAGGCGGAGTTTTTGTATAGGATTCTTTTTTTTCTTGGGGGAAATGATTTCCCCCAAGCCCCCTCAAACTAAAATTCAAGACATGTATTTTCATACATGCCTTGAATTTTTGAGAGCGAAAATTTTTATAACTTGTGGTAGCCGTTGGCGAGTTTACGAGCTTTACGGATAGCAACAGCAGAGCTATAATTCCCCCAAAAAAGAAAGATGGTCTAGAATTTTATTGTTTACAAATCAAAAAAATCAAAATCAGTATTTTGTTCTGTAAAGTGCTTGAAAGGGGCTTTATTTTTAATAGCGTTCAGCATAAGTGTTTTGCTGTCAAGCATTGCGCGTGATTGGATTTCTGTTTCTACTTGTTTGGCGTAACTATTGACATTGCGGGGAGGAATACCTTTTTCTGCAAGCACAAGTTCAGCAAATTGGGTTTGTTCCCAAATGCTTAATAATTCATCATCGGATAATAACTGCAAATCTAAACTTTGTGCCGGAAGATTTGTATTGTCGGAAAAAGAAAAAATTGAAAACATGTTTATCTCCTCGCAAGTACATAATATGAAAATTTTTTTCTTGCAAGTCTAGAAATTGTTTAAAAAATTTGTTATAAATTTTTTTGTTGTTGCAATAAATGAATTTTTTAGGTTCACAAAAAGAAAGATACAAAAAAATATTTTTTATATCTGATTTATTTTATTGCGTAATTTGGAAGGTCTATGACGCAAAAAACGGCAAACAGTGCTCCTCGTTTTCGTGGTAAGGGTGATATTGCTCTTGCTGCTGGTGTTGTATTAATCTTGGGATTAATGCTCATTCCTTTGCCTACATGGTTTTTGGACATCATGCTTTCCTTTAGTATTTCCTTATCGTTCTTGGTACTTTTAACTGCCATGTTTATGATAAGTCCTTTGGAATTTTCTATTTTCCCTACATTATTGCTTGTGACTACACTGCTTCGCCTGGGGCTCAACGTTGCTTCCACGCGATTAATTTTATTGAATGGGGATAAAGGGGCAGCCGCTGCCGGGGATATTATCCAATCCTTTGCGGAATATGTTGTTGGTGGTTCCTATGTTGTTGGTGCGGTTATCTTCTTAATTCTCTTTATTTTGAATAAGGTTGTTATTACCTCCGGTACAACTCGTATCGCGGAAGTTGCTGCCCGTTTTACCTTGGACGCTATGCCCGGTAAGCAAATGGCAATTGAAGCGGATTTGAACTCCGGCATTATCACTGAACAGGAAGCTATTGAACAGCGTAAAAATATCCGCCGTGAAGCAGACTTTTACGGCGCTATGGATGGTGCCGGCAAGTTCGTGCAAGGGGACGTAACTGCCGGTATGTTTATTACTTTCATCAATATTATTGGCGGTATTATCATTGGGGTTTGGCAGTTTGGACTGAGCTTTCAGGATGCACTGCAAACCTATTCTCTGCTGACTATTGGTGATGGTCTGGTTTCAACCATTCCTTCCATTATTATTTCTGTTTCTGCTGGTATTATTGTTTCCCGCGCTGCCGCTGAAAGTAAAATGGGTGAAGAATTTTTAACACAATTAACCTATAATTCCAAAGTGTTAAAAATTGTTTCCGGTATTTTGTTCCTGCTGGGGATTGTGCCCGGGCTTCCTCTTGTTCCGTTTTGGACGTTTAGTATTTTACTTTTCATTACAACGCGGATTTTAGGAAATAGTGATGTGGCTGTTGATACGGCGGGAGCTGGCGGCAAGAAAGCTCTTGGCGGTGGTGCCGGCGGCGGCAATAAAGCCATTGGTCAGGCCGGGGCTGCGCCTGAAAATCTCGACAGTCCGGAAGAAGTGCAAAAATTATTGCCTCTCGATTTATTGGAACTGGAAGTGGGCTATGGTCTTATTCCTTTGGTTGATGAAGAGCAAAACGGCAATTTGCTTTCTCGTATTCGTTCCATTCGCCGTCAATTTGCGCTGGATATGGGGGTTGTTATTCCCGCACTGCATTTACGGGATAACTTGCAGCTTCGTCCAGGACAATATTCACTCTTAATTAAAGGAAACCAAATTGCCACAGCAGAAATTTTGATTGACCATTATTTAGCAATGGATCCAGGCAATGCCACCAAGAAAATTGAGGGTATTGAAACCATGGAACCAGCCTTTAGTCTGCCTGCTCTTTGGATTACAGAAATGCAGAAAGAAGATGCCATGGTGGCAGGCTATACTGTTGTTGACCCGGCAACAGTTATTGCAACCCATATCACGGAAGTCTTCCGCCGTAATTTATCAGAATTTCTTGGCCGTCAGGAAGTGCAGGCTTTACTCGATACACTCGCAAAAACTGCACCGCGGGTTGTGGATGAACTTGTACCCAATGTTTTGCAGTTAGGGCAAGTGCAAAAGGTTTTGCAGAATTTAGTGCGTGAAAACGTCAGCATCCGTGATATGCTCACCATTATTGAAACTTTGGCTGACTATGGGCAGGCAAACAAAAATCCTGATACCTTGACGGAATTTGTGCGTGAACGTATGGCAAGAACCATTATTCGCCCTTATTTGGATGAAGAAAATGCGCTCGTAATTATGACAATTGATCCGCAGGCAGACAGAGTTATTCAGGAATCTCTTAGAACAACGGATGGTGGCGCGTTTCTTGCATTAAATCCGGCTGTAGCTCAAAAATTTATCACGAATATTAATCGTGTAATAGACAGCGCGGTGATGTTTTCAAGTCAGCCCGTACTTTTGACGTCTCCGATGATACGTCCTCACGTGGCACAGCTTGTTACGCGTTTCTTACCCAATGTGCCTGTACTGTCTCAAGTTGAAATTCCCGCAGATATTCGGCTTCATTCTGCAGGAACAGTAGGAATTGAATAATGCAAGTAAAAACATATATTGGAAATAGCACAAAAGAAGTTCTTGATGCCATAAAGAATGAACTTGGCAGCGATGCTGTTATTTTGTCAAGCAGAGAACGTCAAAAAGACGGACGCCGTGTGTATGAAATAACGGCCGGTGCTGAACGGACAGAACAAACGAGTGCAAAAGATAAAGCAAGTTCAGCCGTTCCCAGCGGCTGGGATGATTGGCATAAGGAATGGAGTAAGCTCAAAGAGCAAATTTATTTACTTATGCAGCCATCACTGCAGCTGGATAAGCTGAGCCCTCATCAGCGGGTGGCTTTGGAATATTTGCAGCGTGAAGGCGTGGAAAATGAAGTAATTGTGCAGTGTTATAATCTTTTGCTTGCCCATAAGGCAGAAGAAGCTTCCATGCTCAAAGTCCTGGCATCTCTTGTGCCTGTCAAAAGTTTTACATTTGAAAATTATCCGCAGCGCCTGCATATTATAACTGGCCCCTATGGCGTTGGAAAAACAAGTACCGTGCTTCGTCTTGCGCTTCTTCGCAAAGTACAAGTTCCTCATCATCGTGTTGCCTTTATTAATACAGACAGTTTGCGGGGCAATGGCAGAGTAGTTTTGCGGCACTGGGCGGATTTATCCGGTTTTCCGTATTTTGAAGCACCAGACAAGGAATCCATGTACGGGGCGCTCAAAGCCTGCGGCGATGCCAACTGCATATTTGTTGACATGCAGGGGCTTGCCAAAAATGAAAAATTGGAAGATAAGTTGCGTATGCTTGGTCTTGATACTGTGCAAGCCCATGTACATATTACAATTTCTCCGCATTATCAATATTTGAAAGAACTTTTAAAGCGCTATAAAAGTTCTTTCCCTACAAGTCTTATGTGGACAAAGCTTGATGAAGCTGAACATTTTGCTGAGCTTATCAATATTGCTGTTTGGACGGGTATGCCTATTTCTGCGCTTTCATTTGGCGCGGAATTGCAGGATTCTTTGATTCCTGCGGAAGAGGCGCAAATCTGGCGTTTGATTTTAAAACATCAATTACCAAAGGGTTAGTATGGATATAGATAATAATGTAATGCCTAAGGTTATTACGGTAACATCCGGGAAAGGCGGGGTTGGCAAGACAAATATTTCTGTCAATCTTGCATGCGTATTAGCAAAGCTGGGAAAGCGAGTTGTTCTTGTGGACGCTGACCTTGGACTTGCCAATGTGGACGTAATTTTAGGTTTGACCCCGCAATACAATATTTATGATTTATTCAAGGGGAAAAATCTTTCTGAGATTTTATATGATACACCCTATGGTTTTCAAATTTTGCCTGCCTCTTCCGGGGTAAGTGATATGATGACCCTGGAAACCGGACAAAAACTCGAGCTTTTGGAAGCATTTGATGATTTTGATGAAAAAATTGATTATTTGCTTGTTGATACTGGAGCGGGTATCCATGATAATGTTTTATACTTTAACGTTGCGTCTCAGGAACGTATTGTGGTTTTGACCACAGAACCAACGTCGCTGACAGACGCTTATGCCCTGATTAAAGTGTTAAAACAGCGGCATGGAGTATCCACGTTTAAAGTACTTGTTAATGTTGCCTCAAGTGAAGCCATGGCAAAAGAAATGTTTTCTCGTTTATATGCTGCCTGTGATCATTTTCTTGAGGGGGTAAATTTGGATTATCTTGGATTTATTCCAAAAGATACAACAGTTCGTAAATCTATTATGGCACAAGTCCCATTTTGTATTGGCGAACCAAATTCAAATGTTACAAAAGCATTGGAAAAAGTAGCACAATTAGTTCAAAACTTTGACGATCCAAACACAGTTGATGGAAATATAAAATTTTTCTGGAAAAAACTGCTCTTTAGGGGATAGAGAATGACGCCTTGGTTAGAAATGGAAAATGGAGAAAGAGTTTGGGAAGACTTTTCCTCTATTGAAAAAGAAATTCTTGTGAAGCATTACGCGCCGCAAATTCGCTATGTTGCATATAGAATGAAAACAAAATTGCCTAAGCATATTGATATGGCTGAGCTTATCAGTGCCGGTACGCTTGGGCTTATGGAATCACTCAAAAAATATCAGGCTGATCTTGGTATACGTTTTGAAACCTATGCAGAAAGCAGAATACGCGGTGCAATGCTTGATGAACTCAGACGTTTAGACTGGTTTTCTCGCGGTCTTAGACAGCGTGTGCGCCAAATTGACGAAGCCATGTGGCAGCTTGAGCAGGAACTTGGCCGAGTTCCAACCGTTGAAGAAGTTCATGAAAAGACGGGTCTCAGCGAACGGGAAATTCACCAGGGCATGGAAGCTTTGCAAAGCCAGCTTGCTATTCCGCTTGACAGCATTGAAGATACCTTGGCCAACGAGCCAGACAGAAATGGCGAGCCTTTCCACGATACAGTTTTCAATGAATTATCTGAAAAAATTGCATCGCTCATTGATAGATTGACAGATAAAGAAAAATTGGTACTATCTCTTTATTACACTGAAGAACTCAATATGAGGGAAGTTGCTGAGGTCTTAGGCGTGACTGAGGGACGAGTGTCACAGCTCCATTCGCAAGCAATTTCAAGGTTACGAAGAGAATTTTCTCATAATTTTGGAGAAGATGATTTGTTTTAACACACTCTTAAGAGTTTAAGAAAAAGTGTCGATATACTTTTTACTGTTCTAAAACGAGTAAAAGACGAGGGAAATTATGGGATTTGATCCAAATATGCAAGTACTTGTTGTTGATGATTTTTCTACAATGCGCCGTATTGTTAAAAATATTCTCCGCCAACTGGGATTTAATAATATTGTTGAGGCCGATGACGGCACAACAGCTTGGGAAATTCTGCAAAAACAAAAAATTGATTTTATTGTTTCTGACTGGAATATGCCTCAAATGACAGGTATTGAACTTCTTAGAAAAGTTCGCGCTGATGAAAGAATCGGACATTTGCCATTTTTGATGGTTACCGCTGAAGCTCAACAAGAAAACATTTTGGAAGCAGCTCAGGCAAAAGTTTCTAACTATATTGTAAAACCTTTTACAGCAGATACGCTGAAAAAGAAAATTGATAAAATTTTCCCATAAAATAAAAGGTGAATGTTGTGAGCCAAACTCAAGAAGAAGTCACACAAAACAGCACTCCTGCTAGTGATGATACCTTGCCTGCTGCCTCTGCCGAGGTTGCTCCAGATCTTTCTCCTGAAAAAGGAGATGAATTTATTGCATCTGGACAAAATAAGGTTGAGTTAGATCTTGAGGATGCTCCTTTTCTCAACGAAGAACCGGAAGCTCAGGAAGAAAGAAAAACTGAAGCAGCTCAAGGCGATTCTGAGAACAAGGAAACAACAGAAGAAGGCGAAAAGCCTAATAAAAAGAAAAAACTGATTATTATTGGTGCGATAGTCGCTGTCTTGCTTCTGATTATTGGTGGGGGGCTTATATTTATCTTTTCATCTGATGATGAAATTTTGCCGAATATTATTGTTGTTACAAAACCGGAAGATAATGCTCCTCCCAAAGCGCTGGAATTAAAACTTGATCCATTTGTTATCCAGTGTATTGACGGTAATGGAAAAATTCATTTTGTGAAAGGTTCTTTCATCCTGAGTACCATTCATGATGATGTTTATTTTGAAATTACCAATAATCAAAAAGTGCTGCGTGACGCAATTTATTATTATTTAGAAATTCAAGACCCTGAAGTTCTACTGGATCCAGCTAATCATCAGCTTATCAAGAATGGTCTCTTTGAAATAGTCAATAAATATGTGATGAGTGGCAGCATTGACCATTTGTACATTGATAGTTTGCTGATTTATTAACAAAAAGGCGGATATATGAGTAATGAAATAGTCCCGCTACTTAATGCTCAACAGCAGGGAATGTCAACAACAATCAGCAATATTGCAAACAGGGGTGAAGTTTTCGCGCAAGTTGCCCAGGTTGTTGTGGCTGAAGTTATTGCAGAAGACAATAAGAAACTTGATAAAGCTGCTGATGATCCGGAGGCAAGTCTGGTTAGCCGTGACGGCGGCAATAAGCAGGAAAATGCACAGGAAAATTTACAGCAGCGCCATGAAAAAGATGAAAATCTTGAAACATGCCCCTCTCATCATAATCCATTGGCAGGAAAGCTCTTTAGCGCAAAGGTGTAATCAATGAATTTGCTTGTCTTGGCATTAATTACTGTTGCTGAATTATTTTTGATTATTCTTGTTTTGATTTTTTTCAGACGACTGCGCAAATCCGAACAAGTAATGCTTGCCATGCAAAATAATCAGGAAGAGCTCATGGACAGAATGGTGCGCAACGCGAATTTAGAACAGGAACTTGTAGCAACCTTTGTGCAGCGCCAGGAAGAACTTGAACGCCTTAATATTGCCATGGAAGAACGCATTTTTATGCTCAAAAAACTGATTAAACAAGCAGAAGAAATCAGCCATTCCCCCTATCTGCTTCGTGAAGTGATCATGAATTCACGCAAAAAAGGCATGAATACAGATATGATAGCGCAAAAAACTGGCCTTGCCAAAGACGAAATTGAACTGATTCTTAAAAAAGAAAATTTATTATAATTATTTTATAAAATTTTTTTGGGGGAGATTATCTCCCCCAATCCCTCTAAACGTAAAACAGGCATAGACGTTGTCTATACCTGTTTTGTTTTTTTAGAGTATTTCCAATAAATCTTGCGACTTTTTTATGCAGGGGAAAAACTTTATCTCTGCTGTCCATTTGCGTAATTGCTCATTCTTCGCAAACGCAAACGACTTCGTCGCCTTCGGTGGCTGAAAAAGTTTCTTCCCCTGCACCCCTTTACAAAACCTTTTAAGCTTTCTTATAAAAATTTGTTGCAGTAATTTCCGGAAATGCTCTAGTAATTTTGGATAGAGTTTTTTTATTGACTTCTTGCTTTTATACAATAAAAACAAGTAATGAGGGGGTATGGGGAAATTATTCCCCCCATGAAAAGAAAGAGTGTTGTTTAAAGTCTCATTTCTTATATTCATTGATTGACACTATGCAAAGCTTTTTGTATTTTAACCAAAAAGTGCAAAGGCTTTTTAATGAATAAAACACCAAAAAAAACTCTTATCACCTGCCATGGAAATGCTGATTTTGATGCATTGTGTTCTTTATTTGGTGTTTCTTTTTTTTATCCTGACGCACAAATTGTTTATCCCGGGTCTCAGGAAAAAATCGTCCATGCTTTTATGCGGGAAGTGATTGATCCGCTTTTTACCTATGTCAATCCTAAAGACGCTGACCTTGAAGGCATAGAACGTCTTGTTATTGTTGATACTTCTCACACCAACCGTTTACGGCATATTCAGACCCTGCTTGACCGCGAGGGAATGAAACATGATGTGGATGAAGAGCAGGAAAGCAAAAATCTCGAAATTATTATTTATGATCATCATCCCAAGCGGAATATAAAAGCGCATGGGGGAGTATGCGAGGAAGTTGGTTCAACCTGTACGCTGATTTGTGAAGAAATTCAAAAAAATCCGCAAAAATATCCCTGTGAGCTTCTTTGTTTGCTGGGGCTTGGCATATATTCTGACACAGGGGCTTTTACCTATAATTCTGTAACGCCGCGTGAAACAAAAGCGCTGACTTGGCTTTTGGAGCAGGGTTTTGAGCCTAATTTCGTCACTTCCTATGTCAATAAACAAATCAATAAAGAACAGCTTTTTGCTCTGAACGATTTAGTGGAATCTGCGCGCTTTTATGATATTGCAGGGATTAAATTTATTCTGGCAAATTCTAAATTTGAAGAATGTTTGTATGATATTGCTTCGTTGACTTCTTTATTTTTGGAAATTTATCCTTGTGATGTGCTTTTCCTGGTGGCAGCCATGGACGGCAAAGTACAGGTTGTTGCCCGAAGTAAAGATGATGCTGTAGACGTGGGACAAATCATGACTCTGCTTGGCGGAGGCGGGCATGCCTATGCTGCTGCTGCCACAGTTAAAGATAAAAGTATGCACGAGGTGCTGACCTTTATTGAAAGCCAGATCACTTTATTTTCTCATCGGGATAAGACGGTTCGCCGGCTGATGTCTACACCTGTTATGGGAATTGACGAAAGCGACTGCATTGATAATGCCACAGATTTGATGACACGATACGGCTTCAAGGCTGTACCCATTTGGAATGAAAATACAAAATGCTGTGTAGGTATTTTGGATTATCAGACCTCGGCAAAGGCGGTGAAGCATGGACTTGGCAAGTGCAGCGTAACACAGTTTATGAACAGAAATATTCGCTGCGCCACCCTTGAAACAGATTTGCAGACTCTTCTTGAAATTATTATTGAAGACAAGCAGCGTCTTGTGCCCATTGTGGATTATCTGCCAAAGGATGAAGAAGAAATTCCCGATGAAGTGCTGAGGGAATTGCCTATTATTGGGGTTGTGACCAGAACTGACCTTGTGACCTTATTCCTGGATGAACAAAATACTTCTTCGCCCAAGAAAAAGGCTCATCGCCTTGCAAAGCGCAATGTCCAGAAAATTTTAAGCCTGCGCGCGCCAAAGGAATGCGTAAAACTTCTGCAAATTGTGGGTGAACTGGCGGATGAAATGGGCGTTTCTGTATACGCGGTCGGAGGCTTTGTTCGTGATTTGATTATGGACAGGGAAAAATGGCGCTGGCCGCATATGGATATTGACCTTGTGGTGGAAGGGGACGGTATTTTATTTGCCCATTATCTGGCAGGGCACTTGGGCGGACGTGTGCGCGAGCACAAAGAATTTATGACTGCACTTGTTTTGTTTTCTTCTTCAAAATTGAT
Source organism: uncultured Mailhella sp. (assembly GCA_910578585.1). Taxonomy (GTDB): domain Bacteria; phylum Desulfobacterota; class Desulfovibrionia; order Desulfovibrionales; family Desulfovibrionaceae; genus Taurinivorans. The sequence goes on from CAJTRG010000012.1 coordinate 63,054, forward strand.
AGACGGAAATATTATTAATTTGGATTATGAAGAGCAGGAACTTCGGATTGATGTGGCAACTGCACGCCTGGAATATTATCAAAGCCCTGCTGTGCTTCCTACTGTGGAACTTTCTTCCATTCGCATGGATTTGACGCGTCGTGATTTCACGATTAACGCCATGGCAATCAAGTTGAATACCTCTCATTTTGGCGAGCTGGAAGACTATTTTGACGGGCAGGGGGATATTAAGCAAAAAACTATTCGTATTTTGCATGCCTTGAGCTTTGTGGATGATCCCACCAGAGCGCTCCGAGCAATTCGCTTTGAACAGCGCTATGATTTTAAAATTTCCCTGCAATGTGAACGACTTATCAGAAATGCCATTGCTCTGAAACTGATCCAAAAATTAGACGGCAAGCGTATTTTCACGGAACTTGAAATTATGCTCGGTGAAGAAAATGTGCTTGAATGTATTTATCGTATGCAGGATTTGGGCTTGCTTGCTGAAATTCATCCCAGTTTAGATTTATCCCATGAAGCTGATATGGACTTTGTGACAGAAGCCTTTAAGGTACTTAATTGGTATCGTATGCTTTATCTTACTGAAAAAATTGATAATTTCTTATTCTTCTTGCTGGTGATGAGTAAGGGGGTTTCCACAAGTGAATTTAAAGAATTACTGGAAAGATTATGTTTTTCTCCCGGGCAAATTGAAGATTATTTATCCATCCGTTCTCAGCTTATTGGAACGCTGCCAAAGGTTGAAGAGTGGTTTGTGAAGAAACATTCCATGAGTTCCTTGCACATACTGCTGAAAAATGTTGCAATTGAAGATATTTTATACATGATTGTTCGTCTGGAAAAAGAACACGGGGAAGAGCTGAAACGGCAGCTTTCCACGTATATTTATCAAATTCGCCATGAAAAAATTGATATTACCGGTAATGATATTATGCAGCTTGGCGTGGAACAGGGGGCTCGAGTGGGCGAAATCCTGCAAAAAGTTCTTTTGGCAAAAATTGACGGTTTGATTGCCGGCTATGATGAAGAAATTGTCTACGCACAAGGAATTATTAATAATATTATTCTGTAATGCTCACAGGATAAGAATTGAAAGGCTTGATAATGGAAGAAAACTTGTGCTGCTGTGACAAATATCAAAAAATTATTATGAAGAAAATGCCTCATTCATCAGAGCGCGTGCTTCAGAATAGAAAAACTGTAATTTTTGGATAAGACATGGTCAGATTTATTTTTGATTTAGATGGAACACTGACAAAGAGCGAGACATTGCCGATCATTTCAGAACATTTTTCTTTACAGGAGAAAATTGCAGAACTGACCATGCAGACAGTGCAGGGCAATATTCCTTTTGAGGAATCCTTTGTCAGGCGGGTTTCCATATTGAGGAAATGTCCTGTTTCAGAAGTTTCAGAACTTCTTGCAACGGTTGCGCTGCATGAGAATGTTCATTCTTTTATCGCAGCACATTCTGAGCACTGCATTATTGCAACAAGCAATTTATTTTGTTGGGTTGATAAACTGACAGAGAAAATTGGCTGCAAGGCATTTTATTCAGAAGCATTGGTAGAAAATGATACTGTAACAAAAATTACCTCTATTTTGTGCAAGGAATCCGTTGTGGATTTTTATAAGCAGCAAGGCGATTTTGTGGTTTTCATTGGTGACGGACATAATGATATGGAAGCCATGCGCCTGGCTGATGTTTCTATTGCTACAGGGCTTGTTCATGCTCCTGCCAAAAGTATTGTCAGTATTGCTGATTATGTTGTTGATAATGAAGATATCCTGTGTGATTTGCTGAATAAATTACTCAATTTTGAGAACGGGCAGGAATAGTCGGTGCTGCTGCATTTTGACATAAAAGTACAACAAATGAACACAAAGAAATAACTTGACTTTTTGCTTGAATTTTATAAATTAATTCTTCTCAAGCGGAACCTTAGCTCAGTTGGTAGAGCTACCGGCTCATAACCGGTTGGTCGCAGGTTCAACCCCTGCAGGTTCCACCATTTATTTCAAGGACTTATGGAGTGATTTTCATAAGTCCTTTTTTGTTTGTGACATTTTTGCGGCAAAATATTTTGTTTATAGCACAAAAAAAGCCTCATTACGAATGAGGCTTTTCTTGTTGTATCTAATTTAAGGTCTTTTCAGAATTGATTATTTAAATACGTTCACCGTCCTTATTTGAATGGTATTGCGTATAAATATATTATATCCCCTCAGTGTTTACCGATTATAATAAATTTTTACGCAACACCAATTAATAGGGTTATGAAGCATTCTATTGTTCATAACAGTTCCATAATCCATACCGATGTAAAATAATTAGCAAATAGCATGCCAAAAAATTTTATATTATATTTCAGTATGTTATAGAAATACAAATATGTCGAGACTGGTTCTTTTTGTTCCAACAATTTTAGAAAGTGTTTCATTTTTACCCATAATGTATTGATGCCTCGATTTGATTTTTATGATTTTTTCCTTTATTGAATAATGAGGAAGAGGCAATGGAAAGTATATATTTTGCATGTATTTGGGCTTTAGCAGGCTTTGTAAATGGCATAAGCGGCATGGGAGCTGCTCTTATGGCAGTGCCCTTTATGACGCTTTTTATGGATATTCAATTGATTGTGCCGCTTTCCTGCCTTATGGTCGTGGTGTTATCCTCAACGCTTGCCATAAAGTACCGGTCTGAATTTCATGTAAAAATTATTTTGCCTGCCTTATTTTGCGCAATTCCTGGAGCATTTTTAGGTACACAAGTTTTGAAAATTTTGTCTTCCCATGTTTTGGAAAGTATCATGGCAGTATTTTTAATTGTATACGTTCTCTGGAATTTTTTTCATATTTACACACCAAAAGAAGAGAGAAACAATGCCATACTTGGCGGAGCATGCGGATTCTTTTCTGGATTTTTTGGCTCAACCATTTCTTTTACAGGGCCGCCTCTTGCCATTTATATTTTATACACAGGCTGGAAACAGGAGAAAGCTCTTGGCGCTCTGGGCTCTGCCCTGATCATTATTACAGGCACGACTTGCATCAGCCATTATTTTGCCGGCTTGTATACAAAAGAATTTTTACATTATTTGCTGATTGGCATTCCTGCGGGGATTTTGGGTATGTTGATTTCATTTCCCTTTATTAAATATATTACCCAGAAAACGTTTCGAAAAATTTTGCTTCTTGTGATTGGTTTTGCTGGTATAATGTGTCTAACCCGTGTTATTCATTATTATTTTTAATGGATTTTAAGGATATGAAGTTATGGAATTAGTTTATTTTGCCTGTATTTGGATGCTTGCCAGTTTTGTAAAAAGTATCAGCGGCATGGGCTCTGGCATGTTTGCTGCTCCGTCTATGCTTTTGTTTATGGATATTCAATTAGTTGTGCCAGTTATTTGTACGCTTAGTATTTTGCAGTCTGTTGGTTTAGCGATTCAGTATCGAAAAGAATTCCATTTAAATGATATTTTATTTGTATTAATTTGCGCAATTCCAGGAATTTTTATGGGAACATACGCATTAAAAGTTCTTTCTTCCCATGTGCTGGAAATTTTTATGGCTCTGTTTTTGATTTGCTATGCTATTTGGAGTTTTATGCACACACAAAGGGTGAAAGCAAGAAAGAACACGGTTATGGCAGGAGCCTGTGGCTTTTTTTCAGGATTTTTTGGCTCAACAACAGCTTTTGCCGGCCCTCCGCTTGCGATCTATGTTTTATATGCCGGCTGGAAATCCGAAAAAGTTTTGGGCTTTTTGGGCTGTGCTTTTGTTCTTATTAATGCTATAACCTGTGTGAGCCAATATTTTGCAGGATTGTATACAAAAGAAATATTGGGGTATTTACTTGTGGGCGTACCGGCATGTGGTGTGGGAATGTGCCTTGCTACTCCTTTTATCAAATATATCTCACAAAATGTATTTAGAAAAATTATACTTCTTCTTATTGGTTTTGCAGGGCTTATAAGTTTATTGCGAGTAATTTCTCATTATTTCTAATGGGTTATTAAGGATATGCATTATGGAATTTGTTTATCTTGCCTTGATTTGGGCAGTTGCTTCCTTTATAAATAGTTTAAGCGGCATGGGAGCCGGCATGCTTGCAGTGCCTTGCATGCTTCTGTTTATGAATGTGCACTTAATTGTGCCTCTATCCTGTTTGCTTGGGACAATATTGTCTCTGGGCTTATTTATTCAATATCGCAAAGAATTTCAGTTAAAAAATATTATCCCTGCCTTAATTGGCTCTATTCCCGGAGTTTTCATAGGTACATATATTTTAACGGTTGTTTCTTCTCACGTTATTGAAATTATGATGGCTGTGTTTTTGATATCCTATGTAGTATGGAATTTTCTGCAAAAACAGGAACAGAATGAAGAAAAAGATACTATTACTCTTGTGGGCGTAATTTGTGGATTTTTTGCAGGATTTTTGGGCGCAACGACCTCATTTTTAGGGCCGCCGGTAGGTATTTTTGTCTTATATGCCGGCTGGAGGAAGCAAAAGGCATTGGCAGCCATGGGAGGCGCTTTTGTCCTTATTAATATGGTAACCTGCATGAGCCAGTATTTTGCAGGATTGTATACAAAAGAGTTATTGGGATATTGGCTTGCGGGCGCGCCTGCCTGTATTCTTGGAATGTGCCTTGCAGCTCCCATTGTTAAATATATTTCACAAAGTTTGTTTAGAAAAATTGTGCTCATTACTATTGGTTCGGCAGGGCTTATAAGTTTATCCCGCGTTATTTCCTATTATTTTTAATGGATATTTTGTTTGCGTAAAAGTTTTTCATGTTCGCGGTCTGCCATTTGCCTGAGACTTTCTAAACGACTTAAAATACAGCCGCACCATTTTTGGCGATAAATATTTAATTCTTTTGATTTATCAATGCCTTGCTGCCAAAATTCTCGAAAATCCACATAGTAAAAGTGCAGAGGATTGGCAGTATTTTGATTGGCAAGCTGTACAGCATTTTCAATGGCAAAGCAGATATCCTCATGGTTTTGGTATTTTGAGTAGAGAAGGGTAGAGCTAAATTCTGTAAAGCCTTGCTCCTTGGCATAGAAAACACTTTTGATCATTCGCTCTTTATAACATTCCTTGCAGCGTTCTTTTTCCTGATAATTGCCAAGGTAACTGACAAAAGCATAACTGTCTATAATCAAAAGGGAATTGAGTGTTTCAAGGTCTGGATTTAACAGATGCTGATTGTCCCAATAAATGCTCAGATTTTCAAATTCATGGCAGGGAAAAAGACTGGCATAATTTTTCCATTTGGTCAGAATTTTTTGTATTGCTTCCTGCATGAGCGGGCTTGGTTCAAAAAGGTGTGAAAAATTTTCCTTGAGCCAAGTTTTTTTGAGCATATGTCTTTGTGCTTTTTCGCGTTCAAAAAATTCTTTATTATTGCCAATCACAAGGGGAACTTGATAATAATTTGCCACCTGCTGCATGGCAGAAAGCCGTAAAAAATATTCTTTTTGCGGGAGGATGTTGGGATTATAATAAAAAATATGTGGTTCAAAATTATTTTTTTTCAAATATTCCAAAGCCATAATAGAACATGGGCCGCAGCAGCAATGAAGTAAAATTTTTTTTTGCATGGCATTTATGGGGCTTAAAATTTTAATGATAAAAATTCAACAGGTTAGTAAATAACATGCCTTGCAAAAAATAGCAAGAAGCGTGAAAATTTATATATAACATATTGATTTATAAATAAAAATAAAAAAGTTCTTGCATTTAATTTTTAATGTATGTATAGTCTGTTTTTATCTTTGAAAGTGAGGTTACTATGACCCGTAAAGACCGTACAGAAGGCATTTACAGCCGTCGTGAAGTTCTTGATGAAAGTGAGCGTAAGCAGTATAATTTAATTCAATTAAAAGAATTACTTTCCTATGCTTATCGTTATTCTGAAGACGTAAAAAAGCGTTTTGACAGAGCACAATTTAATATTGAAAAGTTCAAAACCCTTTCAGATATTAAACATATTCCAATTTTGAAGAAAAAAGAGCTGATCTTTTTGCAAACCATGGGCCCGCGTCTCGGTGGTTTGCTGACAAAGGATATTGGTGAATTGCGCCGTATTTTCCTTTCTCCTGGCCCAATTTTCGACCCCGAAGACAGACACGATGATTACTGGGGCTACACAGAAGCTTTTTATTCCATTGGCTTTCGTCCCGGTGACCCTGTGCAGGTGACCTTTAACTATCACTTGGCACCAGCAGGGCTTATGTTTGAAGAGCCGCTTCGCAATTTGAGCTGTGCAACCATTCCTGCAGGCCCAATTGATGCCGCAACTCAGCTTGATATTATGCAAAAGCTCCGTGTTTCCGGTTATGTGGGCACACCAAGCTTTCTTATGCACCTTGCGCAAAAAGCTGAAGAAAAGGGCATTGACCTTCGTAAAGATTTGTTCCTGGAAGTTGCTTTTGTCACCAGTGAACGCTTAACCGAAAAAATGCGTACACAGCTCGAAAAGAAATTTGATATTATTGTACGCCAGGGTTACGGCACGGCTGACGTGGGCTGCATTGGTTATGAATGCTACCACAAAAATGGTCTGCACATTTCCAACAGATGCTATGTGGAAATCTGTCATCCAGATACTGGTATTCCTTTGAAAGACGGCGAAGTGGGCGAAGTTGTTGTTACTTCTTTCAATAAAACCTATCCGCTGATTCGTTTTGCAACCGGTGACTTATCCTATATTGACAGAACTCCTTGTGCCTGCGGCCGTACAAGCCCTCGCCTTGGCAACATTGTTGGACGTGTTGACACCACCGCTCGTATCAAGGGCATTTTCGTATATCCTCATCAGGTTGAACAAGTTATGGCACGTTTTGAAGAAATCAAACGTTGGCAAATTGAAGTTACCAACCCGGGCGGTATTGACGAAATGACCCTGTACATTGAAGCAAGCAACTTTAAGCGCGAAGACGAACTTATGCACCTCTTCCGTGAACGGATTAAGCTTCGTCCAGAGCTCAAGATCCTTGCTCCTGCTACACTTCCTGCAACTATTCGTCCTATTGAAGACAAGCGTACCTGGGACTAAAAATAATAGGAGCTTCACTCCCATACTCTGGACAAAAGGGGAAACTATAAGGGATACCCCTTTGTTTATCTCTGTTGTCTATTTGTGTAAAGCTCGCTTTGCTCGCTGTAACGAAAACGGACAGCAGAGATAAAGTTTTTCCCCTGCAAGAAATTCGTAAGATTTACTGGAAATGCTCTAATCTCGTAACCTACTGTAAAGAAAACAATCAATCTTTCTTTATCAATTATTTATATTTTGCGTTGCGTGAGCTAAATGCAATTCCTGAGTTTCGTATGAGAGTGCATAGTGGAGAACCATATCATTATGATAAGATAGATTGTAGTTTTACAGTAGCCAATAACTTCGGTTATTTTGTAAATCGCAGCGTTGAGTTTACAGATTATAAAACTTTTTATCAAAGTGTATCTTCCGTTATTGAGAAGGCAAAACATGAAAAAAATATACACCCTCAAAATTCGGATTTGTCTCGAACAGATCTAATCTGTTTTTCAGTTATTCCATGGATTGATTATCAAGCCATGACTTTGCCGGTATTGACCAATCCCCCCGGAGTGAGCGATCAAACTTATAACATCGTACCTTGTGTTGGCTGGGGAAAATATGTAGAGGAAGATCAGCGTCTTAAAATGTCTATGCACATGAAAATAAGCCATGCATTTATAGATGGCAAACCTTTGGCAGATGCATTCAATCATATTCAAGCCGCAATAAATGAGATGGATTTTTCCAAGTAGCCCTTTTTAAATTTTTGGAGAGATAAGTTAAAACCTTATTCCCAAAAAAAAGCCCTTTCGTTTGAAAGAGCTTTGCTGTTTATCATTGTATTTTTCTTATGCTTTTTTCTTGGGGATATAGGTGCAGAGCGGTTCTTGTGCCATGGGGTTATTGTCCATGGAATAGGCTCTTGCCCGGCAGCCGCCGCAGACTTTGTGGAATTCACAAATGCAGCATTTGCCTTCATATTCTTCCTGATTTCTGAATTTTTTGAACCAGGGAGTATTTTTCCAGATTTCAGGAAAATACGTATCGCGAATATTGCCGCAGTCAAGTTCCAGATAACCGCAGGGCTGTACTTGTCCCGTGTGGCTGATAAAACAGAAACCAGTTCCGCCAAGGCAGCCTCTTGTCATGGCATCCATGCCAAAGTTCTCAAAGGTAACCGGCAGGTTTTCCTCCGCAGCTTTTTGGCGCATAATGCGGTAATAATGGGGGGCACAGGTGGCTTTTAAATGCATGGACGTGGTTTTTCTAAAATCATAGAACCAGTGCAAAACTTCTTCATATTCTTCTGCTGTGATTACTTCGGAGCTTAAGCTCGCAGCTCTTCCCATGGGCACAAGCAAAAAGATATGCCATGCAGCAGCGCCAATGCGTTCGCAAAGTTCAAAAATTTGCTTGAAGGTATGCAGATTGGTTTTTGTCACTGTAGTATTGATTTGAAATTCAATGCCATGCTGCTTTAAAAGCTCAATGCCGTGCATGGAAGCCTCAAAAGCGCCTTGTACGCCGCGAAACTCGTCGTGGCTTTTAGCGTCGTGTCCATCAATGGAAATGGAGCAGCGGGCAAAGCCAGCTTCTTTGATTTGCAGAACATTTTGTTCATTGATCAGCGTTCCATTGGGGCTCATCACGCAGCGCAGACCTTTTGATTTTGCATAGGCAGCAAGTTCATAGACATCAGGGCGTATCATGGGGTCGCCGCCGGTGAAAATAATAATGGGGTCGCCCACTTCCTTGAAGCTGTCAATGAGTTTTTTGGCTTCGGCAGTGGAAAGTTCCCCCTCATAAGGTTCCGGGTGCGCTTCGGCACGGCAGTGCTTGCAGGCAAGATTGCAGGAACGGGTTACTTCCCAGGCAATAAGCCGGCATTTAGGCGTAACTCCGTCTTCCAAAAAGCGATTTGCATGGGGATGCTGCCCGCCATGCGCTATTGCAGGATGTTCGCCTTGGCTATGGTGCGGTTTTAAATCATGCATATCCGGCGCAAGTTCAGTACAATGTGGTTTATCCATATAAATGTTTTATAATCCTTTATTCAGTTCGTTACTTTGCTTATTTTACAAGGCCTTTTTCAAGAAGTTCTTCGGTGAAATAGGTAATAATAAGTTTTGCGCCGGAGCGTTTGATACCGATGAGTGATTCCATAATAACAGCTTCTTCATTGATCCAGCCATTGATGCCGGCAGCTTTAATCAAGGAATATTCACCGCTTACCTGATACGCAGCAAGAGGAACATCGGTGCGGTCGTAAACCATACGGATAATATCCTGGTATGCTCCGGCAGGTTTGATAATGAAAATGTCAGCGCCTTCATCAATATCAGCAGAAATTTCGCGCATAGCTTCGCTCATATTTCTAAAATCCATTTGATAGGTGCGTCTGTCGCCAAATTTTGGAGCAGAATCAGCAGCATCCCTGAATGGGCCATAGTAAGCAGAAGCATATTTTACAGCATAGGACATAATCGGTGTTTGATGATAGCCTTCTTCATCCAGAGCTTTACGAATAGCCAAAACTCTTCCGTCCATCATGTCAGAAGGAGCAACAATATCCGCTCCTGCTTCGGCGTGAGAAAGGGCAGTTTTTGCTAATAAAGTGAGAGTAGTATCATTCAGAACAAGTCCTTGTCTGTCGTCTGCCTGCAAGAGTCCGCAATGGCCGTGGGAAGTGTATTCACAAAGGCAAACGTCAGTAATAACAATAAGATCCGGGAAATTCTTTTTGAGCATGCGCACAGCTTGCTGTACAATACCGTTTTTATTATAGGCTTCTGAAGCAATAGGGTCTTTGGCTTTAGGAACACCAAAGAGAAGCACAGCTTTTAAGCCATTTTTAACAGCTTTTTCAATGGCAAGATTGAGTTGTTTCAATGAAAACTGATATTGACCGGGCATGGAAGGAATTGGGCTTTTGAAATTTTCGTCATCGGTTTCAACAACGAAATAAGGCATGATCAAATCATTTGCTGAAATTTGTGTTTCTGCCATTAAATCACGAAGTGCTGCGCTGTTGCGAAGGCGTCTGCCACGATAAAATTCCATATAAACTCCTTTGGCTTATGAATATGATAAGTCTATGAAAATATTATATAAATTATTTCTACTTACTGTATGCAAAATTGTGCTTTTCGTCAAGTAAAACAAGGTGAAACAAGGGAAAATTTGTATCTTGTCCTCGCCAAAATTTTAGCGTACTTTCTTGTGAGCTCGAGTTTTGATGTAAAGGTTTTGGGGGAATTATGGCGTACGACAAAATGTATGATATTTTGGATATGGCAATTTGGATGCAGTCCAATCGCGAAGGCGTTTCTTTGCAGGATATTATGGAAAGATTTCAAGTTGCGCGCCGAACCGCAGAGCGTATGCGCGATCTTATTTTGGATAAATTTCCCCAAACCAAGGTGCGAATTGGGGAAAATAATATTAAACGCTGGTATATTCCTCAGGGCACACTCAAAGATTTTATTCAGTTTTCTGCTGAGGAATTGGTGGCTTTTGAAAAAGCTATTGCCTATCTGCAAGACAATAATATGAATGAAAATTCTGAGTTACTGCAAAAAATTCTTGAAAAAATTCGGGCTAATATTGTGGATAAAACCTATCAAAATATTGATACGGACGCAGAAGTTCTCTTGGAAGCAGAAGGCTTTGCCCACAGGGTTGGGCCGAAAATTGTGGTTGCAAAAGATATTGTGCAAAAAATTCGGCAGGCAATTTTGAGTTTTCAGCAAATTAAAATTTCCTATAAAAATAAATCATCAGGAAAAATCCGCACTTTCCAGCTTTTGCCCTATGGAATTTTGTATGGAGAAAGAAATCATTATTTAGTGGCAAAGCACAGTGACGGTTATGGAGAAAACAAAGAGCATTATTTCATTTTGAGCAATATTCTTTCCATTGAGCTTATTGATGAAAGCTATGAAATAGAGAGTAATTTCAGTTTGAAAGCCTTGGCAGAAAAATCTTTTGGCGTATTTCAGGAAGAGCCTTTTGAAGTGGAATGGCTCTTTGCTGAAGACGTTGCCGAGGAAGTTAAGCGTTATGAATTTCATCCCAGACAAAGTATGCAGGAAAATGCCGACGGCTCAATTACTGTGAAATTTTTTGCAGGCGGACGCTTGGAAATGGACTGGCATTTATACACCTGGGGTGATAAGGTGAAAGTAATCAAGCCGGCAGATTGGTATGAAAAGAAAAAGGATGTTAAGTAAACATCCTTTTTCAAAATAATGCATTATTTTTGCTGCCTGTTTCTTACTGTCTTATTTCTTGCTGACAGATGAAATGATAATACCTGCCAAAGCAATGCAAATACCGGCTATTTGCAGGGTGTTCATTTTTTCTCCTAAAAGAATATAGGCAAATAAGAGGGTAAAGACAGGGATAAGGTTGCCGTAAAGTGCCACTATGCCGGCGGGCATAAACGAAATAGACAAGTTAAAGAGAAAATACGCGATAATGCCAACGCCAACAGCAACGTAAAGAAGCCCTGCCAAAGCAGGCATTGTAATATCCGTTGGAACGGGCGCAAAGAATAGAAGCGGGAAGAAAACAATAGTTCCGCCAAGGGCTTGGATGGCAGAAACCGCTAAAAAAGAATAGCGTTTTGTGATAATGCGAGCACAAATGGCATAGCCTGTTGTGGATAAGACTGCGCCAAGCATGAGCAGGTTGCCAAGGAGCGGATTGGAGGCTCTTTCATCTCCCGGAGCAAAATAGGAGGAGATTGCAACCCCGATAACCGCAAGAAAGATAGCAATGATAGTACGGGAACTTAATTCTTCTTTGAGGAATATCCAGCCGGCTAAAGAAGCACAAAGAGGAAAACAGGCAGCAATAACACCGCCTTGTGAGGCTGTTGTAAATTTCATGGAAAATGTTTCAAACAAGAAGAATAAACAGGGCTCAAAGGCAACCATAGCCACAAGATATTTCCAGTCACCTTTTTGATAAGGGAGATTTTTCCATTTTCCGAGTAAAACTAAATAAAATACGCCGGCAAAAGCAACACGCGCAAAAACGACATGAAAAACTAAAAAGGATTCAAAGGCGTATTTCATGCCGATCATGGCACCGCCCCAAATAGTAAAACAGAGGATAACCAGCATTTTAAGCGTAGCAGGTGAAAATTGCATAAGTGCTCCTTACATAAATCTGATAAGCATTTTGAAAAATTTTCAGGAATTATATAGCATAGATACAATAAAAATGTCCATAAAAATTAAAATCAGCTATCCACTTGTAAAAGCGGTATTATTTACAGGTATAAAAAAATGTATGAAAAAAATTTAAGAAGCCAATTCTTTTTTGATGAGTGAACAAATGCGATATACATCAGCATGAGCAAGTTGCGGATAGAGCGGCAGGCAGGCAATTCTTGAGGCAATATCTTCTGAAATGGGGCAGGGCTGATAAGAAAGGAAAAGCAAAGTATTTAAACTGGGATAAAAATATCGGCGGGGAAAAATATTTTCCTTTGCAAGGACGTTAAAAATATGGAGTAATTCTGCTTCATCTTTAAATAAAACAGGAAAATAGCCATGATTAAGCCGTAAATTTTCTTGCTTTTCTGGAATTTCAACAATGTTTTGCAGCTCAGCTCTGTAAATTTCTGTAATATCTCTTCTTTTAACTAATATTTCAGAGAGATATTCAATATTGCAAAGTCCCATGGCAGCGTGAAATTCTGATTGTTTTGCATTGATGCCAACGCAGTAATAGGTATCAGAACTATGCCCGAATTGTTTTAAAAGGCCACATTTATCATATAATTCTTGTGAGCTCGTGATAACCGCGCCGCCTTCAATGGTATGGAAAAGCTTTGTAGCATGAAAAGAGCATGTTGAAATATCTCCATAGGATAAGAGGCTTTTTCCTTCATATTTTGAAGTAAAGGCATGTGCTCCGTCGTAAATAACTTTTAGTGAATATTTATCTGCTATTGCCTGTATTTTATGAACATCACAGGCAAATCCAAAAACATGGACAGCAAGAATGGCTTTTGTTTTAGAGGTGATTTTTTCTTCAATTTTATCAGGATCAATGGTAAAATTATCTGTCTTTATATCCACAAAAACAGGTGTGCATTTTTCCCAAAGAATACTGTTTATGGTTGCAACATAGGTGAAAGGTGTTGTAATAATTTCACAATTTTCAAGTCCAAGAGCATGAATAGCAAGTTGAATTGCTATGGTTCCATTGGTGACATACTGAAAATAGGGAACTTGAAGAAAATTTTTTAAGGTATTTTCGAGTGTTATAACAAGATTGGCATTATTGGTTAAAGGCAAATTATTATCAAAAATATTTTCAAGGTATGAAAAATATTTTGCTTTATCAGGAAGAAATGATTTTGTTACAAAAATTTTATTATTCATATAACCTCAATAACAAATTATATTTTTTTGAGTAAATTTTTGCAAGCAGAAAATACTGAAGTGTAAATAAATTTTCCTAAAAACTCTTTTTATGGGTTTACGGGGAAAGTTCCAATCGAGCATTTTTATTAGGGTGTTTCCGGAAATAATTGCAAATAATTTTTCTGATGTTTTATAATTAAGCTTAAAAAGTTTTGTAAAGGGGGCAGCCCACAGTCTTACCAAAACTTATCATTACATGATGTTCTACCCCCCCAGTCTTATTCTTGCTTATAGCTTTGCTATGCATGACAGCTGGGTATGAGAACCCCTAACTTATTGTAGTGTCTCAACAATAAGTAAGAGGGCTGTGGACTTGAACCTCTGCTGGCTCTAAGTCTTAAATCCTTGATTTGACAAAGAGCTGTATGAGGGGGAAGAAACTTTTACAGCCACCGAAGGCGACGAAGTCGTTTCTGTTGCGAAGTATGAGCCTTACAGAAATGGACAGCAGAGCAGCGAAGAATGAGCTTTACGGATGCGGCAGCTGTTAATGAGCTTGCGAGTGTTACAGATAGCGGCAGTGACTATTTTGCAAAATCTTTGCCGAAGAACTGCTTTTATTTGTAACGTTCATAACTTCGCGAAAAACTAGAGTATTTCCAGTAAATCTTACGAATTTCTTGCAGGGGAAAAACTTTTGAAAAAGTTTC
>CAJTRG010000013.1 GCA_910578585.1 uncultured Mailhella sp.
CATATAAGGTGTATCGCCATTTGGGCTAAAATCTATTGACGACACTATCTAGAAAAATAACTGAATAAAATGATTCTATTATTACTGGCTAGAGCATTTTCTGATAACATTTATAGTATGTTATTATCTTTTTTATTTGGGAAAATTTATATCTCTGCTATTGTTGCTTTAGTCGTTGTGATGCAGAAAATTATGAATAAAGACAGTGTCTATAATATAATACTTTGTTAACCTCTGTCTTTCTGTATGGCTCGTTTTTTCGTCTATAGCTAACGTATTTGTAATGCTCATTTTTCACTAACGGCTATTGCTCACCCAAAAAAGAAATACAAGCAAAATTGTTATAAACTTTGTCCATAACGATTTTTTTATGTCATTTTAAAATAGTTCCCAAAAATATATTAAGAAAATTAGCATAAAAAGTTTTCTCCTTGTAAAAAGTTTGATAATAAATAAAAAAACTCTATAAAGCACAAAAAAGCCCGGCAAATGCCGGGCTTTATAGATTACTTAGCAAACAATGTTTTGCTTATTCTTTGCCAGCCATCTTTTTAAGGTCAGCATAACGAGCATTGTATTGTTCGATAAGGGTTGTACGGTATTGTTTTGCAAGTTCTGGTTTTGCACTTTCTAGCTGAGCAAAACGGTTTTCACCGAGCATGAATTCTTCCATTGTTCCGTCAGGTTCTTTACTGTCGAGAGTGAATGGTTGATCTGCATTTGCTGGGTTGTAGCGGTAAAGCGGCCAGTAACCGGATTTTACTGCAAGTTTTTCTTCTTCCATGCTCTTGCCCATACCCTTGCGGATACCTTGGTTGATACATGGAGCGTATGCAATAATAAGAGATGGACCATGGTAAGCTTCAGCTTCCTTGAATGCCTTGAGAACCTGGTTCATATCAGCACCCATGCTTACGTATGCAACATAAACATAGCCATAGCTCATCATCATCTTACCGATATCTTTCTTGCGAACAGGTTTACCGCTTGCAGCAAATTGTGCAATAGAGCCAAGAGGTGTAGCTTTAGAAGCTTGACCGCCGGTATTGGAGTAAACTTCTGTATCCATAATCAGGATGTTAATATCAGCATTAGAAGCAAGAACGTGGTCTACGCCGCCAAAGCCAATATCGTATCCCCAACCGTCACCGCCAAAGATCCAGAAGGATTTTTTGGTGAAGAGGTCGCTCATGTGAGCGATTTCATGGAGTGAGCAGCTGCATCCGTCTGCACAGCCTTGTTCATAGATGAGATCCATAACAGCTTCGCCGTATTCTTTGGATTTTTGTCCATCAAGTCTGTTGTCGAGCCAGTTTTGGATAGCTTCTTTAAGTTCGCTGGAAATGTTTTCGGTAAGAGCTTGTTCACAGAGGGAAACAAGTTTGTTTACACGGGCAACATATGCATCGTGCATACCAAGACCATATTCAGCAGCATCTTCAAAGAGGGAGTTACCCCAAGCAGGACCCTGACCATTTTTATTGGTGGTGTATGGAGTTACAGGAGAAGATCCGCCCCAAATTGAGCTGCAGCCGGTTGCGTTAGCAATAACCATGCGTTCGCCAAAGAGTTGGGTCAGGAGTTTTACATATGGAGTTTCGCCGCAGCCAGCACAGGCACCGGAGAATTCGATGAGTGGTTGTTGGAATTGTGAACCCTTCAAGCTGAAACGATCCATAACTTCTGTTTTTGGTTCAACGTTTTCAGTTGCAAATGCAAGGTTAGCATTTTCAGCGTCTTGAAGTTCTGCAAGAGGTTTCATAACGAGAGCCTTTTCCTTGGCTGGGCAAACGTTTGCACAAGAACCGCAGCCTTGGCAGTCCATTGCATAAACTTGCATACGGAATTTCAAGCCGTCAAGACCCTTGCCCACTGCTTTGATGGTTTCAAAGCTTGCTGGAGCGCCAGAGAGTTCTTCTTCTGCAGCAAGTACCGGACGGATAGCAGCGTGAGGACATACGAGTGAACATTGGTTACATTGGATACAGTTTGCAGCATTCCATTGTGGGATGGAAATCGCAACACCGCGTTTTTCGCAAGCTGTTGTTCCAAGAGGTACAACGCCGTCAGGGCTGAATGCAGAAACAGGGAGTTTATCGCCTTGTTGTGCAAGGATAGGACGAACAACGTCGCGGATATATGGATCCTGATCGTTGTAAATGCTTGGGGTGTCAGCAGCATCTGCCCATGATTCAGGGTATTTGATTTCAACAAGAGCATCAATAGCTTTATCAACAGCTGCAATGTTCATGTTAACAACTTTTTCACCCTTCTTACCGTAAGTTTTACGGATAGAATCTTTGAGGAGGCTGATAGCTTCTTCAAAAGGAAGAACATTAGCAAGCTTGAAGTAAGCGGTTTGTGTTACCATGTTGATACGTCCGCCAAGACCAACTTCCTGAGCAACTTTTACAGCGTCAACATTGTAGAATTTGAGTTTCTTTTGAGCAATAACTCTTTTCATTTGGCCTGGAAGTTCTTTTTCAAGTTCTTCAACTGTATTCCATGCAGAGTTCAAAAGGAAGGTTCCGCCTTCTTTGATGCCTTCAAGAACATCATACAAATGAACATACGCATCTTTATGGCAGGCAATAAAGTCTGCTTGAGTGACGAGGTAAGAAGAACGGATTGGTTTTTTACCAAAACGAAGGTGAGAAACAGTGAAACCGCCGGATTTCTTGGAGTCATACGCAAAATATGCTTGAGCAAACATATCGGTATTGTCACCAATAATTTTGATAGCTTGTTTGTTTGCACCAACAGTACCGTCAGAGCCAAGACCGAAGAATTTGCATTGTACAGTGCCTTCAGCAACAGTATC
The DNA here is from genome assembly GCA_910578585.1 of uncultured Mailhella sp. GTDB lineage: Bacteria > Desulfobacterota > Desulfovibrionia > Desulfovibrionales > Desulfovibrionaceae > Taurinivorans. Next base: position 2,822 of record CAJTRG010000013.1, read on the forward strand.
AATTTCTTCGCCAACTTCCAAGGAGAGGAAGGTTACGTCGTCTTTGATACCAACTGTGAAGTGGTTCTTAGGGCCGCTTGCAAGCATATTATCATAAACAGCACGAGCCATTGCAGGAGTAAAGTCTTTTGAACCAAGACCATAACGACCGGCAATGATTTTTGGAAATACGCGGATGCCTTCGCCTTTTTCAACAAAAGCAGAGCAGATGTCTTGATAAAGAGCTTCACCAAGTGAGCCTGGTTCTTTTGAACGGTCAAGAACAGTAAGAGTTTGTACTGTTGCAGGAAGAACCTGGAAGAGATGTTCTACGCTGAATGGACGGAACAAACGAACTTTAATCAAACCAACGTGTTGACCTTGATTGTTGAGGTAGTCAACGATTTCTTCGATAACGTCACAAGCAGAACCCATAGCAACAACAACGCGGTCAGCTTCTGGATCTCCATAGTAATCGAATGGTTTATATTTACGTCCGGTGATAGATTCAACTCTTTCCATTGCGTTTACAACAACGCTTGGAACCTGGTTGTAGAATGGGTTGCAGCTTTCTCTGTTTTGGAAGTAGGTATCCGGGTTTTGAGCAGTACCACGTTGATGCGGATATTCAGGGTTCAAAGAACGGTCACGGAAAGCTTGAACATTATCCCAGTTTACAACTTTTTTGATGTCTTCGTAGTCAATAACTTCGATTTTGCGAATTTCGTGAGAAGTACGGAATCCGTCAAAGAAGTGACAGAAAGGTACAGAAGAATCAATAGCTGCAAGGTGAGCAACGAGTGCGAGATCCATTGCTTCCTGCGGGTTGTTGGAGCAGAGCATTGCAAAACCGGTTTGGCGGGCAGACATAACGTCCTGATGATCGCCAAAAATAGAAAGAGCGTGGCTTGCAAGGGCACGAGCTGCTACGTGGAATACACCAGGTAAAAGTTCGCCGGCAATTTTATACATATTAGGGATCATCAAGAGAAGACCTTGTGATGCAGTAAATGTAGAAGTGAGTGCACCAGCGGCAAGAGAGCCGTGAACAGTACCTGCGGCACCGGCTTCTGACTGCATTTCACGAACATTTACAACTTGCCCCATTACGTTTTTCTTACCTTGGGCAGCCCATGCGTCCATCAGTTCACCCATAACAGATGATGGGGTGATAGGATAAATCGCAGCGGCATCGCTAAGGGCATAGGCAACATGGGCGGCTGCGGTATTGCCGTCCATTGTTTTCATTTTTGCTGCCATATTTCCTCCGTAAATATAATTTGGTTAATTGAAAGTTATGTGTATTTCCTACACAGGAAAGTGCATACAAACAAGTGCCTTTCTTTTTCCGTAATCTTTGTAAAATCAACGGGAAACAGTAATGCATGCATTTGTATACAATTATTTTCAAGTACTAAGAAAATACTCTTTTTTCTATCAAATTTCAAGTTAAAAAATCAAAATAAATTGTTGTTTCTGTCAAAAAAATGAATTTGGACGAAAACTGCGAGAGGAATTTGTTCTAACATATTGAAATATAAGATTTGGCATATACTTTGCTATATGTATGGCATGCGTATAAAATTATGTTTTTGTGGAGGCAATTATTATGTTTATGTTACTCGGCGGAAATGAAAAGAAGACAAGGAAGGAAACTTCTCAAGCACAAAGCGTAAAGGAAGCGAAGGATTTATTTAATATGGGACGTTTTCCTGTTGTAACCACACAACAGATTGAAAACAGACCTATTGCAAAAGTGCTTGGACTTGTGTGCTGCCGCGGTTTTGATTCAGAAGAAGCATTTTTCGGCATGGCTGCCATGGCTGTGAATAAAGGCGCACAAGCAATTATCGGATATAATGAAAACATTGCCTTTCATCCTGACGGAAGTAAATATTTTTCTTGTTTTGGTACTGCTGTCATGTTTGAACGCGAAGGCAGAAACGATTTGCTCAGTGATACCAACCGCATTAAGAGCGCTCTCAGCCGTATTCCTACAGCAGATCCAACTCGAATGAACAATATGAATACCGGCTCTTATAATAAAGTAATTGATGAAATTGGGGGAGATCAAGATACAGTTTCATTAAGCTCCTATGGCAAAAAGTTACAAATGGCAGACGAAGGTGTGCCAAGCGGTGGTATAAAAGCTGCGGGAACAATGGGAGCAAATGAAAAACTTAATCTTGCCGCAGACAAAAAACAGGTTTTTAATTCTGCACAAATTGCAGCTCAAATGATGCAGGAAGAAGAGGAAGAAGAATTGAAAGCAAGCTCAGCTCGAGTATCTTCACAACCCTCAGAAGAAGAAGACCCTGTTTTACAACGAATTTTAGCTAACCAAAAACGCCAGGCTGTTTCCAGCATGCAATAAATTTATACGCTACACAAAAACAGAAAAACGGATATTCAATTGAGTATCCGTTTTTTTATACTTAAAAAGCAGTTATAAAATATATTAGGAAATCAGCATAAAAAGTTTTGAGAGAGGGTACAGGGAGAGAACTTTTTTAAAAGTTCTTTCCCTGTAAAAATTCTCAATGGTTAACAGAAATACACTGAGAATGTGTCATGTTTTTATTAGGAGAAATTAATCAACAGCAACCATGCTCAAATTGTATTCAACTTCCATGCCTGCTTCCAAGGAATAGGTAAGCAAAGAACCGTCGAGCATGTTTTCTTCAACTTTTTTATAAATGTCACGGTATTTTTCTTCAAGACCGATTTCAACATCCAGAATAAGTACAGAATAGCGGGTTCTCATGGCATGGTCTTTTTCTTTTTCTGTGTCAGCAGAAGCTTTGATAAATTTTACTTCTGCGCCGTTTCTTTTCAGAGAATTGGCAAAGGTGTTGATAAAGCAGGCAAGAGCTGCTACGCAGAGAAAACGTTGACCTGTGTGGTCTTGGTTTCTTTCTTCGTCTGGCACAGCGGCAAAATTGAATTCGATTTTAGGTAAAATAACAGAATTTACATTATAGGTATCAATACCTTTTTCCATATCGCGTTCAAAAGTAATTTTTGGCATGTTCGTTTCTCCATGTATTAGAAATAGTTAACTGATTCTGCGTCAAGGCACATCTCTGTGATGTCTTCTTCACCGACAACTTCAATGCCTTCGATAATGTTGTCTTCGTCAATTCCGCGCATTTCAAGGCATTTTTTTCTGCAATATAGAGTGGCGTCAGCGTCCAGTAATTTTTGAATCATTGTGGCATGATAGCCGGTTTTTTTGGTTGCACACCAAACGCCTTCTTCTGAAAAAACAAGCTTTATATCAAAACCTTTTTCATGACATGCCCAAGCCATTCTGATGCCCAGAGCAGAAAGTTCAACTCCCAGGGGTTTTGTATCAAAAATAACAAAAGAATTTAACATAGTTTGCTCCTTTAGTGTCCAATGGTCAGAAAAACATCAGAAGTCATTAAAAATTTTGTAAACGTTCCTCCAATATCACCCCATTGGATGTTTCCAACATAAGGATATGCTTCAATTCCGCGGGCATGTTCATTGGTGTGGCAGGTTGAGATATTAGCGCCCATTTCACCGAGTTCAATCAAGTTTTTGATTACTTTATTTTTTTCAATATGCTCAACAAGATTGGGAGCAATGTGCAAATCGCCGGTTATGGGAGTTTCCACTTTAGAAAGATTGACACCATTACCAAATAAATAAATATTTACTTTATTTCCTTTCGCAAGAACAGCCTTTGCCAGTTTTACAGCCACAAGAGCGTCTTCGTTTTCTGCCGCACCGGAAGTAAGCATAATTGTAAGTGTTTTTGCCATACTATTTTCCTTTTATAAAGAAACAACTTGTTCTTCATCAAAAATGAGATCAGCTATTTGGTCATAATTGACTGTTTTGCAGTTTGCACTAACAGCTATATTTCTTGCTTGTACGGCTTCATTTTCTGCATAAATTTCTTCAACGTCCAATTCTTCAAATTGATCCTGCCAGTATTCAGCGGCAAAGCTTACGCCGTCACCAACAAGTAAGAGAATTTTATCTTCATCACCACCAACAAGAGCAAAACGTTTTAAGAGTGATGGGTTGGATTTATTGACAAAAAACAGCATAGCCCCTCCTTGTTTCAGGGTATAAATATTCATGTTTTATTTGATAAAAAAGAAAAAGAGAAAAAAAAAGAGAATAAATACGGTATTGGAATAAGCTGTACCTGTATTTACGCGTGATAAATACAGGTACAGAATATCATTGATTATGCACAGTCGTGTTTATCCCAAGGCTCTCTGTTATCACGGGCAATAACAGATTCCATACGGCTGATAGCTTCTTTCAGTTTGTTGATTTCTGAAATTTTGAGGTTTGGATCTTTCATCATTTGATACAAGATTGCACCTGTGCATTCAGAAGTAATGGGCAAATCAACAATGTTTGCAATGGTTACATAAATGTCCTGTGCGTTAATGGCACGGCTTACTGCGCCGGCTTTATTGTTCACGCCAAAGCCCCAGAATGCAACGCCTTTGCTGGATACTACAACGACGAGGGTTTTGCGGTCAACATTGTCAAGAACAGCGTCAAGATTGCTGTCTTTTGTGTATACGCATGCTTCAGATGTTTCAACAGCTTTTACAGCTTCATCGCATGTGACAGCGCTTTTGCCGTAGGTGGCTACAAGAGCTTCGAGACCATTTACATCAGCTTGCGCAAAGGTTGCAGATTTTTTGCCGAATTTGCTGTCCGGATCAACGGTAACAGCATCAGAGAAGATAACAATTACTTTTTTTTCAGCCATGGTAGTTTTCCTTTTTGATTGAAAATTCTATATGTTATTGATAACTATATGATACTTATACAAGGTTTGGATCTTGCAGAATTTGGTAAATTGGACCGCCTTCAGCGTCAGCAGGAATTGGGTTGCCTGTTACATAGCAGAGAGTTGGAACAATATCAGCAAGCCAGCGCGGACGTTCATAACGGAATCCTTGCTTTACGTTTGCGCCGTAGAACATGAGCAGGTTCTTGAGGCTGCCGCATCCTGATTCACCGGTTGGGAAGCCGTAGCCGTGTTCAGCCATATATTCAGGTTTCAATGCGTATACAACGTCACCGGCCTGAGCTCCGCCCATACCAAATACATGAGCGTCTTCCTTGCGCACAGCGATGAGCACCGGACGTTCACCTGTTTCTGGGTGTTTATAATCAAGGAGAGCATCAATGATTTGATCGCGAACTTTTTCGTAATCTTCAGGTTCTACAATACCGCCAGGATATTTGCCCTTTAAGTTTACATAGACGAACATGTAACGCTGTGGAACTGCAACGGATTTGGAAACGTCAAGAACATAGTCGTAGCCTTCGGTTTCTTCGTAAATATCCCAATAGTTTTCAGATTTCTTAGGTTCGTATGCGCAAAGTCCTGCTTGTTTCAAAGCGTGAGCGGTGTTGAGGATTGGGCCAAGCGGGGTTGCACCGTGGTCAGAGCAGATACAGGTAATGCAGTCTTCACCAAATGCATCAAGCAGGCGGCCAAGCAAGGTATCTTCAATTTCGTAAATTTTGCGTTCAAGTGCAAGTGCTTCCGGATTCTTGCCGTCAACTTCACTGAGGAAGCCATGATAGAACCAGTCAATTGGGTGAGAGTGCATATAGAATAAATCCCAGTCAGGATTTTTCTTGAGTAAACCGCTTACAACAGTCCAGAGCCAGTTGCTGTGGAATTGTACGAGTTCGCCGACAGTTTCAAGGTCAATAACTTTGTGCATATACGCAACAAGACCGATGTCGTTGGCTGTAACCTGCTGTGACATGTCAATGCCGTCCATTGCGTCAGCAGGAGCAACCCAGCCGATATGTCCGGCAATACCTGATACATAAATCAAAAGATCTTCAGCGTCTTCTGACAATTTCATCAATTTGCAGCGGAAAGTACCAATTTCTGTGTGGCCGTCTTCAACAATTTTGAATTCATGGTTGATTGGTTCACTCCATTCGCGGTTTTTGATGGTGCAGAATGCTTTTTTGTAGTCACGGGTTGGGCAGAGCGCAACAGTATCATAACCGTCACCGTTGCTGTCCCATGTAAGAACATACCATACTTGTTCTTCAATGGGGTTCATGGCGTCACGGAATTTAATGGTAACTTCCATTTCCAGCGGATCGTCTTCGCTTTCAGGGAGATTTGCCCAGCCTTTTGCTCTGTCAAAGGAGCCTTTTGATCCCATGTGATAGAAATCTGTTGAAATAACACTTTCAGAAGCCAAAAATTCTTTGTGTTCGTTGCCTGTTAATGGCCAGCGTTTTTCAATAGGAGAAATACCTTGTCCCATAACCATAACGCCGCGCTGCATTTTGGAAGGCCAGGATACAGGATAGTTGACAACAATGGATTTCTTGCCGGCTTTGTCCCAGGCGTCCCAAATGGTTTCTGCGGTAAGAATGTCAGAACCAAAAGCCTGAGTAGTTTTTTTATGTTCGAGGCTTTCTCCTTCCATGTAATAATAATAGTCTTCAATGCCGTGGGTACGGGGATATGCGCCGGTACAAATGGTAGCCCATGATGGAGGTGTTACAGTAGGAAGGTTGAAACCTTCAGGAATATAACTACCTTTTTCCATGACACGACGGAAGTTTTTCAATCCGCCTTCTGCGAGCATTTCTTCGAGGCGTTTTGGAATTAAACAGTCAAAACCTATAAGAGCTGCTTTTTTTGCTTTACCTGCCATAATGATCTCCTTTGATAATTTGTAATCATTCGTGTGTTTCCTTTATATCAAGAAATATGCCAAAAGCTTTTTTGCGTTGTAAGATAAGGAAAAAGAGACGTTTTCTTTTATTCATTGCATAAAAAAGGGCTTTGTGAAATGAAGAATACTGCTAAAAACGACATAAATGTCGCAGAATAAAAAGAAAAAAGCTGATTTGCGTACTTTTAGAAAATTTTTTGCGACAGTTTTGACGTACAATGAAAGAAAAGAGGGTGAATAGCGGGAGAAAATTATTTATAATATACTTATATTATTTTATAAAATATATTATTCTGCATTTTTTGCGCAAAAGAGAAATAAATATAAAGCGTCATTTATGTCGTATCTTGGTGATAAGAAAGGCATTGTATGGGCAATGCCTTCCAGTAAAAATCGTATAAGCAAACATATTTCAAATTTATTTGATATGGTATTGTTTAATTTTTCTTTGCAGTGTCCTGACATTCATTTCAAGACATTCTGAACACTTGGCAGTATTTCCGTGATTTTTTGACAGAGACTGCATAATGATTTGTTTTTCAAATTCTTCTGTTGCCTCTTTGAAAGAGAGCGTATTGGCGGATAAATTCATTAAAAATGTATCTTCTTCGGAAAAATGCAGACTTTTGAGCGCATCTTCACCCAGGAATAAATATTTATCTAAAAAATTATGCAGTTCCCGAACATTGCCGGGCCAATGATAATTCTGCATGGCAAGACGGACTTTGAGCGGCAAAATGATATTGGCGTTTTTTTGTTTGAAATAGTCGTCAATCAATAAAAATAAATCGTTTTCCCGTTCGCGCAGGGGAGGCAAATTAATTTCCAGAACGTTGATCCGATAGAAAAAGTCTGAACGCATGGTTTTTTCCTGCACCATTTTATGTAGATCCCTGTGTGTTGCTGTGATTAACCGGAAATTGGAGCTTTTAGGCGTGTTGCTGCCAAGGGGCGTATAGGTTCTGTTCTCCAGTGTACGCAGCAGTTTTACCTGTAAATTGAGGGGGATTTCGCCAATTTCATCAAGAAAGAGCGTACCGTTATTGGCGGCGGCAATAAAGCCCTCTTTATTGGCATAGGCACCGGAAAAAGAGCCTTTAGTGTGGCCAAAAAATTCGCTTTCCATGAGCTGTTCGGGAATAGCTCCGCAGTTTACAGGAACATAGTCGCCGCGCTTGCCGCTGTATTCGTGGATAGCTTTGGCAACGAGGTCTTTTCCGCAGCCGGTTTCGCCCAAAATAATGACGTTCATATCATTTTCAGAAGCTTTCATAATCAGTTCATAAACATTTTGCATGGCTTTGCTTCTGCCGATAATACGTCCCAGACCATTCACTTTTTCAATGGAGGCTTTGAGCTGTTTGTTTTCTTCCTTCAATTCCAGTTCATTGAATTTTTCTTCAGAAATATCCATGATGATGCCTTTGTAACCAATGATATTTCCGCCTTCATCAAAATCGCCGGTGCCGATATCCCAAACCCATTTTAAAAGCCCGCTTGCCAGTTTTATGCGGTATTTCATTTCATAGGTTTTCTTTTGTGCGACCTGGTCATAGCTGTAATCATGGGTTCTTCTGGCATCGTCATCAGTCATAAGATGTTCGAGCACATTTTTATTGAGTTTGATAAATTCAGCAGGAGGAACGCCCACAAGTTCCATGCAGCCCCTGCTTGCATATTGCAAAACAAGGGAATATTCATAGGGATTATCTGTTTTTGAGGGGATAAATTTGCAGTAATAAGCCACACCAGGCAGGATATCAAAAATATTTTTTTCAAATTCACTGAAATAATCATTGTTTCTATACTGTTCCATAGCTGCCTGCCTTGCTTATTGTGGGAAGAAATTTAATTATAGCGAAGAAATACAAAGTAAGCAAGTATCAGGCAAAATAAAAAAGCCAGCATGATCTGGCTTTTTTATTTTGCCGGCAGTAATATATTTTTAGCGGCAATCTGTTACATCATGCAAATCTTTGCCTCTCAGCATCTTAATCCATGCATAGGCAAGAAGCACAACAGGAATACAGATGAAAATACCTGCCAGCTTGCCGAGCATCTTTGCAACTTCCAGTCCACCCATAGTGAGAGCACCAAAAGCAAGTAATCCTTGTAAAAGAGCCCACATAACCAGATTGAAGCGATGAGGGTCGTCGTTAACGCCAATGCGCTTGGTAGCTGTTGCAGCCATAATATAACAGCTGGAGTTGATACTGGTTGCAAGGAAGATAGTGGAAACCATAGCGTATACGATAAAGACGATTGTGCTGAACGGCAGGGTATCAAATACTTCTGCCATGAGCGCAGCGCCGCCCTGATTTACCAGAATGCCTGTTACGTCGATAATATTGTTGTGTGACAGGTATAAGGTATAAGAACCGAGAACACCGTGCATGGTATAACCGCCAAGTACAGCAAAGAACAATCCGCAGCCGACAATTTCACGTACAGTTCTGCCGCGGGAAATTCTTGCAATGAAAAGCCCCATGAAAGGTCCGTAACCCAGCCAGTTCATCGCATAGAACATGGTCCAGTCCTGAGGAACAGTACCGTCGCTGAAAGGGTCAGTCCAGAGAATATAGGTCAGGAAGTTATTGGCAGTTCTGCCGACTGCGTTGGTGAAGGTATCGAAAATGGTTGCAGTCGGACCGCATAAGAAAATATAAACAAGTAAAACAAACGCCATAATAACGTTGATATCACTTACGCGTTTGATGCCTTTCTTCAAGCCAAAGTACACACTGACAGCAGAAATAGCGATAGTAGTGAGCAGGATTTTACCTTGCAGAGCAAGAGAGGGTTCAAAGCCTGTAACCTTGCAGATGGTTGCTTCAACGGTTGGCAGGGATAAACACATAGTCATGGTTGTGCAGAACATCAAGCCTAAAATAAAGCAACAGTCCAGGAATTTGCCGAGGAATTTATCTTTGCGGTCACCAATAACAATTTCAGAAGCCGCACTGACACGCAAAAGCGGCTGTCTTCTGATATGGAACATATAACAAATAGGAAGTGCACAAATAAAATAAGAACTCCAGGCTGTCGGCCCCCAGTTCAAAAGAAGGAATGACAAACTGAGGTTATAGGCTTCAATGCTTTCCGGGTCTGCGTTCATTGGGGGGGTAACAAGGTACCAGGAAGGCTCAACAATAGCCCAGAACATACAAGCTCCGGCAACACCAGAGGTAAAAATCATTGCAGCCCATGAACCGAGCGGAAATTCCGGTTTTTCATCAGGATCACCAAATTTAATGTCACCGTATTTGCTGACAGCATAGTAAATAAGCAAAAATACAAAAATAGTAACAAGCCATAAGAAAGAACTTCCCAAAGCTTTCATTAATGGATTGACAATGCTTTTTAAAATTGCTTCCATTTCAGTGCTATAAAAAATAGCAGGCAAGCTGACGAGCAATAATACAATGATAACAGGTAAGGCAATAGATTTTTCTACTGCCAGATCATTTTCGTCTATTGGTCTGCATGTAAAATCATCTTCTTTTGGCATAACAACCTCTGGTATTTTTTGAACTAAAAATCACAAAACATGCCAGTAAAGATTAATACCAAGATATCAGTATGTTATCTGCTTGTATGAGCTTGTTATATAAATATATTCTTTTTTGATACGACAATTTTGTCGTGCACTGTTTTTATTTAGGCAGAATAGGATATTCGTTTACGACAAATTTGACATATCTTTTGCTGGGACATGATTATAGTATGTATAATTTCAATGTGTTATAGTGATTATTTGCATATTGGCAAAAAAGAATTTTTGTGACAAATATGTCGCTAAAACAGAAAGTAAATCGTTCATTTTAGAACAAAGATTGTATTAATAGAACGCGCTCACCACTTTATACTGGATTTTTTCACGTTTTTTCTTGGCATAATTTTTGCTTTTTTAACAGTAAAAATATGGTGAGGTGTTTATGAGTTCGGAAATACTTATTGAAACAGGTTCTGTGCGTACAACAGAACGGGCAATTAAACTGCGTGAGAAAATTGACTTCCAATTTGCGAAAACAGGATTAATCCTTGGTATTCTTGGCGGTGTTTTATGGGCAATAGCAAGTATTTTTCTGTTGGGTAACGGCGTAAAGAGTGAATTTTTTGCAAAACCTGAATTTTGGCTTGTGGCTCCCCTTATGGCAGCAGGTATCCATGATTTTTGCGGGGCATGCACTTCTTTGGCAGTCAATACCTATCGCGGACAAATTCAGGAAATTCCTCGTACCTTTAAAAATAAAGCCGGCAAGCTTTGCATGCTGGGGGGATGTTTAGGCGCTCCTTTTGGTATGGGCGGCTATTTAATGGCTGTTTCTCTGGCTGACCCTGCCTATGTTTTACCCATTACGTCTTCTTATCCTGCTTTTGCTGCGGTTTTAGCCATGATCTTTTTGAAAGAAAAAATCATCAAACGTGCATGGATTGGCTTGTTCGGCTGTATTGCGGGCGTTTTCGTTATCAGCTTTGTGACTCCGTCCGGCGGTGTTTCTGAATATTTTTATTGGGGCTTGTTCTTTGCTGTTGTTGCGGCTGTTGGCTGGGCATGTGAAGGGGTTGTGGTGACGTCCGGCATGGATTTTGTTGAACCTGGAATTGCTCTCAATATTTATCAAATGACATCTACCTGTATTTATTGGTTTATTCTTATTCCGCTTGCTTGTCATTTTACGCTGCCTGCTGATATTTCCTATTTGAGCGTGATGAATGAATTTTTCGCCGGTGATAAGCTCTATCTGATTATGCTTGCAGGTGTTGTAGGTGCAACTTCCTATATGTGCTGGTATAAGGCTATGAACACAACGGGCGTCAGCCGTGCTATGGCGCTCAATATCACCTATGCTTTGTGGGGTGTATTATTCAGTGCAGTTTTCCTTGATACTGAAATTACAGTCAACCTTGTTATCGGTGCAATTATGATCTTCCTGGGAATGATTTTGGTTATTGGAAATCCAAAGGATATGATCAATCTTCGCCAAGTAAATTAGGTTAGATAAATTAGGCAAGCAAATGAGGAGCATATATGAAACATCCAATCCGACTTGAAATATGTAAATTATTAGATGAACATACTACCCTGACAACACAGGAAATCCAAAATTTACTGGAACAGGCATATACAAATGAAAAGCAGGTCTATGCCGCCAATGACCATGTTTTATCTCTGCGGGCTGTTGGCATTGTTGAACTTTTGGAAGAATGGGTTGAAGAGAAGGGCGATGAAGAAATCCTTATGCAGCGCTGGGGTTTAACCAAGTTTGGCAGGGAAAAATATTTGAAATACTGGTAAACTGTAAAAAATTAAGAGCTGTGTGTAACAAAAAAGGGGCGTACAGCTCCTTTTTTGTTATGTATAAATCGAGTTTGCTTGCAAGCGTGCTGTACCTCACTTGACAAATCCGTACATAAATAATACTGCAGATTCATAAAAAAAAATAAAACAAAATATATTTTGCGATTGATAGAGTTTTTATAAAGTAAGATAAATAATTCTTAAGCGTTGAGCAAACGGTCGAGTTCCTGTCGGCAGGCGTCAGGGTCTCGTCCCTGTAATTTGGCAATATGAGGAAGATTTTGGATCGCGTCACATTCTTTTAAGTAAATGGGACTGATATCCTGTTTTTGCCAGGTGACAAACTGCAAACAATGGATAAGACTGTTGACAGCGGGACTGTCAAAAGAAGCAGGCAGGAGCGTGCAGGTGTGTTTTTCAAGTACTTCCATAGCTTTTTCATTTCGTGTGCCGCTGCCAAAACAGTAATCACAGGGAATATTGAGAAGTTCCGCATAGGGGATAAGCTGTAAATCCGTTCTTGCCTGCATAGTGCCGCTTACCACCTGAAAGCACTGGGAATGAACAAGTTCACGGGTGCCGCTGGTTACAATATGGATTATTTCGTCTTCTTTTGCATAAAAATTACAGGCAAGGGCATGCATATAATTAATGCTTCCCTGCAAGCCGTCATTGGCTCGGCAAAAGGCTGCGGCAATGGTGGCAGTCAGGCGTATACCCATGAAATTGCCGGGACCTGCCGCAGCGGCAATTTTTTTTATTCCACTTGGGCTCAAGCCAAGCTGTTCGCAAATTTGCTTGATATGGGGAAGAAGTGTATCTGCGCCGTTTTTTTGCGGTTCACTTTCTTCTGCATGCAAAAGAAGCATGTCCTGCAAAAGGGCAAATTGCAGACGCTTTTCTGATGCATTTAAAATAAGGGTGAGTTCGTCCATTGTATTTACCCGTTATTTGAACCAGCGCATAATATCATTGAATGTGGCAAAAATCATCAGCCCAATCAAGAGAACTGCACCCAGCTGCATAAGGCGTTCCTGCAATTTTTCAGGTACTGGGCGGCGAATAATAGTTTCAATCAGACAGAAGAAAATTAGTCCGCCGTCAAGCACGGGAATGGGCAAAAGGTTCAAGAGTCCCAGGTTGACACTGATCAGCGCCGTGAGCAGAAGCAGGGATACCAGTCCGTTTTCCGCCTGTTTGGCAATCATTTCGCCGATAAGCAGGGGACCGCCCACAGAATCAGCAGACACAGAGCCTGTCACCATTTTCTTGAGTCCAGTCAGGGTCAGGTCTATCATATTCCAAGACTGAGTAACACCTTGTTTCAAGGATTCAGAAAAGCTCAGTTCTTCATTGCGGATAGTGCCAAGGGGCTGTATGCCAATGAGCCATGCAATTTCCTCTTCACCAAAAATATTGGTGCGGGGCATTCTCTTGGGTTCAATGGTGAGGTCAAAAAATGCATTATCTCTCTCAACTGTGAAAACCATAGCTTTGCCGTTGGAATTATTGACAATTTCAGGAACTTCATTCCAAGAAGAAATCGTTCTTCCGTCAATGGCAGTGATCAGGTCTTTTTCCTGCAAGCCTGCTGCAATAGCAGGAGAATCAGGGAGCAGTGCCCCAACTTGCGGCAGAAGAATATTCACGCCGCTGGTCAGAGAAAGCAGAGTATAAATAGCCCAGGCAGTCAAAAGGTTGGCAAAAGGGCCGGCAAAGGCAAAATACATGCGCTGCCAGGCGGGTCTGTTGCTGACGGCTTCTTCCTGAGTAAAGCCGATTTCTTCCACATCTTTGCTGTATTCACCTACAGCCGCCACATAACCGCCAAAGGGAAACGCTGCAATTTGATAGGTTGTTTTGCCTTTTTTGATGCCCCAGATTTTAGGACCCATGCCAATGGAAAAGGTAACAATACCAACGCCCAGTGAGCGGAAGGCAAGAAAGTGTCCCAGTTCGTGGAGAAAAATTAATCCACCCAGAACAAGGATAATCGCTAAAATAGAGTAACTATGTGAAAAGATTGAAGAGATAAAATCCATAATTGTATATTTATATTGTTTTGGTTAAAGGTTAATGCCATAATCTGGCTTGTTCACGAATAAGCATGTCGCGCTCTTCAATAATTTGCAGAGCTGTTGTCGGCGTGCAGGCTAATAAAGAAATTTTTTCAAGTTTGGACGCATAGTGAAGCATATCCGCAATGAGCGTTGGAATTTGTAAAAATTGTATGTCTTTTCGCAGAAAACGTTCCACAGCAATTTCATTGGCTGCGTTTAATTCTATGCAAAGCTCATCTTTGACCGCCTGATACGCAAGATCCAGACAAGGGAAAAGTTCTTTATTGGGCTTATAAAAATTAAGTCCTTGCAGGGTTAAGTCAAGACTTGCCACACTATTATTTTCTTGGGTGAGCATGTGAGGATAGGCAAAAGCCGCACCAATAGGAAGCTTCATGTCTGGCACTGCAAGCTGAGCAGTGATTGATCCGTCCTGCCATTCCACCAGAGAATGAACAATGGACTGCGGGTGCACAACAACGTCAATTTGGTTAAGGTCAACTCCGTATAAATGGCTGGCTTCAATAACTTCCAAGCCTTTATTCATCAGCGTTGCAGAGTCAATAGTGATTTTTGCGCCCATTTTCCAGTTCGGATGTTTAAGAGCGTCTTCCACGGTGACGTGCTCTAAAAATTCCCATGACTTATCGCGAAATGGCCCGCCGGATGCTGTCAGAATAAGGGATTTTACATTGTCAGCCTCAGAAAAGTGGGAGGCAAGACATTGGAAAAGGGCATAATGCTCGGAGTCCACCGGGATTATGCCGGTATTTTTGGCATAGGCCAATTGCCGAAGATAGGAGCCCGCCAGCACAAGGGATTCTTTATTGGCAAGGGCAACATGTTTTCCGGCGTTTACCGCAGACATGGTTGCAGACAGGCCTGCCGCGCCCACTTGTGCTGAAAGAACAATATCCACTTCCGGCATGGAACTGATTTCGCTGTAGCCTTGTTTTCCATGTAAAATGCGGGGATTATAGTTTGGCTTTAACAGTTCTTTGAGCCTTGCAATATCGCTTTCAAATTGCAGACCAAGCACGGGAGGGCAAAATTCGTTGGCCTGTTCAGCCAGCTTTTGGATATTTTTTCCGCCGGCAAGGGCAAAGACTTGAAAGTCTTCCTGACTTTTGCGGATAACGGTCAGTGCGTTTGTGCCAATAGTTCCCGTACTGCCCATGAGGGCAATTTTTTTCGGAAAATTCGCGGAAATAGTATGAAGAGGACTGATGTACTGCATGATATTTTAGAAAACTGAGAGCATAAGCGCAAAAAGTTCAAAGCCTGTGATAGTGAAAATGAGACTGTCGGTTCTGTCTAAAACTCCGCCATGGCCGGCAAGAAGAGTGCCGGAATCCTTGATATCCACGGTGCGCTTCAATGCAGATTCAAAGAAATCACCAAGCTGAGCCAGAACGCCTAAAATAATGCCGAGGAGCAGAAGCAGCGGGAAGGAGGCATGGATAACGTGATGGGCATAGGCAAAATAAAGCACTACCAGAATGGAGGCAATTAAACCCACAAAGCAGCCTTCAACACTTTTCTTGGGGCTGACAGCCGGCCAAATTTTGTGCTTGCCAAAGGCAATGCCCGCAAAATAGGCACAGGTATCAGAAGCAATGGGAATACTGACAACAAGAAGCTGCTGGGTGAGGGAGAATTTACCCATAAAGCTGAAAATAAGCGGAAGATAAATAAAGGAAACAAAGCCGATACTTGCCTTTTTCATATTCGCCCAGGCGTTTTCATGGGAAAAATGAGTCAGGACAAAAAAGGCGCACAAAAGAGCAACAACGCCTACACTAAAAACCGCAGGCAGGGCAGGCAGAGAATAGCTCAAAATAAAATGCAAAATGCCGAGTCCGCAGAAATACCATTTGAAGGTTCTTTCTTTGTATTTTGGATAAAAGAGATTAAGAAACTCCCATTGTGCCAGTAAAGCCACAAGGCAAAGGAAAAAATAAATTGCTGTTTGCCCTGAAAGGACAACAAGCGCAAGAATAAGTAATAAAATAATTGCTGTTTTTACACGCGTTTTGAGTGCAGAAAATTTTGTTTCAGCCATAATTTATTCCTGTTCGTCAATTTTTCCAAATCGGCGTTTACGGTTTTGATACGCAGTAAGAGCTTTTTCAAAATCCTCAGCAGAAAAATCAGGCCAAAGGGTATCAGTAAAATAAAATTCTGCATAGGCAGCCTGCAAAAGATAGAAATTGCTCAATCTCAATTCCCCGCTTGTGCGGATAATTAAATCCGGATCCGGCAAGTCAGGCAAATAAAGATGATTGCGTAAATTTTGTTCTGTATAGTGTGTATCGTCAAAAAGTGAAGTCAAATACTGAACTATGTCTTCACTTTTATTATTTTCGTTAATAACAGTTTGAATTTTTTGTTTATTTTGTAAAAGAATTTCAGCAGCACTTTGACGAATGGCATGGAGAATTTCCTGTGTGCCGGAATAATTGATTGCCAAAGTAAGTTCGAGATTTTTTCCGCTCTTGGTTTCTTCTATGGCGTGAGCCAAGGCTTTTTGAGCTGTTTCAGGCAATCTTTTCGTATCCCCAATCATGGAAAAACGTATGCCTTCTTCAAGCATAAGGGGAAGTTCACTTTTGACAAATTGGCAAAACAGTTCAAAAAGATAGTTTACTTCACCCTGAGGTCTGTTCCAATTTTCAGTGGAAAAAGCGTATAATGAAAGATGAGGAATTTTGTGGCGCAAACATTCTTTAATCACAGTTTCAACGGTTTTAGCGCCAGCCAAATGCCCCTCACTGCGGGAAAGCCCTTGTCTTGTTGCCCATCTGCCGTTGCCGTCCATGATAATAGCTATGTGTTTTGGTAATACCATGCTGTCCTCAACTTTATTTAAAAAGGCATGGCAAAAGCCATGCCTTTTCCTCTAAATTTCTTTAGATTTCCATAATTTCTTTTTCTTTTGCGCCGGCTTTTTGGTCAGCTTTTGCAACATAAGAATCAGTTACTTTTTGGATGTCATCCATTGCTTTTTTGAGTTCGTCTTCGCTGAGGACTTTATCTTTTTCAAGTTTTTTCATGCTGTCATTGGCATCACGGCGAACGTTGCGGATAGCAACTTTTGCTTCTTCCGTGTATTTTTTGCAAACTTTTACCAAATCTTTACGGCGTTCTTCCGTAAGAGGCGGAATGGAAATACGCACAACTTTGCCGTCGTTTTGAGGATTAAGTCCAAGGTCAGAGTTCAAAATAGCTTTTTCAATGAGTCCCATAGCTCCCTTGTCCCAGGGCTGAATAGTCACAGTACGGCTGTCAGGGCAGGAAACGGTGGACATTTGCTGAATGGGGGTTGGGGTGCCGTAATAATCCACTTTGATATTATCAACCAAAGATGTTGAAGCACGGCCGGTGCGAAGTTTTGCAAATTCTTTATCCAGCGCAAGAAGAGCTTTTTCCATGCGTTCTTCTGCGTCGAGCATAAGTGTATCTTTATCCATATTATTCTCCTTCAACGATTGTGCCTACGTTTTCACCACAGACAACTTTCTTTATATTACCGCCTAAAATATTGCAAACAATAATAGGCATTTTATTTTCACGAGCCAAAGTAATGGCTGTTGCGTCCATAACTTTCAGTTCTTTATCAAGGGTTTCCTTATAGGTAATGCGTTCATAGCGAACAGCGTCAGCGTGTTTTTCAGGGTCTTTGTCGTAAATGCCGTCAACGCGGGTCGCTTTGATAATGGCTTCACAGCGAAGTTCCATAGCACGGAGAGCAGCAGCCGTATCCGTTGTAAAATAAGGGTTGCCCGTACCGCCGGCGCAAATGACAATGCGGCCTTTTTCAAGATGATTGAGGCCTTTGCGGCGCAGATAGGGTTCACAGACTTCTTTTGTGGCAATGGCAGAAAGCACACGGGTAGGTATGTCCATTTTTTCAAGAGCGTCCTGTACAGCCATGGCGTTTAAAATGGTTGCGAGCATGCCCATATAGTCGGCAGTTGCGCGTTCCATACCTTTTGCAGAGGTTGAAATGCCGCGGAAAATATTTCCCCCACCAATAACAAGGACAATTTCAAGCCCTAACGCTGCAACATCAGCAACTTCTTTACAAATCGCTTTTACGGTTTCGGGGTCAATGCCAAAGCCTTTTTCGCCTGCTAAGGATTCTCCACTGAGTTTTAACATAACACGATGATACTTTAAATCGCTCATTGTTTTTTCCTTTTTGGTTTATTGGTTGGTAATTCGGAGATGCTTTGTACAAAAGGTTCTCCCCAATTTCCTTCGTCTACGCGAATATATTTTAAAAATGTATAAAAAGCGATATGATACGCATTAATAAAGCCGGCTTTGCCGTCTAAAAAGCCTTTTTTGATAAAATACATGGAAATAAAACGCCACCAGGAATGGAAAAGTGCCTTGGAAAGCCCGCCTTTTTTGCCTTCACTCCGCATGGAAATGGCTCCGCGTGTGGCATAGCTGTTAATTTTCAGCATTTGGTGGTTAAAGCTTTCATAGGAATAATGGAGTAAATCAGCCTCTAAACTGCCGTGTTCCCTGGTGGGAATATAAATGGGATGTCCGTTCTTTTGAGAAATGATAATGGCTTCAGGTTTGAAAAGTCTAAATAATTTATCAGGATACATGCCGCCATGATACAAAAATCTATCATAATACCAGGTCAGGCGGTAAACCTGATAGGCAGAAATGGGCGATTCTTGGGCTAGGGCACTTTGGATTTTTTCTTTCAGTTCCGTGGAGCAAATTTCATCACAATCAAGGAAGAATATCCATTCAGAAGGCGCGTTTTTTGCTATCCAGTCAATGCCAAACTGAATTTGTTCCATATAGCCTTTGAAAGGATTTTCAATAAATGCGGCGTGATGTATTTTGCAAATTTCTTTTGTTTTGTCTGTGCTGAAAGAATCAATAACAACAATATTATCACAAAAAGCCAAAGATTGAAGACAGGAACCAATAGTCCTTTCTCCATTTAAAACAATAATCAGGGCAGTAAGTTTGGCTTTTTTCTCGTCCATAAAATTTCTTGTGTTTTTTGTGCAAAAAATAAGGCAGATTTAATCTGCCTTATTTTCACAAAAATTTCAAGCAAAAACTTGAATTATTCACCAAGAACAATACGTTTGAATCCAAGAATGGTAAATTCTGCACCGGCTTCTTTAGATGCTTGTTTTTGGTAATCAGCAATGCTCATCTTATCGTCTTTGATGTATGCTTGTTCCATAAGGCAAATTTCTTTGCAGTATTTCTTTACAGCGCCATCAGCGATTTTATCAATGATATTGTCTGGTTTGCCTTCTTCTTTTGCTTTGTTGCGGTAAACTTCACGTTCTCTTGCGATAAGGGCAGGATCAACGCTGTTCATATCAAGAGCAATTGGGTTGGCAGCAACAACCTGCATTGCAACGTTTTTCGCAAAAGCAACAGCAGCTTCTTCATTGCCGGTTGCGCGAACTTCAACAAGTGCAGCAAGTTTGTTGTTTGAGTGAACATACGCACCAACAATACCTTCAGCGCATTCTGCTTTGTGAGCTTTGCCAAGAAGAATGTTTTCACCGATAGCAACAACAGCTTCCCCAAGAGCTTCTTTCAAGGTTGTGCCCTTGAAGCTGTGGGTGAGCATTTCTTCAGCGCTTTCAGTGAAGTTATCAAAAGCGTGATCTGCAATGTCTTTAGCAAATGCAATGAATTTGTCGCCGCGGGCAACGAAGTCCGTTTCGCATTTTACTTCAACAGCAACAACTTTTTTATTATCAGCAGCAGCTTTAAGGATAATTACACCTTCTTCTGCAGCACGGTCAGCACGTTTAGCAGCTTTTGCAAGACCTTTTTGACGGAGCCAGTCAACAGCTTTTTCAATATCAGCACCGCTTTCTTGCAATGCTTTTTTGCAGTCCATCATGCCTGCACCGGTTTTTTCACGAAGATCTTTTACCATGGAAGCGGTAATTTGACTCATTGTATATCTCCAATTACTAAAAGTTGAAACGAGTGCCGTAATTACTTACGGCACATATATTTATCAAATGATTTCGATAGATTTCTCAAAGAGAGAAGAGGGGCAAAAACTATTCAGCAGCTTCTTGTTCAGCTTTTTCAGCTTGTTCAGCTTCAGCTTCGTTTTTAGCAGCAATAGTTTCCAAATCAACAACTACACCGTCTTTATTCATTGCAGCACCTTCGAGGCAAGCGTCTGCCATAGCGCCAACAAAAAGTTTAATTGCACGGATTGCATCGTCATTGCCTGGGATAATGTAGTCGATAACATCAGGATCGCAGTTGGTATCGGTGATAGCTACAACTGGAATACCGAGTTTGCGGCATTCTTTGATAGCAATTTCTTCACGATGTGGGTCAATAACGAAAGCAAGTTGTGGAATGCCTTGCATATCTTTGATACCGCCCAAGGTGAGATTGAGTTTATCAAGTTCACGTTGGAAAGTAAGAACTTCTTTTTTGGAATAACGGTTGATGGTGCCGTCAGCGAACATTTGTTCCAATTTTTTGAGACGGTCAACGCTCTTTTGAATGGTAACAAAGTTGGTAAGGGTACCGCCCATCCAACGGAAAGTTACATATGGTTGGCCTGCTCTTTCAGCTTCTTGTGCAACAGCTTCCTGAGCCTGGCGTTTTGTGCCGATGAAAAGAACTTTACCGCCGTTAGCAACAGTTTCAACGATTTTGTCGTGAGCTGTACGGAAAAGTTTTACAGTTTGCTGCAAGTCAATGATATGTACACCATTACGAGCGCCAAAAATGTAAGGACGCATTTTTGGATTCCAACGACGGGTTTGGTGACCAAAATGTACACCAGTTTCGAGCATTTGTTTCATGCTTACGTAAGCCATGATAATTCCTCCAAGGTTTTTTTTCGTCCATTTTCACCCATTACTTTGCACCCTGATATTTCTATCTTTCTGAAATGACACAGTTATTCTTTTGTGCAACGTTCAGATTTTTCTGGGAACCCCAAGCAGCTGTGAAAATGTGTTTAGTGAATAACTGAATTTATTTAGGGTATTTTTTTACCTTTGGCAAGTAAAATCCTTTAAAATTTAATTTTTTTGCGTTTTTGCCAGATAAGCATTGACGCGTTCTTCCACATTTGCCTCAATATTTTTGAAGAAAAGCGGATAATTATAACTGTGCAAATCGCCTTTTGGGAAATGTTCACGGGGAGGCGCTGTTTCCAAATCATAGATATCCACAATCACAGCACCATGTTTTTTATCTACCCAGGCGTTGGTGGCATGTTCGTGAATAAACTGCGTGCCGTCTTCTTTTGTTTCCATAAAGCCTAAATGCAGGGATTTATCGGCAATTTCTTCGGTATTTTTCCAGGAAAGGGGATTGACACAAAGAGCATCTGGGAAAATGGTAAAGCCCTTTGTTCCGCCTTTTGCCAAGGTATTATAGACAATTACACAATTTAAATCCGTTGGGCTTTGACATAGATGCATGCCCATTTCGTCAAGATCTTTTTGGGTGACGCTTGCACCAATCAAATAGGCTGCCACCAGATTTTTCGGCAGTTCATTTTTAGCTGCCAGATATTTCATGAGCGCTAAAACTACAAAAGAACCCTGGCTGTTGCCGGCTAAAATCAGCGGTTTGTCTTTATTCCATGTCTCTTTAAAATGATAATAGGCATTTTTCACATCTTCAAAAGGAATTTTATAATAATCTCTGACCACATCCCAGCCATGCAAATGGGCTTCCATGGCCACTTGTCTGTAATGGGGCTGAAAGATTCTGCATGTTTTTTCGTAAGCTCCGGCATGGGTCATGCGCGGACGCAGGGGAAGTTTGCGCTGCACTTCATCATAAGGATCATAATAAACATCGGTTTTGCTGTGCAGCACAGTTCCATGCACAAAGAAAACATCAGCTTTTTGCGTGGGAGTATGTAGATTGTCTGTGTCAGGGAATTTTACCCAAAATTCCGGCAGGGTATAATCGGGAGCTTTAGGAATATGCATATAACCCTCTAATGAATAAAAATAATTCCGTCTTGGTTAAAAGTAATATTTTTTACTGTATTGTTAATAAGTTCAAAGGTATTTTCAATGCCAATCATGCCAAAACCAGGGATACCGATTTTAGGCTCACAGGCAATAAACATGGAATTTTCGAGTGGGTCTTTGAAACCTTTGGCAAGAACAGGGAATTGATCAATTGTCAGCCCAATGCCATGGCCGAGGAAAGGAACACTGTTTTGATTATAACCCATGAAATTTTCTATAAAATTAAATTTTTCTACAATTTTCAGGGTGTTAAACCAAATTTCTTCGGGAATTGCCCCGGCTTTCAATTGCTGTAAAACAAGTTCCTGAATGGCAAAGCAGCATTCATAGGCCTTTTTCGCAATATCCGGCAAATCCTGTTCTTTGCCGTAAAAATAGGTTTGGGTTTTGTCCGTACAGTAGCCCTCATAGTTGAAAAGCATATCAACACAAAGGGGCTCGCCCTTTTGCCAGACTTTATCAGAACCAAGGCAAGGCAGGGCAGGGTGCAGGCCTTGAAAACCCATGGCACCGTTATAATAATGGGCCTTATTCAAATTATTTCCGCAGGCAACATGCCCAAAGCAGGCTTCTTCGCCATGGGCAGACATGCGTGTCATAAAGCCGTGATCCAATTCAGTGTAAATTTGTATGCACAGTTTGGCGATATTGAGTTCTGAAAGGTGGTTGTCCTGGGGATAAGTTTGGCAAAGTTCCTTGTTATATTGCTCAACGAGAGAAAATTTTTGAAAATTGCCATCCAGCATTTTTTGTAAATAAAAAGGCAGAATCTGCTCAAGGGCAAGAGCTTGTCTCCTGCCGGCTTCCCGCATTTTGGTGCATTCATATTCACTTTTGACGCTTTGCACTGTTCTTATTGCATTATCAATGCTGACTACTTCATTATTTGTCAACACTTTGATTTTATTTTTAAAAAGTGTGGCAAGCTGGAAAGTCAGCCCGGTTGTTTCTATGCCGTATGCGGCAGTTTCTATAAATTCGGCATTACAGTCAGCACAAATTTTTTCTATTTCTGAATAGGATTTATAAGCAAAAATTTGCGGAAACGGGCATTCTTCCTTTGCGCGTTCCAGCCCTTTGCGCACAAAGAGAAAAGGCTCGCCAGAAAGAGGAATATAGAGAACTCCATGGGCAAGTGTGCCGGTAAAATAATAAATATTTATCCGTGAAAAAATGAAAAATCCCTGCAACGAAGGATAGGTATTGTGGATTATGGTTTTGATTTTTTGCAGGCGCAGTTCTAATTCTTGTTTGGGTATGTTCATATTGCATTAAAATGGTTAAAGATTTTAGAAGAAAGTCGAATATATTTACACTCATTCATACGTTTTTGCAATATGTCTGCCCTGTGAATTAAAAGATTGAAAAAATTTATAATACAGGATATGGGTAATAAATACACATACTGCAGGAGAAAATATGCTTTTTGATGCACAACTGAAACAATTATTCGAAGAAAATTCTGTTATTGCGATTGTGGGCGCAAAAGATAAGGCAGGTTCTCCAGTGGAGCATGTAGGATGCTATTTGATTGAGCAAGGCTATGAAATTTTGCCCGTGCATCCTGTGCGCCAAGACGTATGGGGACTTCCAACTTACAAATCCTTGCAGGAATTGCCAAAAGTGCCTGATATTGTGTGTTTTTTCAGAACGCCCGAAGCCTGTGCCGAACATGCCAGAGAAATTTTAGCCCTGCCATGGCGGCCCAAAGTTTTTTGGATGCAGGAAGGCATCAGCAGTAAGGAAGCCGGTGAACTTATGGCAAAAGAAGGCGTTATTGTTGTGGAAGATGCATGCATGGAAGTAGAACATAGGCGAGTTTTTGGAAAATAAAATGTCAGAAAAAAGTTTTTTTTGTCAGCGCTGCGGGCATTGCTGTTATGGACGAGGAGGCATTGTTGTAGGGCAACGTGATTTGCCTCGTCTGCTTGCTTATTTTAATATGGAAAAAGAAGCGTTTTTAGAAAAATATACAGAACTTTTTGACGGCAAGCCAACACTTATCACAGGCGAAGACGGCTTTTGCTATTTCTTCAAAGAAGGTGCAGGCTGTACCATTCATGAAGCGCGTCCTGATGTTTGCAGGGCTTGGCCGTATTTTCGCGGGAATTTGATTGATGAACTCAGCTTTGCCATGGCAAAGGAAGATTGCCCCGGCATTGTCAAAGACATTTCTCATGCAGTTTTTGCGCATGACGGCTATGCCTATTTAAAAGAGAATCAGCTGCTTTGTCAGGATAAGAAAATTGACGGACGGGCGCTTATTGTGGCTGAAGAAGAATTGCCTGAGCTATAAAAAGGAAATTACGCAGGATAATGGCAAAGAAAACATTAACATTGCAGGAAGCATACAAGTTACTGGATGTAACAAAGGATGCAAATATTGATGAGGTAAAGCAGGCCTATCGCAAGCGGGCATTTGCTTTGCATCCTGACTTGCACCCTGATAATGCCAATGCCGCTGCAGAATTTCAGCGGGTTAATGAAGCCTATGTCACTGTTATTGCCTATTTGGATAATGAAGCCAAAAAGCAGTCAGCCAAAGCACAATTTGTCAATGCGGAAAGAGAAAGAAAAAGAAAATTTGAAGAACAAAAGCGTCAGGCAGAAGAGAAACGGGCAGAAGAGCGTAAACGCAAAGAAAAGGAACGGGCTGAACGCATCGAGCGTGAACGCAAAGAAATGGAGCGCCGTCAGGCAAAAGAACGGGCAAAGCGCGAAGAAGAACGCCGCAGACGCATTCAGGAAGAAATAAATAAGGAAGAAGCTCGAATTAAAGCTAAGCAGGAAGAAGAGCGCCTTAAACTTATTAAAAAACTGGAAGAAAAAGCCCAGGAATTTAAAACTCTGATTATTGAGCAAATGGAGGCTGTGCGCAAGGAAAACGAACAGAATGCGCAAAGGCAGGCCGAACAGCGGGCCCAGCAGCAGGTTCACGCTCAACAAAATCAGGCAAGCCAGACAAATCAGCAGAGCTCACAAGAGCCTCCTCAATTTAAAAAAGTCAATAATACCTATAATGCCTCCGGTGAGGCAACATATAATAAGTATGCAGGAAGTTTTGAACAGTCCGTGTATCATACTTCTGCCAATGATTTTGCCAATACGTCTGCTTTCGCGCAGGAAAATGAAAATGCGTCTCAAACTGCAAGTGAGCAAACAGCCAATAATCAATCTGCCAATACGCAATCAGCTCAAGAGACTGCTTTTACCAATTTCAGTACTGTGCAAAATGAAGCACAAAATACGCAGAAAAAAAATCAAAAAGAATATTTTACAGGACAGGAAATTTCTGTTACAAAAGAAAACAGCATTCCTCAAGCCATTATAAAAGCAAGCACTGAACCGTTAGAGGGAATAAAAAAAGGTATTTCTTCATGGTTCAAGAGCCAGATTGATGAGGAATTGGAATTGTTTTTCCCCGCAGCCAAACTCCAGCCCGGAGTAAAAATGCGTTTGCAGTTTAGGGTTGGTTTGGCAAATGAATTACAAACCATAGAATTAACGCTGCCAAAAGATTTTGTTCCCGGCAAGCCTCTGCGTCTCAAAGGCTTAGGAAAGAAAATCGGCAAATGGCAGGGTGATTTATATTTAAAACTTCAATCAAAGTAGGGAAGAGTATGAATATTCTTATTTTTGGCCCAAACGGCAGTGGTAAAGGTACACAAGGCGACCTTATTATGGAAAAATATGGCGTTGCTCACATTGAATCCGGAGCAGTGTTCCGTCAACACGTAGGTCAAGGCACAGAACTTGGCAAAAAAGCAAAAGAATATATGGATAGAGGGGAACTTGTTCCTGATGAAATTACTATCCCTATGATTTTGGAAATTTTGAAAGAAAAAGGCAATAATGGCTGGCTCTTGGATGGTTTTCCACGCAATATGGAACAGGCCCGTAAATTGAAAGAAGCGCTTGATAAAGCCGGTATGGCTTTGGATTATGTGGTGGAAATTGTGCTTGCGCGTGAAACTGCCCGCAACCGTATTATGGGCCGCAGACTTTGCAAAAACAATAACAATCACCCCAATAATATTTATATCGACGCGATTAAACCAAATGGCGATGTTTGCCGTGTTTGCGGCGGTGCGCTTTCTGCTCGCGCTGACGACCAAAATGAAGACGCTATCAATAAACGTCACGATATTTACTATAATAAAGATAACGGTACGTTGGCAGCTGCCTATTATTTCAAAGATGTTGCTGCAAAAAGCGGCGGCAAAACCGTGTATATTGAACTTGACGGCAGCGGCACCATCAATAGCATTAAAGAAACATTGCTTGCACAGCTCAAATAATGAAAAGCCCTTTCGAGGGCTTTTTTTGTTTATGGAGAACTCTATGAAAGAAATTGCGAAAAATTCAGCACTCATTATTATTGATATGCAAAATGATTTTGTATTGACCGAAAAAACAGCAGTCAAAGGGGCAAAGGCGACTATTCCTGCGATAAAACATGCCATGAAAATTTGCCATGAAAAGAATATCCCGATTTTTCATATAATCCGTGCCTATGCTGAAAACGGCGATAATGCAGAGATTTTTCGTAAAGAACTTTTCCAAAAAGGGCAGGGCTTTTGCATTGCCGGCACAGAAGGCGCGCAAATTGTGGAAGAATTGACGCCTTACAAAAAAGACTACATCTTTGTAAAGCCCCGTTTCAGTGCGTTTTTTGGAACAAACTTAAAGGAACTCTTGCAGAAAAAACAAATCACGCACGTACTTGTCGCCGGAACGCAATATCCCAATTGCATACGGGCAACAGCAGTGGACGGGCTTTGCCATGATTTTTATGTCACAGTGCTGACTGATTGCTGCTCAGCCCAAACAGCAGAAATCGCTGAAGCAAATTGCCGTGACTTGCGAAATATGGGTATAGCCTGCATTGATTTCACTTCTTTGGAATGGGTATAAAGAAATTTTTGTAGCTAAAGTTATTTTTTGCAAAAATTGTATTTTTTCGGCTCACTACAAAGAGAAAATCTTGCAAAAAATCATGAGTTAGTGTATAGCTTTTTGCATGAGCTCAAAACGTGTACTATTTCTGACTCCGGCATCAACTGTGACCCGGATTTTTCCTCAATTGCGAAGTTCTGATATTGAGGCTTCTTTGGCGGAAAATGCTAAAGGAGCGTCTGCTTTTATTGAATCTTCTTCTCCCCAGTATATTATTAGCCGTCCAAGTTTGCCAGGCTACAAAGTTGAAGAACTGTTTGAAGTAGCAAAAAATGCTGATCCCTATCCGCGTATTATTGTTCTAGCAGAAAAAGGTACACCCGATGAAGCACGCTATTTCATGGAATTAGGTGCTTTTGATTATTGGACTGATCCCCTTATGGTGGAAAAAGTTCTTGCCTTGCCGGAAAGTAAAAATGCGCTTCCCCAAAAACAACAAAATGAAGTAAAAAGCATTGCGCCCAAAATTGTGGGCAGCAGTCTTGCCATGCGCCGTGTTTTGGCTCTTGCCAAACAGGTTGCGCCTTCTAAAGCAACAGTTTTGATCAATGGCGAATCCGGAACCGGTAAGGAAATGTTTTCTAAAAATGTGCATGGCTGGAGTGATCGGGCAAAAGGGCCTTTTATCGCTATCAACTGCGCTGCGCTTCCGGAACATTTGCTGGAAAGTGAACTTTTTGGCCATGAAAAAGGCAGTTTTACCGGCGCCATTGGACGGAAAATCGGAAAATTTGAATTAGCCAGCGGCGGAACCCTGCTTCTTGACGAAATTTCAGAAATGGAACTGGGCTTGCAGGCAAAATTACTGCGTGCTTTGCAGGAAGGGGAGATTGACCGTGTGGGCGGCACTGAAACCGTTAAAGTTGATGTTCGGGTTATTGCCACCACCAACAGGAATTTGGAAGATTGGGTCAAAGAAGGAAAATTCCGTCAAGATTTGTATTTTCGTTTGAATGTTATTCCGCTTCGTTTGCCGGCTCTTCGCGAACGCGGTGACGATATTATTGAACTCGCGAATTTCTTCCTTGATATGTATACAAAAGAATATGCCCTGCCGCAGGCAAAATTCTCACAGGAAGCCATCACCTGGCTGAAAAATTATGCATGGCCCGGCAATGTGCGTGAGTTGCAGAATCTCATGGAAAGAGCTGTGCTTCTTGCTGTAGGCAAAGATATTGTGCCGGCACATTTCCTGCTTGATCCTGATAATTGGCCGTTGTTTGAAGAAGATACACAAAATCAGGAAGTTCAAGCTGCTGAAAAAACTTCTGAACAGGTTTTTGAACATGCTTCCGAGCAGGGCTCTTTATTGGAAACTAAACAAAAAGTTCCTGCAGCAGTTCAAACAGCAACAGCAAGCGCTGTGGATTTTGCCGGCGGACTTATGCCTCTCCATGAAGTGGAGCGGCTCATGATCAAAAAAGGTCTTGAAGTAACGCAGGGCAACAGAACACAGGCTGCTGAACTTTTGGGCATTTCAGTCAGAACGCTCCGCAATAAATTAAATGAATATAAAAGTATGGGACTTGAAATAGAATAGTCTTATATTATAAGGATATATTGTGAATATTGCAGAAAAAATTATAAAAGCTCATCTGGTGAGCGGGGAAATGGAAGCAGGCTCTGAAATTGGCCTTCGTGTTGACCAAACCTTGACCCAGGACGCAACAGGAACTATGGCGTGGCTGCAATTTGAAGCCCTTGGCCGCGACAGCGTGCAGACAGAACTTTCTGTTTCCTATGTTGACCATAATACCTTGCAAATGGGTTTTAGAAATCCTGACGATCATCAATTTTTAAGAATGGTTGCAGGCCGTTATGGAGCTGTATTTTCTCCCGCAGGAACTGGGATTTGTCACCAACTCCATTTAGAAAATTTTGCAAAACCCGGTAAAATTTTGATTGGTTCTGACAGCCATACACCCACAGCCGGCGGCATTGGCTGTTTATCCATGGGGGCTGGCGGTCTCTCTGTTGCCCTTGCCATGGCAGGTGAAACCTATAATATTCCTATGCCGCAAATTGTGGAAGTTCGCTTGTCAGGGGCTTTGCAGGGTTTTGCTCAGGCAAAGGATATTATTTTAGAATTGCTTCGCAGACTTGGCACTCAAGGCGGCGTTGGAAAGATTTTTGAATATACGGGCGAAGGCGTTGCAAGTCTCAGCGTTCCAGAACGCGCAACCATTACTAATATGGGAGCGGAACTGGGCGCAACAGCTTCTATCTTCCCGTCAGACAACAGAACAAAAGAATTTTTAAGCAAAATGGGCAGGGAAGAGGATTGGGTATTTCTTGCTCCAGATACTAATGCCAGTTATGACGATTGTGTAGAAATTAATTTAACTGACCTTGTTCCGCTGGCGGCAAGACCGCATATGCCTGATAATGTTGTGCCTGTGAGCGAGCTTGCTGGTCTCAAGGTTGATCAGGTTGCCATGGGTTCCTGCACCAACTCTTCCTATGCGGATTTGAAGCAAGTTGCTGATATTATGAAAGGAAAATTTGTATCTGCCCATACTGACACCTGCATGGCCTGTGGTTCAAAACAAGTCTTAACCATGCTTATGGAAAATGGGGATATGGCAGGTTTACTTGACAGCGGCGTGCGCCTGCTTGAATGTGCCTGCGGCCCTTGCATTGGCATGGGTTCTTCTCCAAAGAGTACAGGTGTTTCTGTGCGGACATTCAACCGCAACTTTGAAGGCAGAAGTGGCACCAAGGATGCGCAGGTGTATTTGGTAAGCCCTGTGACTGCTGCCTATTGTGCCATTAACGGTGAATTTACCGATCCAAAAACATGGGGAACAGCACCAGAAAAACCAGAATTTCCAGAACATATTCCATCCATTCGTCATCATTTCCGTTATCCGCTGGAAGATGAAGCAGAGCGCAGAAAGATTGAAGTTGTGCGCGGCCCTAATATTGTAGCTTTGGAAAGTTTTGAACCTCTTCGTGAAGAATTGGCCGGCGAAGTTGTGTTAAAAGTGGGTGACGGCATTACTACAGACCATATTATGCCGGCAGGAGCAGAAATTACGGCACTTCGTTCCAATATTCCTGCTATTTCTGAATATGTATTTTCTCGTGTTGATGAAGGCTTTGGGCAAAGAGCAAAAAGTGTTCGTGACAGCGGAAAATGCGGCTTTCTTGTGGCAGGAAAGAATTATGGCCAGGGATCCAGCCGTGAACATGCTGCACTTGCTCCCAGACATTTGGGCATACGCGCTGTGATGGCTCTTTCTTTTGCCCGTATTCACAGAGCAAATTTAATCAATTTTGGAATTTTGCCTCTTATTTTTGAAGATGAAAAAGATTATGAACGGCTGACTCTTGGGGCAAAAATTCTTGCAAAACCAATGGTACTTGAAAACAACAATCGCTTTGCGGTGGAAGTTGAAGGTCTTGGAAAAATCTATTTCAAACATGATTTATCCAAACAGGAATTTCAGCTTGTGCGTGCTGGCGGTTTATTAAATTTTGTAAAAAATAGATAATAAATAAAGGGGTTACAATGCTTGACGGTATTCGTTCAGGAGCTCATTCATTAGGAATTAAAGTTGCGTTTGGGCTTATTATTCTTGTTTTCATTTTTTGGGGAATTGGCAGTAATACTTCCCGTTCCAGCGTGGTGGCAAAAGTCAATAATGAGCCTATTACGGTGAATGAATTTCAGCAAACCTATAATCAAATTGCCAATGAAATTAAAAGCGTTATTCCTGACCTTACAGAAGAACAAATACAAAAGCTTGGTTTGGAAAACCGGACATTGCAAAATCTTGTTATTCGCAAA
Organism: uncultured Mailhella sp.; assembly: GCA_910578585.1. Taxonomy (GTDB): domain Bacteria; phylum Desulfobacterota; class Desulfovibrionia; order Desulfovibrionales; family Desulfovibrionaceae; genus Taurinivorans. Next base: position 33,643 of record CAJTRG010000013.1, read on the forward strand.
TTGTTTTTGTCTGAATCAAAACGCCTTGGCATTGATGTGAGTGTGGCAGAACTTCGTGACGCGCTCATGAATATTCCATTTTTCTTTGATGATAAAGGCAAATTCAGTTCTGAAGTCTATGATAAGCGTCTGAAAGCTATTGGACAAACTCCTGCAATTTTTGAAAATAATTTACGTTTGGATTTACTTCCTCAAAAATTCCAAGAAGTTGTAACCGCTGGTATTTTGGGTGATAAAAATCTTGCTCAAAAAATGTTTGCTTTCCAAACGGAACAGCGCTCCATGGATTATGTGATTTTCCCATTTGAAACAGATGCGCAAAGCGTTTCTGACGATGAAGCAAAAGCTTTATATGAAGAAAGAAAAGAACTTTTTGCTGTTCCTGCACAGGTTTCTTTAGAATTTATTAATTTCACGCCAGCTAAAATGGCTGATGAAAGCGCTGTGACAGCAGAAGAAATTTCAGCCTACTATGAAAACAACAAGGCAAAATTCAGCGAAGAAGAACAAGTCAAGGCCCGCCATATCTTGGTTATGGTGGATGCAAATGCTCCTCAGGCCGACAGCGACAAAGCTCTTTCACAAATTCAGGAAATTGCCGGTAAAATTCACAGCGCAGAAGATTTTGTCGCCATGGCAAAAGAATATGGCCAAGACGGCACCAGAGAAAACGGCGGTGATTTAGGCTGGTTCAGCAAAGAACAAATGGTCAAAGAATTTGCTGACGTTGCCTTTACTTTGCCTGTGAATACCTTGTCAGAACCTGTGCTCACTCAATTTGGCTATCACTTGATTTGGGTTGATGATAAGAAAGAAGCAAAACAACTTCCTTTAGCTGAAGTAAAAGAGCAAATTAAACACAATATTGCAGTAGAAAGAGTCAATACCAATCTTGTGCAAACCGTGGATAATGCCATTGCCTCCATTATGGCAAACGGCAATATGGAAGATGAAGCAAAGAAATATCATTTGAGCGTCACCAAAACCGGTTTTGTGGATGTTGCATCTCTTCCTGAAACTTACGGCCTTAGACAAAGTGATGTTGATGCGCTTATGGCTATGGAAAACGGCAATGTTTGGGACAGTGCTATTTCATTGAACGGCGAGCTCAGCGTTGTAAAGCTTGTGGAAAAGAAAGTAAGTTCAACAAAATCTTTTGCTGAAGTAAAAGATGAAATTATCACAGAACTCAAATTACAAAAGGCAAGAGAAGCTGCCAAGGTAAAAGCTGCTGAAGCTGCTGCCGGTTTTGAAAAAGAAACTCCTTCCAATATGAAAACAAGTGCATTCTTTGGCCGTGACGGACAAGTGGAAAATTTAGGCCCTCTTCCAGAACTTGCAAAAGAAATTTTCGCAACGGACAACAAAATATGGCTCAAAAATGCATACATTGCTGATGACGGCGCCATTGCTGCACGTCTTAATACCATTAAGAAGTCAGAACAAAGTGATTTTGATTCAATTGCAGGTGATATTGTTCTCAATATGCAGGATGCACAAAGAAATATGTTATTCCAGGCATATATCTTAATGCTCAATCAGGAAGCTAAAGTAGAAATACTTATGCCCGATATTTTCAGTAAAAAATAACGGATAAAAGAACAGGCTATTATGCTTTGAGGAATGATACTTGACAGTATTGACAAGCAAGGCTAATGTATAGAAAACTTGAGTATTTGCTCAAGTAAACAGAGGAGGTTGCTATGAAAAAGATTCTTATGTTATCTTTAAGCATTCTTGTGGCTGTTGCTCTTGCAATGCCAGCTATTGCAGCTCGCCCTGCGGCTCCTGAAGGTCCAATGAAAATGGCTCTTACAGCTAAGCCAGTTACATTTAATCATAATACTCATACTTCTGTTGACTGTGGCGTTTGTCACCATGCAGTAAACGGTGAAGAAAATTATGGTAAATGTGGCGGTGCAGGTTGTCACGATGCTTTGGGTGCTAAGGAAAAAGGCACAAACAGCTATTATCGTATCGCTCACGATAAGAAGGTTGAAAATAGCTGTATCAGCTGCCACACCAGAACAGCAGGCCAAGATAAGGATAAGAAGAAGGCTCTTACCGGTTGTAAGGGATCCGCTTGCCATCCTTAATAGCTGTTTCCTACTCACCTCCTGACGGGGGTGAGTAGGTCTTTATTTATTTGATTTAGATGTGTGATGATGTGAGGAATTATGAACAGTAACGAAACAAACTCTGTTGAAGAAATTATTGATTTAACTGATGTTGTTAGTGTAGGAATTACTGGAGAGAATAACGAAACTCCACGTATGGAAGATGATGTTCTTGATTCCCTGGTCAATGATTTTGAAAAAAATATTGGGGCTGTTTCTGCGCCCGCAGCAAATGTTGAAAGTTCAGAAAGTGAAGAGAGTGACGAGCCTCTTGATTTAGGAAAATTAGACAGTCTGATCAATTCTTATAATCTTGATTTTGATGCTGATAATAATCAGGATGAAAATAATGAAGAAATTGATCCTGGAATGGAAGTTGCGTTCGTAGAAGATGATAAACCCAATTTTCAGGCAAATTTTGAAGATGAAAATTCCTTTATTCCTCATTCACAGAAAAATTCTCCAGAAAAAACATTAGATGCTCCAGATATTGATGATAAAGATATTCCGTCCTTTGAAGATATTGATTTGCCATCTTTAGAAGATGAACAAGACAGCGAAATTGATTTACTTACAAAAGATATTATAGACGGAACAAATACTGAAAAAAATACTGATATTCAAGAAAATATTAATAGTGATGCTCCGCAGGCCGGCGGAGATGATCCTTTCTCTGCAATGCTGAATGAAGAATTGGTTCAGCAGAATATGAGCAATCCAAAACCACAGGCTGCTCCAGCTCAAACTGCACCAATAAATGCGGAAATGCCTGAAATGTCGCCTCTTGATAATCCAGAAGAGGAAGCGCTGAAAAGCGATATGGCAGATGAAGGTGCAGAAGAAATTAATGAAGACGTTTTCAATGGTATTTTAAACGAATTATCCCTTGAACATGAAGCTGGTGAAGAAGTTGTGCCTTTTGCCAAGGAAGCTCCTTTAGAAGCAAAGCCCATTCATTTAAAAGGTGATGTCAGCTTTATTGAAGCCGGGGGAAAAGAGAAGAGCGAAGATATACACCTTGTACAATCCGCTTCAAAAGTGCTTGCTTCCGGTGAAGCCTATTTAGAAAAATTTTCCGGTGAAAAGGATGATTCTGTTGGGGCAAAAATTAAAAATCTTTCCACAAAAATGTTTTCATTGGAACAGCGTTTAATTGCTGCAGATTCTAAAGTGCAAGATTCCATGCTGGAATTGAATTATCGCATCAATGGTCTTGAAACAAAGTTTAGTGAAGCGCAGGATGTGGTTAAAGCTGAAATTTTAGCAATAAAATCAGAAAGTGCCAATGCGCTTGCAGAAGAAAAAAGTGAACAGAAAAATGCAGAAAGTTCTGCTGCCGTTACTGATTTAGCTGATAAAGTGCAGGCTTTGGAAAAACGCGTGGCAACGCTTGATGATATTTTCTCAGAACAAAAAATGCTCAATGATGAGCTCTCTAAGAATTTAGACAGCCTCATGCAAAATGCAGGTGCTCAAGGTGCCGGTTCTGATCAAACTGCAGCCCTTGAAGAAAAAATTGCTGTGCTTGAAGGACAGCTTGCTGAAGCTCAGGCAAAAATTGCGGGGCTTGAAGAAAATCTTGAAAAGGCTGCCAGCCTTGCTGCGGCAAAAGTTCTGCGTGAAGAAATCATTCCTTTGCTTGGGCAATAAATCTGTCGTCTGTACAAATTTTATATAGAAAATTTTAAATGAAAAATGGGTGATAGTTCACCCATTTTTTTGTGCTTTTGTATAAGCATAAGTGCCGTATGGTTCCACGAGCGAATTGTGGTTGGCCTTTTATTGGAATTTCAACTGGTTGCGTGCTATTCGTTTGCTGTGATACGATTATGAATTAATAGCCTTTATAGAGCATTTCCAGTAAATCTTACGAATTTCTTGCAGGGGAAAAACTTTATCTCTGCTGTCCATTTCTCTAAGTCTTGTAAACTCGACATAAGAGAAACGACTTCGTCGCTTTCGGTGGCATCTCTGCTGTCCATTTGCGTAATTGCTCATTCTTCGCAAACGCAAACGACTTCGTCGCCTTCGGTGGCTGAAAAAGTTTCTTCCCCTGCACCCCTTTACAAAACCTTTTAAGCTTTCTTATAAAAATTGTTGCAATAATTTCAGGAAATGCTCTAGCTTTTGGACAAGATGATCATGCAATTAAATCTTATGAGTTGATGCTGTCTTCCCCTTCAATTAATGATAATTTGAAATGTAATTGTAGCTTCTTTATTAAAATGCTTACTAATTTATTCTTCACAATTCTTTTCAAACAGGTTATAAGCTTTTCAGCATAATTTGTGTATGGATTTGTGATGGATTTTATTGTTGTTTATAAATTAATTACTGTTCCTGTTGTTATTTTGATTACAACCTATTTGGTTAAGAAATGGGGAGCTTTTGTTGGTGGGATATTTGCCGGGCTGCCTATTTTTTCCGGGCCGATTTCTTTTTTCATTACTCTTGAGCAGGGAGCTGATTTTACAGTTATTGCCTCCTATAACAGTTTGATTGGTTTGATTGGCTGTACGACAACGGCACTTGTGTATGCGTGGGTGGCGTATTTTGGGGCGAAGTGGTGGTTTGCCCTGCCTTGTTCTGTGGCCGGGTATTTTGGTGTGGGTTATTATTTCCATTATCTTCCGCAGTTTTCGCCTGTTGTGATTGTGCTGGCTTCCTGTTCATTCTTGTGTGCTTCATTATTTTTGCCGCGTCCCAAGCTTGAAAACTTTTCGACAACCAGACCGCGCTGGATCATTTGGGTACAAATTTTATTTGGTTCGTTTATGGTTTACAGTGTGACTGAAGCCGCCAATTTACTTGGCCCGCAGTGGAGCGGAAATATGAGCTGTTTTCCGATTATGATTGTTGTGCTGGCTCCTTTTACGCATATTGCCAATGGCGTCTATACCACTATTGCCGTTTTGCGAGGTTTTGCCGCAGGTTGGCTTGGTACAGTGGTTTTTGCCTGTACGGTAATGGTGACGGTAGAGCAGTATCATATCAGCTTTGTGTATATTTTGGCAGGCACGCTTTCTTGCGTAAGTACAGTTCTTTATTCGGTTTTGCTTATGCAGCTGGGTAAACGAAGAAACACGCGTTAATTTTCTGTAATTATCTGTAATATATACTTAAAAAATATTTTTCTCTTTTCTGTACAGTCAGAATGTTTTTCATTATACTATGTGAAGTTTTCTGTCTTAGAGGTTTATATGGCACAAATGGAACAAAGAGATTCTTTTAAATCAAGATTTGGATTTATTTTATCCTGCGTGGGTTCTGCCGTTGGAATTGGAGCGATTTGGCTTTTCCCGTATCGTGTTGGTGAATTTGGCGGAGCTGTTTTTTTGATTCCTTTTATGCTTTTTACTATTTTGCTTGGTTTGACGGGGGTTATAGCGGAAATGGCCTTTGGCCGTTCTGTGAAAACTGGCCCTATTGGAGCATTTAGAAAAGGCTTGCAGCAGCGCAATATCGAATGGGGAAAATGGTTGGGCTTTATCCCTGTGCTTGGATCTTTTGGGCTTGCCATGGGTTATGCTGTTGTTGTGGGCTGGTTTTTGAAATATACAATCCAAGCCTTTACGGGGGCTGCCATTTATAATGAAGACAGTACTGCATTTTTTTTGCAAATTGCCGGAAATTTCGGCAGTTTTAATTGGCATTTGTTTGTTTCTGCTGCCATACTTTTGGTGCTTTGCGGCGGTATTTTAAATGGTATTGAAAAGCTCAATAAAATACTCATGCCTGTCTTTTTTGCGATTTTTCTCTTTTTAGTGGTGCGTGTGGCTTTTTTGCCTGGTGCCGGTGGGGGCTACAAGTTTTTGCTTTCCCCAAACTGGGATATGCTTTTAAATCCCAAAATTTGGATTTTTGCTTTGGGACAAGCCTTTTTTGCTTTGTCTTTGGCAGGTTCCGGAACCATTGTATACGGCAGCTATCTGAGCGAAAAAGTTGATGTTTTTTATGTGGCAAAATATGTTGTTTTCTTTGATATCATTGCGGCAATTTTGTCCGTGCTGATTATTATTCCTGCTGTGTTTTCCTTTGGCATGGAGCCAGCTGCCGGGCCACCGCTCATGTTTATGGTTATGCCGGAAATTTTCAAACAAATTCCTTTTGGCTCTGTTCTCGCAGGGATTTTCTTCCTGGCGATTTTATTTGCCGGGGTAACGTCTCTTGTCAATCTTTATGAAACACCTATTGAAGCTCTGCAAAAAGAGTTTGGCTTATCCCGCAAGGCTGCTGTTGCTGTAGTTGTCAGTGCCGGCTTTATTATTGGCATTACCTTTGAAAATGGTGATATGCTTGGCATGTGGATGGATATTATCAGTATATATGTTATTCCGCTGGGCGCACTGATTTCCGGGGTAATTTTCTTTTGGGTCTGCAAGCCTGCCTTTATCCGTGAGCAATTACAGCTTGGGCATGATAAACCTGTGAGTGAGGCATATATTGCCCTTGGCAGATATCTTTTTTGCGGTTTGACGGCTCTTGTTTATTGCATTGAAATCATTAGAAATTTATAGATAATAATCTGTAAAAAGTATTCTTTTGGATTAATATGTCGTATCTTGAATTGTTCTTGATTGCTGTGGGGCTTTCCATGGATGCCTTTGCTGTTTCTTTGTGCAAGGGCTTGGAAATGCGAACATTTCAGTTCAAAAATGCCTTGATCCTGGGAGTATTGTTTGGGCTTTTCCAGGCAATGATGCCTCTGCTGGGCTTTTATTTGAGCAAGAATTTTGTGCAGTATATGGAACAGTTCGATCATTGGATTGCTTTTCTGTTATTGGTTTTCATTGGCGGAAAAATGATAAAGGAGGCGCGCGAAGATGGTCAGGAAGAAAAGACTGGCTTTCAGTTTTGGGAACTGATTATTCTTGCCGTTGCCACCAGTATTGACGCCTTTGCCGTGGGTATTACTTTTGCCGTGCTGGCTGATATTGATATTTATTTTGCCTGCGTAAGCATTGGGCTTGTGACCATGCTTTTATGTATATGTGCAACGTGCATTGGGCATAAATTTGGCACAAAACTGGGAAGCAGTGCGGAATATTTGGGCGGAGCAATCCTTATACTGCTTGGCTGTAAAATTTTGCTGGAGCATTTGGAATTATTATAGAGAAAAAGCGGGGAGATTCCCCGCTTTTGATGTATTAATACTGTGGAAAATCAGGCAATCTTTTTGTCGTACAGACGGGCGGCATTCAAGATAACCAGAATTGAACCGGCATTATGGACAAGAGCGCCAAGAATAGGGCCGATTATACCGAAAATTCCCAGGATCACGGCAACAAAATTTATGCCCAGGGCAATAGCAATATTGAATTTGATATTGAAAACCGTGGCATTGGAAAGTTTCTTCAAATAAGAAATTTTGTTGAGATCTTCACCAATCAGGGCTATGTCGGCGGCTTCAATACTGATGTCACTGCCTGCCTGACCCATGGCAACACCCACATCAGCAATTTTGAGGGCTGGCGCGTCATTGACGCCGTCACCAATCATGCAGACGGTGCTGCTTTGTGTTTGCAACTCCTTGACTTGCCGGACTTTCTCTTCTGGCAAAAGTTCAGCGTGGATGGTATCTATTCCAATTTGCTGAGCAAAAAAATCAGCAGTAATTTTATTATCACCTGTGAGCAGGGCTGTTTTCATGCCTAAACTGCGCAGTTTTTCCAGCGCTTCTTTCGCCGTGTCGCGAATGGTATCAGCAAGGGCAATAATACCAATGCAAACGCCGTTTTCAGCCACAAAAACAAGAGCTTTTCCCTGCTTGCGCAAGAGTTCTTCCTGTGCCTTCAACTTATCTGAAACGGTGATGTTTTGTTCTGTGATAAAGGGCAGTTTTCCGCAATGTATAACAGCGTTTTTTGTTTTGTAGGAAACGCCTTTTCCCGCCTGCATGCTAAAATTGCCGTCTTGATTGAGAGGAGACTTTTGCGTTTTGTGATACTGTTCCATAATTGCCTTCGCCAGCGGATGTTCTGAGCGTTGTTCAGCCGTGGCACAAACCTGCAAGATGTGGTCTTGGTTTTGGTTAGTATCGGCAATAATATCGGTAACAGTCAGCTTTCCGGTGGTCAGCGTACCAGTTTTATCAAAGGCAATTTGATTGACTTTGCCCATGATTTCAAGAGCATGCCCGCTTTTAATCAGCACCCCGTGTTTGCTGGCTTGGCCGATGCCCGCCATAATGGATGTTGGCGTGGCGAGAGCCATGGCGCAGGGGCAAAAAACAACAAGTACAGTTACAGTTCTGATTAAATCGCCTGTGAAAACAAAGGTTAATCCTGCAATGGTCAGGGCAATCAGGATAAGCCGAACTGCCCAAGTATCCACAATTCTTTGAATAGGGCTGTTATTAGCTGAAGCTTCTTCCACCAGACGTACCATTTTTTGCAGGGAAGAATCCTTGCTTTCTTTGGTGCAGACAATGTCAATGGAACCGTGCATATTCAGCGTTCCGCAAAAAACTTCATCGTCGATATTTTTATCAATGGGCAAAGATTCGCCGGTCAAAATTGCCTGATTGACGCTGGTATTGCCGGCAATGATTTTTCCGTCCACAGGGATTTGTTCGCCCGGCAAAATGCGAATGATGTCGCCTTGTTTGATGTCTTCAGCTGGGATTTCTTCTTCAGTATTGCCAACAATGCGCCGCGCCATAGTGGGCACAAGACTCATCAGATTTTGTATGCTGGTTTTGGTTTTGGCAAAGGTTCGCTCTTCCAAAATTTCACCGAGTGCCATAATCCAGGCAACTTCGCCGGCTGCAAAACTTTCACCAATGGCAATGGCAGAAAGAATGCCCAGTGAAATCAGCACAAGAGAAGTGATTTTTCTGTACAGAATAAGATATTTTAAGGCAAAAAAGACAATGGGACTGCCGGATACGGCGATAGTCACCCAAATGGGATCAAAGGGAATGCTCATGTCTGAAAAATGCACAAAAATTCCCAGCGCAAGGAAAATTCCGCTGACAATGGTCATTTTTTCAGCATACAGAATATTGAAAAAGGTATTTGCGTTTTCGTAGAGTTTTTTGAACATATTTAAGCTCCAGTTCTTAGCCAAGGCGTGAGAATTGTTCAATCACGGTACTCAATTTTCTGAGCACTTCTTCTTCATTGCCGTTGCGGATATCATTGAGCACACAGTGTTCAATATGGGCTTCAAGAAGCTGCTGTCCTGTTTTATGCAGAGCAGACTTGGCAGCACTGATTTGAATCAGGATTTTTTCACATTCATCATCTTCTTCAATGAGTTTCTTTATGCCGCGGATTTGTCCTTCAATTTTATTCAGACGGGTAATCAGGGATTTTTGATTGGTACATTTCATATATTTTCTCCAAATGTTTTATTTGAATATACCATATACCCCTACCAGGTATTAAGTCAAGAATAAATTTTGCTTTTTTGAACAAGTCCTTTTTGCAGAATTTTCTTGCAATATATATATATATATTAGCGTTGCCAAACGGGAGAAAAATGATGAATATCCGTTTGGCAGCAAAAGATGATTGTTTGAATGTTTTTCAGTTATCCAATATGGATTATGTAAGGGCTCATTCTTTTAATAAAGAAAAAATTGTCTGGGAAGATCATGTTCAATGGTTTGCCAGAGCAATAGCCGATGAAAGTATCAAATTTTATATTATTGAAGACACAGATTTTATTGGTCAGGTGCGATTAAATATTGTTAATAATATAGCACTCATAAGCATAAGTATTTTAAAAGAATTTCAGCATAAGGGCATTGCATTTTCAGCCCTCAAAAAAATTATTGCAGAAAATGAATATCAGTATTTAGCCCAAGTGGAAAAAGATAATCTGCCGTCCATAACACTTTTTGAACGTTTGGGTTTTGTCAGACGAAAAGAAGAAGAAAATTATTTTGAGTATGAATTTAAAAAATGATTTTGCTCTAACTCATTAAAGCTCAATTAAAAATTTAATTAACTCATTATTGTGCTTGACAAAAGCATAAAATAAACCTAATAATTTTTGTTCGGTTTATTGTTGTTAACTTTTAATGGAGGAAATTATGCCTACTATCAGCCAATTAGTTCGTTTTGAACGCACAAAGGTTGTAAAGCGTAAAAAGACCCCTGCATTGCAAGAATGCCCGCAGCGCCGTGGCGTATGTACCCGTGTATATACCACCACACCTAAGAAGCCTAACTCAGCTCTTCGTAAAGTTGCTCGTGTGCGTTTGACCAATGGTATTGAAGTGTCTGCTTACATTCCCGGTGAAGGCCACAACCTGCAGGAACACAGTGTTGTTATGATCCGTGGTGGTCGTGTAAAAGACTTACCTGGTGTTCGTTATCACATTGTTCGTGGTACTCTTGATACCGCAGGTGTTGCTGATCGTCGTCAACGTCGTTCAAAATACGGCGCAAAGCGTCCAAAATAATTTAACATTTTTTCGTATACAGCTGCTCGGTAACTCGGTGGTTCCGTGTTATCGTTGGAGTAATGTATGGAGGAATCACCATGCCCCGTAAAGGTCCCGTTCCCCGCAGGGAAATTTTACCTGATCCAATTTTCAATAGTAAATTGGTAACTCGTTTTGTAAACCGTCTTATGTATGACGGTAAGAAAGGTCCTGCTGAATCAATTTTTTACAGTGCAATTAATTCTTTAGCAGAAAAAACCGGCGAAGAAGCTCTCAAAGCTTTTGAAAAAGCCATTGAAAACGTAAAACCACACGTAGAAGTTAAATCCCGCCGTGTTGGTGGTGCTAACTATCAAGTACCTGTTGAAGTTCGTGCTGAACGTCAAAGCTCACTTGCTATTCGTTGGCTCATTACCTACGCACGTGCAAGAGGTGAAAAAGGCATGACCAATAAATTGTCTGCTGAACTTCTCGATGCATTCAACGGTCGCGGCGGTGCAGTAAAGAAACGCGAAGATACTCACCGTATGGCTGAAGCAAACAAAGCATTTGCTCATTTCCGTTGGTAGGTCGCTTATGTCACGTACTTTCCAAATTAAAGATATTCGTAATATCGGTATCATGGCTCACATTGACGCCGGTAAAACAACGACTACTGAACGTATTCTTTTCTATACCGGTGTATCTCATAAAATCGGTGAAACCCACGACGGCGGCGCTACCATGGACTTCATGGAACAGGAACAAGAACGTGGTATCACCATTACATCTGCTGCAACCCAATGCCAATGGAAAGGCCACACTATCAATATTATTGATACCCCAGGCCACGTTGACTTCACCATCGAAGTAGAACGTTCACTTCGTGTTCTTGACGGTGCTGTTGCAGTATTTGACGCGGTTGCCGGTGTAGAACCTCAATCTGAAACCGTATGGCGTCAAGCTAATAACTATCACGTTCCGCGTATTTGCTTTATCAACAAAATGGACCGTATCGGTGCCAACTTCTTCCGTGCAGTGAACATGATTCATGAACGCCTCCGCGCTAAACCTATCATGCTCCAACTTCCTATTGGTAAAGAAGACCTTTTCGAAGGTGTTGTTGACCTTATTTCAGGTAAAGCAATCAAATTCGATAAAGAAACCAAGGGGGCAAACTTCTGGGAAGAAGAAATTCCAGAAGACATGAAAGTTCTTTACGAAGAAAAACGCCAGGAAATGCTTGAATCTGTTGCAGAAGAAGATGAAGAACTTCTCAACAAATATCTTGAAACAGGAACTCTTTCTGTTGAAGAAATTGAAGCTTGCGTACGTAAAGCAACTATTTCTCAAGCAATTGTGCCTGTTCTTTGTGGTACTGCATTCCGTAACATGGGCGTGCAGCCACTTCTTGACGCTATTGTAAAATATTTGCCTTCTCCTCTGGATATTCCGCCAATGAAAGGCTGCAATCCAGATAATGAAGAAGAAATTATCGAATGTCCTGCTGACGACAAGAAACCTCTTGCAGGTTTGGTATTCAAGCTTGCAGCTGACCCATATATTGGTCACTTGTCCTTCTTCCGTATTTATTCCGGTGTTGTAGAACCTGGAATGAGCGTTTTGAACGTAAATACCGGCAAGAAAGAACGTGTTGGTCGTATTGTTCGTATGCACGCTAATAAACGTGACGAAATCAAATGGGCTGGCGCTGGCGATATCGTTGCTCTTGTAGGTCTCAAAAACGTTGCTACTGGTGATACTCTTTGTGATGAAGGCACCTCTATCAAACTTGAATCTCTGAATATCCCAGAACCAGTTATTGAACTTGCAATTGAACCAAAAACAAAGGCTGACCGTGATTCTCTTTCTCAAGCTCTCAACAAGCTTGCAAAAGAAGACCCCTCATTCCGTGTAAAAGGTGATGAAGAAACCGGACAGACTGTTATTGCAGGTATGGGTGAACTCCACCTTGAAATTATTGTTGACCGCTTGCTTCGTGAATTCAACGTACAAGCTAACGTTGGTAAACCACAAGTTGCTTACCGCGAAACAATTTCAAAACCAAGCAAAACCGATACCAAATACGCAAAACAATCTGGCGGTCGTGGTCAATATGGTCACGTTGTTCTTGAAGTTGAACCAAACCCAGGCAATGGCTATGAATTTATCAACTCCATTACCGGCGGTGTAATTCCAAAAGAATACATCCCTGCTGTTGATAAAGGTATTCAAGATGCTTTGAAGAGCGGTGTACTTGCCGGCTTCCCTGTAGTTGACGTAAAAGTTAACCTCGTATTCGGTTCTTACCACGAAGTTGACTCTTCAGAACAAGCTTTCTATATTGCTGGTTCTATGGCTATCAAGGACGCAATGCAAAAAGCTGCTCCTGCGCTTTTGGAACCAATCATGGACGTTGAAGTTGTAACCCCAGAAGATTACCTTGGTGATGTTATGGGTGACTTGAACGGTCGTCGTGGTCGTGTTCAAGGCATGGAAGCTCGTGCCGGCGCACAATCAATCCGTGCACAAGTTCCACTTTCAGAAATGTTTGGTTATGCTACTGACCTTCGTTCAAAAACACAAGGCCGTGCAACATTCACCATGCAGTTCGACCATTACGAAAAAGTGCCTGCAAGCATTGCAGAAACACTTACCAAGAAAGATGCATAAGAATTTCTTATCCATTTTCAATACAAGGGCTGCCCTTGGGCAGCCTTTTTTTGTGGGTTTTAATGGAAAAATAATTATCCTCATTTTTTTATAGAGAAAAATTCTTTGCGAGTATTGCACAGCGAAAAATTATTCTTATCTTATTTATTACAATGTTAAGTGAGAGTGCAATAATTTCAGTTAATTTGAGGTTTGTATGAATTTTACCATGGAGAATATTCTTTTTCTTGGTTCTGTGTTGATATTTTTCAGTATTTTGATGACCAAGGTCAGCCATAAATTTGGTATTCCTACCTTGCTGGTGTTTTTATTTCTAGGCATGTTTTTTGGCAGTGACGGGCTCGGCTTGCATTTTTATAGTGTGGAACAGGCGCAGTTTATTGGGATTGTTGCCTTAAGTATTATTTTGTTTACCGGCGGTATGGATACGAAAATCAAGCAAATCCGCCCGATTATGGCGCAGGGCCTCTTGCTCTCCTCCCTTGGGGTTGTGCTGACGACAGCTTTTACGGGTTTCTTTATTTATGGTTTATTTCAGCTTGATTTTATTCCCATTACTTTGACGCTGCCTACAGCGCTTTTGCTGGCGGCGACCATGTCTTCAACAGACAGTGCCTCTGTATTTAATTTACTTCGTTCGCAAAATATGGAGCTCAAAGATAATTTGCGTCCCATACTGGAGCTGGAAAGCGGCAGCAACGATCCGATTGCCTATATGCTGACCATTGTTTTAATCCAATATATTGTCAGCCCTGATACTGTTTCCGGCTACAGCGTTGCCCTGCAGCTTGCTGTGCAGTTTCTGGTGGGTATAGGCTTTGGCCTTCTTTGTGGTTTTTCCATGGTCAAACTCATGAATTATCTTAATTTAAAAAATATTATGCTCTATCCCTTGCTGCTTTTGGTAATGGTTTTTATTACGACCACTGCAACCGTGTATTTTAACGGCAATGGCTATTTGGCGGTCTATTTGGCAGGGATTATCTTCGGTAATTCAAAATCCCGTTTCAGACGGGAAATCAATACATTTATGGACGGCTTTACCTGGCTTTCCCAGATTGTGATGTTCCTTGTGCTTGGACTTCTTGTTAATCCCCATGAAATGTGGCAGGTGGCGATTTTTGGCCTTGTGATTGGCTTATTTATGATGTTTGTCTCACGCCCTGTCAGTGTTTTTCTTTGTTTACTGCCATTCAGACGCATGAGCCGCAAAGCAAAACTTTTTATTTCCTGGGTGGGACTTAGAGGGGCAGTGCCGATTATTTTTGCAACCTATCCCATGGTGGCAGGGGTGGATTATTCAAACCAGCTGTTTAATATGGTCTTTTTCATTACCTTGGTATCCCTTGTTTTGCAGGGTATGTCCATTTCCAGAACAGCCATTGCCTTTGATTTAAAAGATGAGAATGCAAGTCAGGAAAAAGTTTTTGACGTGGAATTGTCTGATGATATCAATTCTGTTTTGAGGGAAGAATATGTGCACAACGATTTGGCAGGCAAGACGCTGTCAGAACTTCGTATGGAAAAGGGTACGCTTGTGATGCTTATTAAGCGCGATTTAAAATATATGATCCCCAATGGAAGTACCATTTTGCTGGAAGGTGATAAACTTCTCATTATTGAAGAAACAAAATGAAAAAGACGGCATAAGCCGTCTTTTTTTATCTCATATGTCTTAGATTATTCTTATAATCCGAGCATGGGCCACAGGGTGAAGGATGAGAAGATAATGCCAAGAGGAACAAGGAATAAACGCAGGGTCATAATAATGATTACATACTTTAACCGTGCATAGCCTGTTGAGAACATAATCAGCGCAGGTGCCAATTCGTATGGCAATACAAATTGGTCAAGGCCATAGAGGAAGGAGTAGAGAATTGGCTTTACGCCTATGCCAAGGTCTAAAGCAATTTGTGCCATGGGAACGCTGAGGGATGAGGCAGCAGCAACAGGAGTAAGAATGAAGTTTGCCAGTACACCTGTAAAATAAGAAAAAACATTGGCAGCGAATGAATATTCAATGGATTGCAGGATAGGCACAATCTTGCTTGATAACCAGGAGTGAACGCCCAGTTGTGCTGCCACAAAGCCAATGGACATACAGCCTACAATGAAGAGCAGGATAGGGTAGTTTACCTTTGTGATATCTTCGGTCTTCAACAAATTAAAGAGGGGGGTAAAGCCGATAAAGATAATGAAACCAAAGAGGAAGTAGCCAGGTAAGCCATGCAGTGGTTCAAGAATAAAACCGAGCAGGGCAGCAAGAGTAAGAACCAGAGTCTTCTTTTCGTCCTTGCTGAGAGCTCCAAGGGTTGCCAATTGTGACTTTGCTTCATCCGCAAATTGTTCAATATGAGGCTTGAGGGCTTTGTTACCGAAGAAATAGAGGAGGCTCATGCCGATAATGATATGAATAAAGCAATAGCCCATGTTTTCAATAAAGAATGTCACCCAGGAAAATTCAATAGGCACATCAGACTGCTGGAGCATCAAAAGACCAATCAATCCTGTATTGTTAGGAAGATAGTTTGCGCAGGCAATAGCGGAACCAAAGAATGCAGCCATAATAATGGTGGCAGATTCTTTAGAGCCTTTATCAAGCTCAAGGCTTTTACAAATACTGCTGGCAATGGTCATGAAGATAATAAGGTTGGTAATAATATCAGGAATCAACGCACCAAGAATCAGACCTGAAATATAGAAGGAAACAAAAAGTCTGATCGGCGTTTTGGCAATTTTTGACAGCAGCAGCAGGGCAATACGGCGGGCAAGGTTGGTTTTATCCATTAAAATACCGATAAGCATACCGTTGAAACACATCCAGGGAACTGGAGCAAGCCACCCGCTGAATACCACATTGGGCGTAGAAATGCTGAAGGCAAGATAGAACATTTGCAGCAGCACAATCGCAACTGCCATGCCTAAAAGTTCAAAGGCAAAAACAGAAAGAGCAAGTACAGTTCCAAACCAAAACATATTCAATTTTAAATGTTCTGGGTCATACATGAGAAACGTCACAAGACTGGCTAAACCAAAGCATAAAATCCAAAGTTTTGCTGTTTTCGGAATTGATTGTTCGGAAGACATAGCTTACTCCTTTTTGTGATATAAGTAACATATATAAAATAATAGGGCTAAATTCTGCACAAAATAGTGCAATTTAGCAAAAAAGAATTTTAAAAACTTTTACAAAATGCACAATCTTGTGCAAAAATAATCAAAATTTTGTGCTATATGAAAAAAAACACAAACTAAAAAGGAGATAATTATGGGCTATCCTACAGTTTATCCTACTGGGGTTTTGCGTTATAATCCTGAAAAAGCTTGGAGCGGCTATACCATTATGCCTCTTCATAACCGTGGTTCATTGCTTATTGATATGAATGGCCGCGAAGTTCGTTTATGGAAAAACTTTGAAGGCTTTCCTACAAAAATCTTCCCTGGCGGACATATTTTGGCAAGTTCCGGCGTAAGAAATCCAAAATACGGTTTGCAGGACGAACGTGATTTAGTGCAGATTGACTTTGACGGCAAAATAGTTTGGAAATGGAATAAAGCTGAATTTATTGATGATAAAGATCCAAACGAAACACCTCAATGGATGGCACGTCAGCACCATGATTATCAACGTGACGGCAACCCTGTTGGTTATTATGTTCCTGGCATGGAACCAAAAATCGACGGTGGCAATACCTTGATTTTGGCTCACAAAGACGTACATTGTCCTTATATTTCTGAGAAACATCTTTTAGACGATGTTGTATACGAAGTTGACTGGGACGGCGATATTCTTTGGGAATGGAAAGCTTCTGACCACGTGGAAGAAATGGGCTTTTCTCAGGAAGCACTCAATGCCATGAGCCGCAACCCTAACTTCAGAGGCGGTTCACTTATTGAAGAAGCTCCAAGCCTTGGCGACTGGATGCACATTAACTCCATGTCTAAACTTGGTCCCAATAAATGGTATGATCAAGGTGATGAACGTTTCAATCCTGAAAATATTATTATGGACGGACGTGAAACCAATATTATCTTTATTGTAGACAAGAAGACAGGCAAAATTGTATGGCAGGTTGGCCCTGATTACAATAAAACTCCTGAACTCAAGAAATTGGGCTGGATTATTGGTCAGCACCATGCTCATATGATTCCTCGCGGTCTGCCAGGTGAAGGCAACATCCTTGTATACGATAACGGTGGCTGGGCCGGTTACGGTGCACCAAACCCAGGCGCACACGACGGTACCAAAACTGCTCTTCGTGACTATTCACGTGTTCTTGAATTCAACCCAATTACCTTGGAAATCGTATGGCAATGCACTCCAAAAGAAATGGGTTATCTCATTCCTCTTGATGCATGCCGTTTCTATAGTCCATTCATCAGCTCTGCACAGCGTCTGCCAAACGGCAATACCCTTATTACCGAAGGTTCTGACGGCAGACTCATCGAAGTAACACCAGATCATGAAATTGTTTGGGAATATGTATGCCCATACTTCTATGAAGCTGACAATATGAACTATATTTATCGTGCATATCGTGCTCCATACGAATGGGTACCTCAACTTGACAAACCTGTAGAAACCGAAATTAAGCCTCTTGATAAGCGCACATTCCGAGTTCCTGGTGCAGCACCTTATGGCTGTGACAATGTTGTTGAAGTTGAAGGAACCATTGAACCATACGAAGGCACTGCCGGCCACTGTGTTGGTAATATCGAATAATAACCAAATACTGATTTGAATATAAAGCCACCTGCTTTGTACTGCTCCCAAATAGTTGGACAAGCGTGAGTGGCTTTTTTGTAGAAAAACAAATATATAGAAAGCACAAATAGTGCTTTCTTTTTTTTGAAAAATGCGATAGCCTTAAAATATTCATAAGATATCAGAGGCAAATGCAATGGAAAAAAATATTTGGGTACAGGCTCATGTTTTGTCAGGGCTGAATAAAGAATGGGAAAAATTTCTGCATTTGGGTGTTAAAAAAAATGTTCCGAAAGGAACTGTGGTCGATAGTTATAATGCTGATACTTTTGGATATTTATATAAAGGGCAATTATCACTTTCCAGTGTTTCCTGGGAAGGAAAAACTCGTGTAGTCTTCTATCTTGAAGATGGGTGTATTTGCCTGGAAAATAAATTATTTCACCAATATAGCGATATTTATATGCCTGAGTTTGTGGCTACAAAAGATTGTGTCTTATATCTTTTTCCTAAAGAATTATTAACAAGTATTGAATTTGCCAAAGAAAATCCAGAACTTATTTTAAGTGCTCTTCGTTCAGAAGCCATTAAGGCCGGTTCGTTTTATGTGCAGCTCAGTGAAAAAGCTGCCATGGATTCCATATCCCTTATTGCGCGCATCTTAATGCGGCAATACTTGAAAGTGAATAAAACAACCTTTAAATTAGGCTTTTCACAAACAGAATTATCTCTTATGCTCAATATTCATCGAAATACCTTGTGCCGTAATATACGGGAATTGCGTGAAGCCGGCATTATAGGTAAATGCACAAAAAATTGTCTGGAAATTATAGACTTGCAGCGCTTGGAAGAACTGGCAAAAGTTTAAATTAAAATATATTTTTATACTTTTTTAGTTTTTTTCATGGGGGGAATAATTTCCCTCAAAAAATCAAGTAATCCCTTTCGGTCTTGATTTTTTCAGGACGAGAACTTTTTAACTCATTGTAAGCTTTTTATGGCTTCGCCATGCTAACAATGAGTTAAAAAGCCTCCATGCCCCTCAATGCTTGCTTTTACCTTGTAAAAGCAAGAGGAATATTTTATTTGTTTGGATTTGAGAATTGGCTTGTTGTAAAAAAATTTTATAATGAAATTTCATTATTAACAAAAAAAGGCGGCATATGCCGCCTTTTTTATATTTATGCGAATCGCAAATTATTATTTGCTAACTTCAGCAAGAGCCTTATCAACAGCTGCAACGATAACATCGATATCAGCTTTTGTAGCAATAAGAGCTGGGCTGAAGCAAAGGGTGTTGTTGAATTGCTTGAAGCAGCGAGATGTTTTACCAATGAGAACACCTTGTTTCATACAGCTGCCAACAACAGCGCCTGCAAAGGATTCAGCAACTGGTTCTTTTGTAGCACGGTCTTTTACAAGTTCCATACCTAAGAACAAGCCTTTACCACGAACATCGCCAACACATGCATACTTATCTTTGAGTTCCATGAGTTTACCCATGAAGTATTCACCTACTTTAGTGGTGTTTTCAAGGAGGTTTTCTCTTTCGATAATTTCGAGGTTAGCAATAGCAGCAGCAGGACCAGAAGTACATCCACCGAAGGTAGAAATATCACGGAAATATTTTTCACGGTCAGCTGGGTCATTGATGAAGTCTTGGAATACTTTTTCAGTTGTAACTGTGCAGGAGATAGCAGCGTAACCAGAAGCAACACCTTTAGCCATTGTTACGATATCTGGTTGTACGTCGAAGTGTTGGTAACCGAACCATTTACCAGTTCTGCCAAGACCGCAAACAACTTCGTCAATGATGAGAAGAACGTCGTATTTCTTACAAATTTCAGACACTCTCTTGAGGTAGTCTTGAGGTGGAACAAGAACACCACCACCAGCGGTGATAGGTTCAACGATAACACCGCCAACAGTGTCAGGACCTTCAGCAATGATAGCGTCTTCTAATTGTTTAGCAAACAATTCACCGAGCTTTGGATCTTTTGGATCAAGACCCCATGGGTTACGGTAGCAGTTAGCTGCTGGGAATGGAACAAAGCCAGGAGTGAATGGGCCATATTGGTCACGACGTTCTTCTTGTCCGCAAGCAGAAAGAGTAGAAATTGTGGTACCATGGTAGTCACGTTCACGATAAAGAACTTTATATTTCTTGCCTTGGTGTTTCAAAACAGAAATTTGACGAACGATCTTGAATGCTTTTTCGTTAGCTTCTGAACCAGAGTTAGAAATATAAACACGGCTCATGCCAGGCATTTTAGAAATAAGTTTTTCAGCGAAAATAGCAGTTGGGGTGCTGCCGAAAGAGTTAGCGAAGTAGCAGAGTTTTTTCATTTGTTCTGCAACAGCGTCAACGATTTCTGTACGGCCGTAACCAACGTTAACAGTCCAAACACCGCCGGATACACCGTCAAGGTATTTGTTGCCTTTAACGTCGTATACATAGATGCCTTCGCCATGGTCAATGATCATTGGGTCAGATTTTTCAAAAGATTTATGTTGGGTCAAGTGGTGCCATACATATTTTTTATCAAGTGCAATAACTTCATCTGCAGTAAGTTGTTTTTTGCAGCATGCCATAATAGTAGCCTCCAAAAAGGATATTAATGTTTATAAAAAAAGTCCACAAGGGAAGATTATTCCCTTATGGACATAAAGTTTATATTAGAGTGCTTCGTTCAAAGCGTGGCATTCTATACCTAATTTGTCAGCAACGCCCTTGAAGAATACTTTACCGTCATGGGTGTTAAGACCTTTAGCAAGAGATTCGTTGTCTTGGCAAGCTTTCTTCCAACCCTTGTTTGCAAGTTGTACCATGTAAGGCAAGGTTGCGTTGGTAAGGGTGAAGGTAGAAGTACGAGCAACAGCGCCAGGCATGTTACCTACACAGTAGCAAACAACGCCGTTGTCTGACATAAAGGTTGGGTTGTCGTGGCTTGTAGCACCGTGTTTAGCGGTAAGTTCAACAGCACCACCTTGGTCGATAGCAACGTCAACGATAACTGAACCAGCTTTCATGGTTTTTACCATTTCTGTGGTTACGAGTTGTGGAGTTGCAGCACCAGGAATAAGAACAGAACCGATAACAACGTCAGCTTCTTTTACTGCATGAGCAATGTTCAATGAGTTAGAGAAGAGAGTTTGAATTTTGTTGCCATAGAGGTCGTCGATTTGACGGAGACGGTCGATATTGTTATCAATAATGGTAACTTTAGCGCCCATACCAACAGCAACTTTAGCAGCGTTGAAACCAACAACACCAGCACCAACTACTACGAAGTTAGCAGCTGGAACACCTGCAGTACCACCCATGAGGAGGCCCATGCCGCCAGCGTTTTTGGTGAGGAGGTTAGCAGCAACTTGAGCAGCCATACGACCTGCAACTTCTGACATAGGAGCGAGAAGAGGAAGTACGCGGGTTGGGAGTTGAACTGTTTCGTATGCGATACCAGTTACTTTGTTCTTAAGAAGAGCATCAGTAAGTTTTGGTTCAGCAGCGAGGTGGAGGTATGTGAAGAGAACCATACCTGGACGGAAGTATTTGTATTCTTCTTCAAGTGGTTCTTTTACTTTAACAACCATTTCACCGCTCCAAGCTTCTTGTGCGGTTTTAACAATTTTTGCACCTTGTGCTTTATAGTCATCATCGGAAATACCAATAGCAGCACCAGCGCCAGTTTCAACTAAAACTTCGTGTTTAGCGTCAACAAGAGCTCTAACACCTGCTGGGGTAATACCAACACGATATTCTTTGTTTTTAATTTCTTTTGGAACACTAACGATCATTTTTTTTCTCCTAAAAATTTTTTAGAGTTAGTTTAAACAGAAAACTCTGTTTATCAATTCTGCCAAGAGTATAGCAATTCCCGTTCCAAAATGAACGTTTTAAATTTTTAATTTTTTATTGTGTTGAAAAGTATGAGAAAAAAATATTTTTGTTTTGATGATATTTTTCACAAATCAAAAAATGCATTGCTCAAAAACTGAAACAATGCATTTTTGACTCACTTTAGGTGGAATGTGTTTTTTACATAAGTGTTAATCAGATATTTTTATGCCCAGATGTTTTGCTTTGCGAACCACTGTTGATTGGCTGATACCAAGCTTTTTCGCAGCTTTATAGGTACTTCCTTCCTGAACCAGCGTATCTTTGATCATGGTGTATTCCAGTTCAAAGATTGCTTCTTCAAGAGTCTTATCATTAATATTGGTAATGGAAGTGTTGGTATTTTCTGCTTGTTTGTCCGGGAAAACATAAGAGTGCTGCAAATCAGAAGGACGAATAATATTCCCTTCGGTCATAGCAGCCAGATATTCCACGGCGCCGCGAAGTTCACGCACATTGCCGGGCCAAGTATAGGATGAAAGAGCAAGCAGTGTTTTGGGTGCAAAACTCTTGATTGTATTCAGGCGCTTACAGGCATCAGCTAAAAAAGATTTTGCCAGTTCCGGGATATCTTCCTGCCGTTCACGCAGAGGCGGTATATTAACATTTAATATATGAAGACGATAATACAGGTCTTCACGAAATTCTTTTCGTTTGACAAGTTCATCTAAAGGTCTGTTGGTGGCAGCAATAATCCGCACATCAGTATTGATCAGGGTATTTCCGCCCACGCGGTGGAAACCATAATTATCTAATACATGCAGGAGCTTAGCCTGCACAGCAAGGGGGAGTTCCCCTATTTCGTCAAGGAGCAGTGTTCCTTTGTCTGCCTGTTCAAAATAGCCCTTTTTCCCGGCCTGATCCGCGCCTGTAAAGGAGCCTTTTTCATAGCCGAACAGCTCGGAATCAATCAGAGATTCTGCAATGGCAGCACAGTTTATGGCAATAAAGGGTTTGTCCTTTCTGTTGCTGTGTTCATGAATAAAGGAGGCAGCCAGACTTTTCCCTGTTCCGGTCTCACCGAGAAGGAGTACGGAAGAGGGGGATTTTGCTACCTTTTTGAGTTGTTCGAGACAATTTTGGAAGGTCTTGCTGGTGCCGATATATTTGGAACCGTTTTCAAATTTCTTGAGCTCGCCTTTGTATTGTTTTACTGTTTGTTCCGCATCGATAACTTTTTTGTGCAGTTCATCGTATTCACACATATCGCGAATAATTGCCACAACCCGTGTAACATTGCCATTTTCATCCAAAATAGGGGTACTGGTATTCAAACAGTGTTTGCCGTTGGAATAATCATCAAACTGGGTCACTGTTTTCTTTTCGTTCAGAGCATTCATGGTTACGCAATTGGTGAATTTTCCCTGCATCATAGGCACAGTAACGTGCTTTCCAATTACATCTTTTGGAGAAATACCGGCAATGCGTTTTAAAGCTTTATTGGCATAAAGGGTAATGCCGTTGCCGTTGATAATCCATATCCCGTCGTGAATGGAGTCAAGCAAGACATCAAAATCGTGAACAAGCGGGTCTGTACGATCTTTTTTGGGCATGGGAACTTCGGTCCAAAAGAAGGAAATCAGCTTTTCTTCAAGGGGCGGAGTAGTACTGTCCTGCTGAATTTGTTTCAAAAAATAGAGAAATGTTTTATGCCCGTTGGTAAAGGCTTGAATGCAATTTTCCGGAGCGTCTTTTCCTAAAAACTCAAATTCTGTAACTCCAATTTTTTGAAAAACCGCAGGTAATTCTTTACCAATGATTTTTTTCTCAGGAACATCAAAATAGAAGAGAGCATTTTTATTAAGAGCTATGATTTTGCCCGTTTTTTGGGTAATTAAACAGGCACAAAAAGGAAATGAATTATCTGCTAAAAGTTTTTTAAAAATTTCTTGGTACGTATTACTTGACATAATATTCCCATTTATCTGGTGAAATTTATTTCTAAGTTGTATTTGCATTGATTATCACATGAAAGTAAATAAATCAAGTTGTATTTGCATTGAAAAAATGTAACTATATGAAATCATAGAGTAAAAATAAAAATTCTATTTACTTTTGGGGAAAATTGCTTTGCGGATGATTGCTTTTGTTTTTTTTGTCACAATTATGCCGTTTTTGTCGTGAAAACTTTTTACCGTTAACAGCATTAAATTTTAGCTCAGGGGAATATTAAAGGATAGAGAATAGGAAGCTTGCAGTAGATATTAATTCTTATTGGACAAAACATATATAAATCAGTATATTATATAAAATGAATAAAAGAGAAGAAAGCTTTGAATACAGATTTGAATTCTTTTTTAACCTGCTGAAATGATAAAAAATAGCAAAAAATTGAGTCAAAAATGCATTGAATTTTTAACAAAATTGAATAAGTAACCCAAAAATGAATTATTTGTGAGATAATGAATTCGTGCACATTTTTTCACAACTGAATTATATGCGCTTTTTATATTCGGCACACTATATGCAGTATAAAAGTCAGTTACACATAGTCTCTGACTATTTGGTATTGGATAATATCAATTCTTATTGTGAGATTGGTATTTGGAATTTATAACACATTAACATTTAACAAAAGAGTTTTTTCTCGGAGGATTATCATGCCTAAAATGACTCCTAGTGAAGCTATGGCCGAAGTACTCGTTAACGAAGGTATTACCCACGTTGGCGGTATTATGGGTTCAGCTTATATGGACCTTCTCGACCTCTTCCCTGCAGCAGGTATTGATTTTATTTCTGTTCGTCACGAACAAACAGCTGGTCACATGGAAGACGCATATTGCCGTCTTACAGGAAGAGCTGGTGTTGTAGTTGGCCAAAACGGTCCTGGTGTTACCAACTTCGTTACAGCAGTTGCTACCGCTAACATGGCTCACACCCCAATGGTTATCATTTCCCCAAGTGCTGGCTCAGTATCTATCGGTTGGGATGGCTTCCAAGAATGTGATACATGGAACCTCTTCAAACCTATTACTAAAGCTTCTATCCGTGTTCCTCATCCAAAACGTGCCGGCGACATTATGCGTACTGCATTCCGTACCGCTTATGCACAACGCGGACCAGTTCTTGTAGATATTCCTCGTGACTACTTCTACGGCGAACTCGAAGAAGAAATCTTGAAACCTCACCAATATCGTGTTGCTCCTGGTGGTATCGGCAACCCAGCACAATTTGCACACGCTGTTGAAGTTATCAAAAACGCTAAAAACCTCGTAATCGTTGCAGGTCGTGGGGTTGTTGATGCTGACTGCGTAAAAACAGTACAAGAAATGGCTAAATTCCTTGGTGCTCCTGTTGCTACTACTTACCTCCACAACGACGCATATCCTTGCGATGACCCATTCTGGACTGGTCCTATCGGTTACATGGGTTCAAAAGCAGCTATGAGAATTCTCCAAAAAGCAGACGTTATCCTCGCTATTGGTACTCGTTTGTCTTATTTTGGTACTCTCCCACAATATGATATCAACTACTTCCCAAAAACAGCTAAGATTGTTCAAATTGATATCAACCCACAACACATCGCAAAAACTCACCCAGTTGAAGTTGGTCTTTGCGCTGATGCTAAAGACGCTTCTGAAGAACTCTTCAAACGTCTCCAAGCAGCTCTCAAAGCTAAAACAGACGCAGAACTCCAACCAGTATACAACTTGGTAAAATCCGAACTCGAACAATGGCACAACGAAATCAACGAAATCGCTAATGAACCTGTTGGTACCCGTGACGGCGAAACCCTCATGCACCCACGTAAAGCATTAGAAGTTGTTGGTGACTTCGTTTACAACCACAATGCTATTGCTACTACCGATATCGGTAACACTTCTTCTACAGCTAACAGCTATCTCCGCTTCAAGAATCCAAAACGCCACATTGCTACCCTTACTTTCGGTAACACTGGTTTTGCTTATCAAGCAGCTCTTGGTGCTCAATTAGCTATGAATGAAAAAGAATGCATGGATCCTGTTCTCTCAATCGCTGGTGACGGCGCTTGGGGTATGAGCTTGTTCGAAGTTCCAACTGCTGTTCAATACAACCTCCCAGTTATTGCTACTGTATACAATAACGGTGCATGGTGTGCTGAAAAGAAAAACCAAATTGACTTCTACAACAACCGTTTCGTAGGATCTGACATCTGGTCAAATTCTTATGCTAAGATTGGTGAAGCAATGGGTGCTGACGGTTATAAAGTAAACAACCAAGCTGACCTCAAGAATGCTCTTGAAGAAGCTCGCAAGAACCGCCGTCCAGCAGTTGTTGAAATCATGACCGATGGCTGGAGACTCGCTCCTCCATTCCGTCGTGACGCTCTTGCACTCCCAACTCGTTTCTTGCCAAAGTACGAACACTTGGATGCAAAGAACTTCAAATAAATCATTTGATTTATGCAGAGAGTAATCTCTTGAAGAATATAAAGGACACCCGAAAGGGTGTCCTTTTTTTTATAAATAACAATAATTTTTTTATAATTTTTGCGCGGTATATATACTATATAAAAAATTATTGCCAATGCAGAGAAAAAGAAGTATAAGAAATCTGTTGCTGGGGGGGACCGCAAGGTCTGAGATAGGATTTTCATCCTGACCCTTTGAACCTGACGCAGGTCATTCTGCCGTAGGAAAGCTAAAACCTCGCGTCATAAATTCATGGCGCTTTTTTTTTGGCGTCAAAAGGAAGTAAGTATGTTATCTGAAAACAAAGTGTTGAAAGCTCTTTTTGACAAACACGCAAAAGCTCTTTCTGCTTATGAAGGTCTTTCAGTTGAAGAACTGGAAGCTGGTATCAATGCAGGTACCATGGTTTTGCTTGGTAACCCTAATCACCCTAATCTTGAACCTATTATTGTTGGACAGCCTGCACGAGTAAAGATCAATGCCAATATTGGTACTTCACCTTTGACTCACTGCCTTGATTCTGAAAAGAATAAGATCAAAGCCTGTATTGAAGCTGGTGCTGATACCATTATGGATTTATCCATTCAAGGCGATTTGGATGCCACCCGTAAAATGATGATTGACGCCTGGCATAAACCTATTGGTACAGTGCCTATGTATGCTGTTGGCCAACAAATTTTAGATAAGGATATGCCTATTTCTTCCATGGATCCTGAAATCCTTTTCAAGGAAGTGGAAAAACAGGCAGAACAAGGCGTTGACTACATGACTCTGCACTGTGGCATTACCCGCAAAGGTGCACAGTTTGGTGATGATAATGATCCAAAATATGGCCGTGTTATGGGTATTGTTTCCCGCGGCGGTTCCATGCTTGCCCGCTGGATGCTTGATAATGATAAAGAAAATCCACTTCTCGTCAATTACGACAGATTATTGGATATTTGTTTGAAACATAACGTCACCATTTCTCTTGGGGATGCGCTTCGTCCCGGCGGCGGTGATGATGCCGGTGATGCTGCACAAATTGAAGAAGCAATTACTCTTGGACAGCTTGTGCGCCGCAGCCGTGAAGCTGGCGTGCAAACCATGATTGAAGGCCCTGGCCACGTCCGCATGCACCAAATTGCTTCCAATATCCAAATTATCAAGCAATTGACCTATAATGCGCCTATCTATGTCCTTGGGCCTCTGACCATGGACTGTGCAGCAGGACACGACCATATTGCCGGAGCTATCGGCGGCGCGCTCGGCGTACAAGCAGGTGTTGATTTCCTTTGCTATCTGACTCCGGCGGAGCACTTGGCATTGCCTGTTGTGGATGATGTTATTGCCGGTATTATTGCCTCTAAGATTGCTGCACAGGCTGGTGAACTTGCACTCGGCAGAAAGCATGCAATTGAACGTGAAAATGCCATGAACAAGGCCAGAAAGGCTCTTGACTGGGACGGCATGACTAAAGCTGCTCTTGACCCTCAAGCTGTTATCGAACGCCGTGCACCGCATAAGGATGAAGAAGTATGCGCAATGTGCGGAAAGTTCTGTGCAGTAAAAATGTTAAACGACAGACATAAACATTAATTTGTGCTGACAAAATATTTTATTTTAAAAAAGCACTGGATATGCCAGTGCTTTTTTTGTATACTTAATCAAAACCCAAGGAGGATTGTTGTGAGAAGAAAAGATAAAGAAATAACTTCTGAAGAAGAAATTCTGCAAATCGTTCAAAATGCCCGTGTTTGTCACGTTGCCATGCATGATGATAAATATCCTTATGTTGTGGCTCTCTGCTATGGTTTTGATCATCAAGGAGATAAAAAATCCTTGTATTTTCACGTGGCAGCAAGTGGTAAGAAGTTGGATTTATTGAGAAAAGATCCTTGTGTTGCTTTTGAAATTGAGAAAGATGTCAGTGTTTTTCGAGGCAAAAATGCCTGTGATTATTCTATGGTCTATGAGTCTGTTTGTGGCATAGGAACTATGCGAATTGTGGAAGATGAAAAAGAAAAAATTTATGGATTACAATGTGTTACAAAACATAATTCCTTTTTTGATAAAGATGAAAAGCATACAAGTGCGGTAGATACAGAGCTTTATAATGCATATTTTGGCCCAGAACATGTACAAGGTATTACATTACTTGAATTAATTATTGAAAGTTGGACAGGCAAGCATTCTGTTCCCAAGTAAAAATGAGTGAGTTATGCATGCATTATTTTTGAAAAGTAGGTAAAATTACATTGTTTTTTTGATAAAATGAAAAAGGAAGAAAAATTTTCTTCCTTTTTTTTGTTAATTTTTATGGGGGAAATGATTATCTCTGCTGTCGCTATCCGTAATGCTCGTAAACTCGCAAACGGCTACCGCTCCCCCATACCCCCTCATCGCTCCTGATACAGCCGTTCGACAACTTCTTAGAGTTTAGAGCGCTTCCTTGTAACATTAAGAATAATACCCACAAGATTTAAACCAGTTTTTAGCGTCAAGAGGTGTAATTTTTTCAAGAGCTATTTTTATAGCTTTAATTAATTCTTCGTGCGTGCGAGCCTCAAAGTGTCGCAAGATTGATTTTATTTTACTCCACATTTT
>CAJTRG010000014.1 GCA_910578585.1 uncultured Mailhella sp.
AGGAGGATAACAGAGTTTTGCAAAAATTAAAAGTTAATTGACGACACTATCTAGAGAATATTTTAAAATTACAAAAACAAAACCGTTATGGACAAAGTCTATAACGGTTTTGCGTGTAGGGGGCTTGGGGAGAATTATTCCCCCCAAGAAAAATAAAAAAGATAGTAAAATACTATGATTAAAAATAATCCAAATCCACGGCGGAACTGCCATTTCCCAGCATAAGTTTTATATACTGTATGCTTCGAGCATTGACGGGCAAAATAGGGAAATTTTGCTGACAATTTTCACATTTCACAGAACTTGGAGCAAGAGGTGCAATAAGCGCGTTTTTTTGTCCGCAATGGGGGCAATTATAAAAAAATATCAACTCAACCCCATTAGGCGCAACAGGTTTTACAGTACTCATACATTCTCCTAAAGTAAGGACTGTCCGTCCATTTCAGCAGGTTTTTCCTGTTTCCAAAGAGCAAGCAAAGTAGGAGCAATATCGCCCAGTTTGCCTTCTTTCTCCACTTGTAATGAACCGTCTTTGTGCATAAGTAAAAATGGTACTTTATTCATGCTGTGGGCTGTTTGTGGTTTGCCTTTGCTGTCGATCATTTCTTCCACATTGCCATGGTCAGCTGTCACACAAACATACATATCTTCTGCGAATGCTGCTTCCACTATTTTTGCAGCACAGGTATCCACGGCTTCACAAGCTTTAATCGCGGCTTGAAGATTGCCCGTATGCCCAACCATATCAGGATTCGCCAAGTTGCAGACAATAAAATCAAATTTCGTGCTCTTGATGGCAGAGATAAGCTTTTCTGTAACTTCAAATACACTCATTTCCGGTTTTAAATCATAGGTTGCCACATCTTTTGGAGAATTAACCAAAATTCTTTCTTCATTTGCAAAGGTTTCTTCTCTGCCGCCGCTAAAGAAATAAGTAACGTGAGCATATTTTTCTGTTTCTGCAATACGTAATTGCTTGAAGCCATGCGCTGCAACCCATTCGCCCAAGGTATTAGGCAAAACATCCTTGCCAAACGCAACAGGAAGAGGCAAATCTGCTTCATAGGCTGTCATGGACGCCAAAAATACTTTTGGAGCTTTTTTGCGAGTAAATCCAGAAAAATCTGTATCTAAAAAGGCATGCACCAGTTCCCGCGCCCGGTCAGCTCTAAAATTGAAGAAGAAAATACCATCATTATCCTGCACGGTTGCTTCATCTTTGGGCAAAAGCAAATGCGGTTCAATAAATTCATCAGTAATATCTTTCGCATAGGACGCAGTCAAAACATCTGCGGCAGCATTTGCCGTATCCGCTTCCCCGTCAACAAGCATATGCCAGGCTTTTTCCACGCGTTCCCAGCGTTTATCTCTGTCCATGGCATAAAAACGGCCGCACACACTGGCAAGTTTTCCGCCCTGTTCCTGCATGCTGGCAAGAATTTCCTGTACATAGTTGACGCCTGAAGTTGGAGATGTATCGCGTCCGTCCATAAAGGCATGCAAGTACACAGGAACATTTTGTTCCTTTGCCAAACGAAGCAGGGCTTTAATATGGTTAATATGGCTGTGCACACCGCCGTCAGATAAAAGCCCCATCAAATGCAAGCGTCCATGGGCATTCTTTATTTTTGCACAAAGATCCAGCAAAGCGGGATTTTTATAAAAATCACCATTTGCAATAGCCGCGTCAACTGCTTTCATATCCTGCAAAACAACACGTCCTGCCCCGATATTTAAATGCCCCACTTCGGAATTGCCAATAAATCCGGCAGGAAGTCCTACAAATTCACCAGAGGCATTTAATTGTGCCAGATTTTTATCCGCAATGATTTTATCCAGATATGGTGTATTCGCAAGTTTTGCTGCATTGCCGGCGCTTTCTGGAGCAAGCCCGTATCCGTCTAAAATAAGCAATAATGTTTTTGGTATACTTTTCATAATTATGCCTTTTTTGCCCGTTCAGAAAGAACAACACTTTCTGCTTCATGCCATAAGCTTTCCAATTGGAAAAGCTCGCGTGTATCTTCCTGGAAAATATGGACAACTATATCATTTAAATCCACAAGAACCCACGTTCCTGCCTGATAACCTTCAGTGGATAAAATTTCAAAATTTTCTTTTTTGCTTTCCATGATAATATGGTCAGCCAAACTTTTTGCATGTCTGGCGGAACTTGCAGAAACAATAATCACCATGTCCGTCACAGTGCTTTTAATATCTAACACTTTGATATCTTTTGCTTTACTTTCAACTAACCAGGTATAAATATATTCTGCTTTTTCTTTTGTAGGCATAAGCGAGAATTTTTTTTCTTTTGCCATTCATATACTCCAATAAATTTTTTTCTACTTTAGCAAAATTTTTTCCCAAGCACAAATAGGATTTTATGCTTTTTTCCCGCTATGCTTTGTCTTGACCTCTATCAAAAAATAATGCATAAAAAATTATTCTTTGTAAAAGGTTGTAAGGAGTATAGAACCATGATGTTTCAACAAGATTTGGAAACCTTGCCAAAAGATGAATTAAAAAATTTGCAGCTCACACGATTACAAGACCTCTGTGCCCGACTTTACGCCAATGTACCATTTTACCAACAAAAATTTGACGAGATTGGCATAACACCCAAGGACATCAAATCTCTTTCTGATATCAAGTATTTACCTTTTACGGAAAAGCAAGATATGCGTGATAATTATCCCTATGGTCTCTTTGCCATGCCAAAGGAAAATATTGTGCGTCTGCATGCTTCAAGCGGAACAACAGGTAAAGCAACTGTTGTCGGCTATACCAACCGCGATATCAAGAACTGGGCAAATTGCATGGCTCGTTCCTACACTGCCTGCGGCCTGACCCAAAAAGATATGATCCATATTGCCTATGGGTATGGGCTTTTCACCGGCGGACTGGGTGCTCACTATGGTGCTGAACAATTAGGCGCGGTGGCAATTCCTATGTCTGGCGGTTCAACCAAACGTCAGGTTCAGCTTATGCGTGACTTTGGTGCAACAGCCCTTTGCTGCACCCCTTCCTATGCGCTCTATCTTTATGAAGCTGGCGCTGAAGCCGGCATCAATTTCAAAGATCTTCCTTTGCGTATTGGTGTTTTTGGAGCTGAACCATGGACAGAAGTTATGCGCCATGAAATTGAAGAAAAACTCGATATAACAGCCTATAATATCTATGGGTTATCTGAAGTTATGGGCCCTGGCGTTGCCTGTGAATGTGAATCCAGCGCCAATGGCCTTATGCATATTCAGGAAGACCATTTCTATCCTGAAATTATTGACCCCGTCACCGGTGAACAATTGCCTGACGGCGAAGAAGGCGAACTTGTTATCACTACCCTGACCAAAGAAGGTCTGCCGCTTCTGCGCTACAGAACAAGAGATATTACCTCTATCAATAATACTCCTTGTGCCTGCGGCAGAACCTTCAGACGCATAAGCCGTCTCAAGGGTCGCTCCGATGATATGCTGATTATCCGCGGCGTAAACGTTTATCCGCAGCAAATCGAAGGCATTATTATTGACGCTGAAGGCACTGCTCCTCATTATCAAATTATTGTCAATAGAGAAGGCGCTCTGGATACTGTTGAAATCCTTGTAGAAATTGCAGAAGATTCCTTTGTTGATACCATTAAGGGTCTGCAGCAGCGCGAACAAAAGATCCAAAAGACAATCAAGGAATTCCTTGGTGTTACAACTAAAGTTCGTCTTGTTGAACCCAAGACCATTGAAA
The DNA here is from genome assembly GCA_910578585.1 of uncultured Mailhella sp. GTDB lineage: Bacteria > Desulfobacterota > Desulfovibrionia > Desulfovibrionales > Desulfovibrionaceae > Taurinivorans. The sequence goes on from CAJTRG010000014.1 coordinate 3,739, forward strand.
GAACTGACGGTAAAGCAAAGCGTATTATTGATAAACGTTAAGCCATGTTTGATTTTCATATTGAAATAAATGAGCAAATGCCCCTGAGCTCTACCATTATTTATGCCAAAAACTTAGGGCTCAGGGCCATTGCGCTCATTGTAACCGCAGAATACATCCCCAGCGCCGGCGATACAGCTGCCAGTGCCCTGCACAAAGACCATATCAAAACTTCTCCGTTTCTCCTGCAGCTTATGGAAAAACAACAGTTTGTCCATAAACTTTCCATTTACTATGATATGCAAATCTTTTTTGGGGTGCAGCTGCAGCATATTCCCCCTGCACTGCTTGAAGAAACAATACAATTTTATCGGGGACTGGGCATTTCGCTGATTGGAGTACACGGTGAAAGCATAAGCGATATTGTGGAAAAGGGTACCAATTTTTCTGCCATTACGGCAAAGGCAGATATTTTGTTCAATCCTGGACTCATTGATGAAAAATGTGTAGAATTGGCAAAAGAAAACAATGTGTTTTTGGAAATTTCCACGCATCAGAAGCATGCTTATACCAATGCCCATATTGCTAAGCTCGCCCAAAAATACGGGGCAAAGCTTGTGCTTGGCAGCAGCGCTCACACACTGCATGAAATCCACAGTCCTGAAATGCAGGAACGCATCTTGAAAGGCGCGTGCATTGAAAAGCATAACAGCTATGAATTATTACAACAATTACAACAAAATCATAAAATTTAAGGAGAAGTATTATGGCAGAATGTCCAAAATGTAATGGAACTGGCAGACAATCCTGTGGTGTTTGTTGGGGTGGCCAAAGACAAATTCTTTGCATGGGCTGCAGCGGACGCGGTTATATCAAACACGAAGACGGCACAAAAGAAACCTGTAAACGCTGCCACGGCGCAAAAGTGTATATTCCTTTAAGCTGCCCCAAATGCGACAACAGCACCCCTTGCCCTCATTGCGGCGGAACCGGACGAATATAGTTATTTTTTCTTTTCTTTGGGGGAGATTATCTCCCCCAACCCCCCTATACGCAAAACCGTTATAGACAATGTCTATAACGATTTTGTTTTATCATATAATTTTACAAAATTACAAAAAATAAAATTTATCCCCAATACAGAGAAATCCATTCACCGTCTTTCATATCAGTTTCTTGTCTGAACTGACGGGCTTTTCCCATTTTTGCATAGGCTTTTTCCAAATCGTCAACTTGTATTCCTAAAAAGCCTGATAAAATCAACACCATATTATCATTTGTGACTGCCATAATATCTTCTGCCATTTCCCGCAGCGGCTTAGCCAAAATATTGGCAATAACCACATCATATTGCTGGCTTTTTGCTTTTTCAATGCTGCCAAGCTCAATATCAAAGCCCTGCACCTTATTCAAGGCACAATTTTCTCTTGCATTATCCACAGCCAGGCTTTCAATATCAAGCCCATTGCCGGTTAAACCATATTTTGTGCAGGCAATTCCCAAAATACCCGTCCCAGTGCCAAGATCTAAAAAGCGTTGTCCTGCCTTGATTTTTCCCTCATGGTACAAGGTTGTAATAGCTTTCAGACAAAGCACAGTGCTGGCATGATGGCCTGTGCCAAAAGCAGATTTTGGCTCAATAATAATGGTGTGCAGATTTTTTGTATTTTCATAGCTTTCAGCAAGCCATGGAGGCAAAATCACAAAATCTCCCACTTCAATGGGCGTAAAATATTCTTTCCAGGCATTTGTCCAGTCAGCCTGCACAATCTTAGAGCGGGAACACACTGCTTCCGGCAAGAAATCTTTGACCTGGCCTGCAAGCGTATCTAAAATTTCACCGTCTTCACAATGCACAGTCAGCTTTATTTGTCCTGTGGCAAGGCTTTCTTCTTCCCAGCCATAACTCATGCTCTGCCCCACAAGAGCCTCTGCAAGGGCAAAGTCTTCTTCTTCAACAAGTATTTCCAGGCGTTCCAGATATTTCTCTTCTGTATTCATATGCTTCCTTAATTGGGCAAAAGCCGAACTTCATCAATACCGTCTAAATCTTCCAAAAGTACGTCAATTTGTTCACTTTTTGCAGTATTTACCTGCTTACCCACATAGGCAGCATAAATAGGCAGTTCTCTGTGCCCTCTGTCTACAAGCACAAGCAGTTCAATGGAGCAGGAACGCCCATAATCCTGCAAAGCTTCCAGGGCAGCCCGCACGGTTCTGCCTGAATACAGCACATCATCCACTAAAATTACCCGTTTTCCCTCAATAGTGACAGGAATATCTGACGCGGTGAGCTCTGGAATTGCAGCGAGCGTCGTCCAATCATCACGGTACAAGCTGATATCCAGCGTTCCCTGAGTAACGTTTTTGCCTGTTTTTTCCTGTAAAATTTTGGCTAATCTATTGGATAAATACACCCCGCGGCGAACTATGCCCACCAAAATGAGGTTATCTAAATTTTCATATTTTTCCATAATTTGATAGGCAAGACGTTCCAAAGTACGTTCCATATCGCCTTTATTCATCAGAACTTTCATAATAACTCCTATGGGTTACTGCATATAAAACTTTCTTTAACTTTACCAAAATACATAATTATTGCAAATAAAATCTTAAAAATTATTTTCTGCAAAAATTAACTTTTAAAAACTCTGCTGAATTATCAATAAGTTAGTGTTATCTCACCTTGTTTGTCAAAATTCTAGCATTGACAAATTGCCATTTCCAACCTATTTTAAATCCTATAAAAACCACGCTTTTTAGCGTTGGAGGAAAAATGATTAAATTAACAGAAAATGCAAAAAAAGAACTTGATGCTTTTTTTGCTGACAAAGAAAAAAGCACTATCCGTGTATTTTTAGCCCCAGGCGGCTGACGTGGGCCTAAATTATCTTTGGCTCTGGATGAGTCCAAATCAGATGATACAACTATGGAAGTAGATGGATTTGATTTTTGCATCGAAACAAGCCTGCTTTCTCAAATCGGTGGTGCAACCATTGATATTACCTATTTAGGCTTCAATGTTGAACCCGATATTCCACTGAATGCCCCTGCTGGATCTTCCGGCTGCTCAGGCTGCAGCAGCGGCGGATCCTGCTCAATCTAATTTATACCGTATTCCCACATTTTTGTGGGAATACCTTTATTACAAGCAATGATAGAAATTAGTTTAAATGCTCAAAAAGAATTGGATGCATTTTTTTTAAGTCAGGAAAAAAAGCCCATTCGCCTGTATCTCGCCCCGGGAGAACAAAGTTCTCGGCTGGAATTTATTTTGGATACACCAATTAATGGCGATGAAATTATCAATGCACAAAATTATACTTTCTGTATCAATGCAGAATTATTGAAAAAATGTGGCGGTATTTTTATTGATGTAATCGACGATACTTTTGTTGCCACCCCACGTATTCCTTTTCCAAAACGCAGTTCTTCCTGTTCTGCTTCAAGCTGCGGCACATGCAGTTCTTCCTGCAAAAAATAAGGATAAAAAATGAGATGTCCCTTTTGTAAATCTATATTAGAAAATGGCTATTGTAAAACCTGTGAACGCCAAATCCATGAACTCTATCACCACCCTAATCTGGAAAAAAAAATAGCTGAAAGAAAAGAACAAGAGAAAAGAAACCAGGAACAAAATAAAGAAGATGTAATTGAACCTGAAATTGTTGACGACGGCGACACCAACTATCAAAATGCATCAAATGGAAGACAGTCAGGCAGACAATTCAGTTTCAGACAATCACCTCTTTTTACACAATATACCATGCACAGTGCAGGCATGAACGACTCCTGCCTCACAGGAATTATCACTCTTGCCCTTATTTTCTTTGTTTTCCTGCAAATGGGCTTCCTGGCAGCCTTGGGTTTTGCCTTCTTTACCTTTATTGGCAAAGTCCTTTCTGTGATTATTACACTGAAAAGCATCCTCAATGGAAAAATAATCCCGCCCCTTATGCTCGATATTGCCATTTGGATTATTTCCTATTGTCTGGTCACATGGCTTGCGTAACACTATAAAATAAGCCAGTATTATTCGAATTCTTCATAAAAATAAAAAGCCCTATAGTTAATTATATAGGGCATAATTTTTTAAAACTGGTGTCCCTGGCGGGAGTCGAACCCACGGCCTTCCGCTTAGGAGGCGGACGCTCTATCCTACTGAGCTACAAAGACACACAGATGTCTTTATTTATAACCATATCCTAAACTATAATCAATCATTTTTTTGCTCAGAAGAGTGGTTTTAACCTCAAATGCAGTATAGTGCAGCAGGTCATTAAAACAAAAAACTAAAGCTATGCAATGATAAAGACATCAGAACTTATTAACACAACTGCATTTTTTGATAAATCCAAAATGGCAGTTTGCATTTATCAAAAAAATGATGATACCATGTTTATAGAAAGAACAACCCAACAGTTCATGCTATTTCTATGGGATATAATTTAATTAACTGTCTAAAATTTCTTAGAAGAAAGTGCCTTAAGCGGTGTAAACTGTATTTGTTTAATCCGCTCATTATATGTATTCAGGGTTTTATCGAAGCTATCCTCGGAAATAATTTCTGAAACAGTTCTGTCAAAGTCGCCTGTTGTATTATGATAATAAAGGATTTCCTGACATGTTTCATCTTTTTCATAGGAAACCTTTGCACCGGAATAAAGTGCGTAAGAACCAAAAATCGTATGCGTGGCTCCTTCTGAACCTAAATCGAAAAACATGCCGTTATTCAATATTTCATAACTGTTTCTGGCATACCTTTCCAAGGCGCAATAAATCTTGCCGTCAAAATGTGTATACACCGCGTATACCTTGCTTCCAAAACTTGCATTGTCTTTTGTTTCTGCAATTTCACCAACAATCAGTTCAGCGATGCCGTCAGCATTAATATCCTGTATTGTGTACCCAAGTTTTTCACGATTTCCATATTTGCAGACTTCATATATTCCAATAGAACCTTCAATCTAAAAAAAATCTTCATCATATGTTTTTGGATCATTCAACGCTTCTTTACTGGGAATACTGGAAAGTTCTTTTAATATTGTTTCATAATTTTGTATATCCTCACCGCCGCGATCCTTTATTGCTTCTTTTTGCATGCCCATAGCCATAGAATTGTCAGCATTGACGGCAAAAGCAAATACCATGAACAGCAACATTACCAAAATACAGCTCAAATTTTTCATAAACACCTCGTGATTTAATTTGTTTATTACCGCTTACCAGCCTCCGCCGCCACCGCCGGAACCTCCTCCAGATGAACCGCCGGAGAAAGCTGAGGGAGTTTTACCCAAAACAAAACGACTTGGCAAAGGTAACACAACAAGAACTTAGGCAAAAACCGGAGATTATCAATAATCGTCCAAGAAAATGCTTAAACCGGAAAACTCCTTTGCAGGTCTTTCTATGCGAAGTGTCGCACTTGGCTTGACAATTCAGCATTATTCCCAGCGAATATTTTCTTTCACCACTTTTGCCGGTATTCCTGCAATAATAGTATTTTCCTTTGTAAAGGCTTTATTCACAAAAGATTTTGCACCTATCACACAACCAGAAGGGATAATGCTTCCTTTAGAAATAAAAATTTCTCGTCCTAACCATACATGGTCACCAATTATAATATCCTGTTCCTCATTAACGCGTTTATTTGTTTCTAAATCATAAATAGGATGAAAATCTGTTGTCCAAACATTAATTCCACTTGAAAACATACAATCCTTACCAACATGAATTTTACGATTATTTCCTATAACTGAAAATCCAACATTCTGAAAATAACGAAAATCATTAATAATTAATTCTCTATTATCCCAATTCTGAGGCATCGAAACATGTATATTTGTCAAGCTTTTACACTTTCCAATAGAAATTCTATTATTATTTCCTTGTACCCAAATATTACAATTTAAATTAGTTATATCAGCTAACTCAACAACATTATTATTCCCTACGATAGTTATTTTTCCTGCTTTATCAAGAAGTTGTTTATCATCTTCCGTTAATTCCCGTCCGCCAATAATGATTGTATTATTTTCACCAAAAACAGGCAGCACTTTCTTTTTTATTTTGAAGAACAAAAAATTATACACCTTATAGCGTCTAATTAATATGTTTTCTTTATTTCTTCTTTCTTGGTAGCTGATAAACTTCATCGTTACTCACTCACTTTAAATAAAAATTTGCGTAATAACGATATATATATATATATTAAGTCAAGCTTACTGCTCTCAAAAAACTTAACGCATGCATATCAAATAAAAATTATACAAAAAAAGAGTGGCAATAGAAATTGTCACTCTTTATAATTTTACATTTTTAATGGAAGCTACTTTTTACAATTTTGACCTTTACTGCATTTATCACAGTAATTACAGGTCTTTTTTGCTCGAATTTGCTTTATGGCAAAAATCACAGTCACTGCAATAACCGCAAGAACAATAATATCACTCATGATCTTTTCCTCTTATGCATTAGTATAAGGGTTCTTTCTTCCCAAAAGCCAAACAAAAAGCAAAATTGCCGCAAAGCCGCACACTGTGCCAAAGGTAAATTGCCCAGTCACTGCAAAGGTTCCCACCTGATAAATAATCAGCGCGACAACATAGGCAAGCACGCATTGGAAGGTAATGGCAAACCAAGTCCAGGCTGGATTGTTCATTTCACGCTTAATCGCCCCAATGGCTGCAAAACAGGGAGCGCAGAGCAAATTGAAAATAAGAAATGCATAGGCTGAAACCTTGGTAAAATCGTTGGCAAACAAAATCCAAAATTCTTGCCCGTCTTCAGCAACTTCAGCAAAGCCATACAGAACACCAAGCGTACCCACAACGTTTTCTTTTGCAATCAGCCCGGTAATACTGCCCACTGTTGCCTGCCATGAGCCGAAGCCCACAGGAGCAAAAATCGGAGCAAAAATATTGCCGATATCAGCAAGCAGGCTTTCATTATTATTTTCCACCGCATAGAAAGAGCCGTCTGCAAAGCCATAGCCCTGCAAGAACCACAGCACGATGGAAGAAAGCAAAATAATGGTTGTTGCTTTGCGCATAAAGGAAATGCCGCGTTCAACTGTAACATGCAGAATATTTCCTAAAACAGGCAAATGATAAGGAGGCAGTTCCATCACAAAAGGACTGGGGATAGAAGCAAAAAATTTTGTCTTTTTGAGCATAATGCCTGACGTTACAATGGCAAAAATACCCATAAAATACGCAGAAGGTGCAACCCACCATTCACCGCCAAAAAGCGCACCGGCAATCAGAGCGATAATAGGAAGTTTTGCACTGCATGGAATAAAGGTCGTTGTCAAAATCGTCATTCTTCTGTCGCTTTCTGATTCCACAGTACGGGACGCCATAACCCCGGGGATACCGCAGCCGCTGCCGATCAGCATAGGAATAAATGACTTGCCGGAAAGTCCAAACTTACGGAAAACTTTATCCATAATAAAGGCAATACGCGCCATATAGCCAATATCTTCCAAAATGGCGAGCAGGAAGGAAACCATCAAAATTTGCGGCACAAAGCCAAGCACAGCACCGACACCGCCCACAATACCATTGACAACCAAATCCACAAGCCATGGACTGGTATTGGTTTGCTCAAGCCAAGCAGTCAAATTTCCCTGAACGATTTCGCCGATAATCACGTCATTGGTATAATCTGTGGCGATAGTGCCGAGCGTTGTCACGGAAATATAATAGACAAGGAAAATAATGCAGGCAAAAATAGGTATCGCAAAAAAACGGTTGGTAATAATATTGTCAACTTTTTCAGAAAATGTTTGTTCAGTAGGGTTCTTTTTCTCTACCAAATGCTCAATCTGCTTGGTTACAAACAAATAACGCTGACTGATGATGATACTTTCTGAATCGTCGTCCAAATCTTTTTCGCAGTGTGCAATATGTTCTCCAATATGCGCCAGCTGTTCCGGACTCAAGCTCAGTTTTTCCTGAATATTTTTATCCCGTTCAAAGAGCTTGATTGCATACCAGCGAACTTTATCAGCAGGCACCATATTTTCGATAATTTCTTCAATATGGGCGATGGAATGCTCAACAGTTCCCTCAAAAATGGAAGGCAAATGCCGCTGCTCTTTCTTCATTTGGGCAAGTTCCACAGCTTTCATCACTGCTTCCCTTGAACCTTGCTTCAACAGCGCAGAGGTTTCAAAAACAGGACAGCCAAAAACTCTTTCCAGTTCCTGCACATTAATGGTATCGCCCTTTTTGCGGATAACATCAATCATATTCAGCGCAATAACAACAGGAATGCCAAGCTCCAAAAGTTGTGTAGTCAAATACAAATTCCGCTCAATATTGCTGGCATCAACGATATTTAAAATAGCATCAGGAGCTTCATCCAACAAAAAGTTCCGGGAAACGACTTCTTCCAGAGTATAGGGAGACAAAGAATAAATCCCGGGCAAATCTTGAATTTGAATTTCTTTATCATCTTTAAAGTAACCCATTTTCTTTTCAACAGTTACTCCGGGCCAGTTCCCAACATATTGGTTACTGCCAGTCAAATCATTAAACATGGTGGTTTTCCCGCTGTTTGGGTTACCAGCCAAGGCAATAGTAATACTCATCTTTTTCTCCTTTAATCCTCAAGCGCAACTTCAATCATGGCGGCATCAGCTTTACGAATAGAAAGCATATAGCCGCGCAGAGTTACTTCAATAGGGTCACCAAGGGGAGCTGTTCTTACCAGCTCAATTTTACAGTCTTTTGTAATTCCCATATCCATAATTCTGCGTCTGACAGGCCCTTCACCATGAACTTTTACAACTTTCACAAAACTGCCAATGGGAGCATCTTTCAATGTGTACATACTTTTAACTCACAAAAATGGTTTGTGCAAAATCCCTATCGATCGCATAGGAACTGCCTTTTGTTTTGACAATAAGATTTCCCCGTTCTACATTCACAATGGTAATGGGTGAGCCTTCACAAAAACCAAGCTCCTGAAAACGGGTCTTCATTTCTTGTTCAGCCTTAATTTTTCGTATTATCAGCTTTTCGCCGGTGCGGGCTAAAGATAATGGAAACATAGGCTTTTCCTCATAAACATCTGCATTTTTCAATATTGAAAATCAATTTCAAATTCATTTAAAATTAAACCAGCTCCCTTGTCAAGCATTATTAAAAATTTTTTCAAAATTTAAATACTGTTCTTGCGTAAATTAGGAATAACAGTCAGCAAAATAATGGCGCAGACAACAATAAGAATGCCAAGGAATTTTTCAAAAGTCATGTCTTCACCGAAATGGATTATGCCAATAAAAACAGCTGTCAGCGGTTCTAAAACGCCAATAATTACTGTCAGCACCGCGCCAATTTTAGGCAGTGCATAAATAAGTAAAATATTGGAAACAACCCCGGTAATAAGGGCAGAACCTAAAATATTTGTCCATTCATGGATAGTGGCTGCAAAAATGAAGTTTCCAAAAAAGAGCATATAAACAAGCGCTGTCAATGCACCAAAAAGGAACAAATAAAAAGAAAATACTTCCCGTGAAACATCATGGGCAGGCAGTTTCAAGAGCAGCATAATATACACAGCATAGCCAATGCCAGCCAGTAAACTCAGCACCAGTCCGGAAAAGCTGATCACAACTCCTCCAGAAAAAAAGCCAGACAAAAGCCCTACCCCAAAACTGGTAATCACAATGAGCACAAATTTATACAGTTCCAATTTTTCATGAAAAAATATCACGGAAAGCAAGAGCACAAAAATAGGATTGGTATAAAAAATCGTGGTCACCAGGCCGCTGTCTGCATAGCGCAAAGCAAGAAACAAAAACAACGCAATAATAAAATAATTTGCCCCGTGCAGCATAATACTGCATAACGATTTAAAAGAGATGGCAAAACTTTCGCGTTTCAGCAAAAGAAAAATTCCCATAAATACAGACGCTACAAAAAAACGATAAAAAAGCACCAAATCACTGGTATAGCCAACTTTATACAAAGGCAGTGTAAAAAACGGAATACAGCCGAAAAAAATAGAAGAAAATGCTGCTTGAATGAGACCAAAATTTTTGGAGTTCATACTATCCTCAAAACATATTTTGCACATATCAGACGTGCGAAGCCCACTATAGACAATTTACAGAAAAACACCAGTCAAAAAAAGGCGCTCAAATGAGCGCCCTTTCAAATGTTATTTATCATAATTTATTTATTCAGTTCTTTTGCATACTGGTGTATGCCATTGGCAATGCCTTCCGCCAGAAAATTTCTGAATTTATCGGAGCTCATGCGTTTTGCTTCAACTGTACTTGAGGTATACCCCATTTCCACCAAAATGCAGGGCATGGAAGAACCGATCAAGACATGAAACGGTGCGCCTTTTGTACCATTGCTTCGTACTTTATAGCCGGCTTTTGCCACTTTGCGCACTGTATTTTGCTGAACTTTATGCGCAAGCCGTTTGGATTCCTGGATACGGGCTTTCAAGAGCATATCCCCTAAAATCTTTTCCATTTCGCCGAGTCCGCGTTTTTCAACATCGGCATTTTCTATGGCTGCAAGTCTGATTGCACTCTCATCGCTGGAGAAATCCAGATAATAGGTTTCAAAGCCTTCTGCATTTTTATTTTTGCTGGAATTTGCATGCAGGGAGATAAAGAGATCTGCTTTATGTTTTCTGGCAATATCTGTTCTTTCGTAGAGTCCTACATATTTATCGGCAGAACGCGTCAAATACACAGTATAGCCAGCTGATTTCAATACACCTGCCAGACGTTTTGCCACATCCAGATTGAAATCCTTTTCTTTGATGCCATTATTGACAGCGCCGGGGTCTTTTCCGCCATGGCCGGGGTCAATCACAATGGTTTTTACGCGCAAACCCAATTGGCTGGCAATCTTTGACGCCATGGTAGGCACATCATTTTTATCAACTTTTGCAGTATTTTTAGAAGTGACAGTTTTTTGCAGCTTTTTATCAATTTGTTTCTGGCTGCTTTTTTCTTCTTTTACACTGACTTTTTTCTTCTGGCTTTCATCTTTTACATTAATGCCGGAACGCAGCTGTTTAGAAGAATTTGTGGCTTCAATAATGAGGCGGGCAGGCTCTTTTTCTGCTTTGACAGCATAGCGCAAGAGGTCAGAAAATTCCAGACTGACCACACTGGCACCCTGTTCTTCGTTATATTCAATTTGATAGCCAACAAAGATACCAAGTTTTTTGAATGTATCCTCAAGCTCAATGTTTTCTGAAGGCGCAACATTATTCAGGGTAATCACAACTCCGGGGCGTTTTGGATCATCTTTGTATTTTGCACGCCAGGAAGAAATTGTATCCATAGAAATAATAATGCGCACAACATCATTCTTCAATTGAGAATTGATCTTGGTCAGCGTAATGCTTGCACTGGGACGGGAAAGAGAAACATTGCCAAGGGAAGCAATTGCCCTGTCACCAATTTCCGCATAATATTTCTTAGCTTTTAAGATATAATCGCCTGTAGGATAATCTTTGATGCATTGCTTCAAATAGGTTTTTGCCTTTTTTGTATCCCGAAGCACAGAATTGGCGAGCTTGGCAGCATTATAAAGCGCATCATCAGCAAGAGGGCTGTTTTTATGTTTTTTGACTAAATACAAATAGCGTTCAATAGCACTTTGCGCATCTTTACGCACAAATGAACGCTGAGCCATTTGGTCAAGCGCATAGGCAGAACGAAAAAGCGCTGCAGCTCTGTTATTCCACGCTGCATTGTTGCGGTAAATTTCATAAAAATCATCAGATAATTTCAGCCAGTTATGCCGATATTCACTGCGATTTTTATCTTGAATTAAACGATCCAATTCAATTTTTACATCATCATAACCAGCAGGACTTGCATAAACAAGAGCGAAGCTGAGCACTATAGCAAAAACAACTATAACAGACTGCATTAAAAACAAAAAAAACGTATTGTCCTTTAACAATGAGCGCATAATAGTACCAACTTTAACTGTATTTTTCCCTTACCAGCTATTTCGGATTATAATGACATTAACTTTAGTCAAACTATTAAAATAATAAATACCATAAAATTCAAAATAATAGTTAAAAAATTTGTATTAGATTATTTATAAAGTAATTTTATATAATTTCTAAAAATTTTTTAGACTTTTTATAGTAATTTTATAACCTATATAAATTATTATAAAGAACAATTAAAATTTTAAGAAAAAGGCTTTGATAAAAAAGGAAAAGAGAAAAAGGCAAAAAAAAAGTTTCTCCGAAGAGAAACTTTTTTTCTTGTATTACAAAAAACTCATAAGGGTTAATACTTATTTCTGAAAAGCCCGCAAAAACTCTTTCACTGTTTCATCAATATTGGGAGCAGAACAAATTGCAGACACAACAGCAATGCTTTCCACGCCGGTATTTAAGATTTCTTTTGCATTTTGCGTATTAATCCCGCCAATGGTCATAAGCGGAATAGTGCAATGTTTTTCATCCATAAAGGCACGGGCTTTTCTCATGCCTTCAAGTCCCCAGGCCGGTGCTGTATCCTTCTTGGTATTGGTAGGGAAAACAGGACTTACGGCAATATACTGCACTTCTTCTTTGATAGCTTGTTCCAAATCTGGCATAGTGGGTGCAGTGATGCCAATAATGCGCCGTGTGCCCATGAGCTTGCGGGCATCTGCAATAGGCATATCACTTTGTCCCAAATGCACACCGGAAGCTCCGCAGGCAAGGGCAATATCCACTCTGTCGTTAATAATCACAGGGATATTGTATTTGACCTGCACTTCTTTGACGAGTACCTTGGCAAGAGCCAAAAAGTCACGCGTATTATTATTTTTTTCGCGAATTTGCACTGCCTGCACGCCTGCCTGCACAGCCTGCAAAACCACATCAACTATGGGACGGCCCAGGCATAAATCCTGATCAGTTACCAAATATAAGCCAAAGTCCCGAAAATCAGACCACTCCATTCTTACCCCCATATTTATCCCCAATTTATCCTAATGTTACGCGCTTTGCCGCGTCTTCATAATCAGCATTATAGAGTTCATCAATAAAATAAGACAAGAAAGAGCCAGGACCTTGACATTTCTTTCCAGCCTTTTCCCCGGCACTGGCAAATAAAGCCATAGCAGAAACAGCCCCAATAAAAGGATTTTTTGCCACAGCCATACATGCGGCAGTCACAGCCGTTGCAGAACAGCCAATACCCGTGACAAGAGTCATGAGCGGGTTTCCGCCGTGTACATAGGCAACGCGCGTTCCGTCCGTGATCATATCCACTTCACCGCTGACGCTGACCACAGTCTGGAATGTTTTTGCCAGCTGCTTTGCCTCATCCACAACTTCAAGACTGTCCTTTGTGCTGTCCACGCCCTTTGTTTCGCCGATTTCCCCGGCAAGCGCCATAATTTCTGAACCATTGCCGCGAATAATGCAAGGCTTAATCGTCCGCAAAATAGAAAGCGCTGTTTCCGTTCTGAGCCGTGAAGCACCAGCGCCTACAGGGTCAAGCACAACAGGCTTCTTATATTTATTGGCAAAATCCCCGGCAACATTCATGGACGCAATCATATGTTTATCAAGCGTGCCAATGTTCAGCACCAGCGCATTGATAATTTTTACTAAATCTTCCAATTCTTCCTGCGCATGCGCCATAATGGGAGAAGCCCCAACCGCCAAAAGAATATTGGCATTGACCTGCATAACAACTAAATTGGTAATACAATGCACCAGGGGAGATTTTTGACGCATTGCCTGCAAGTTTTCTAAAACATCTTTTTGCATAACACCCTCTATTTATGCAGAAGCAAAATATCTTTTAACGCACGTTTCGGCACCATGTGACAGCCTCTTTCATCATGGTAATACGTGGTTTTTCCGCTTTCCGGAACAGTGGTGAGTTCCCGTTCCTGATTGGGTTTGCCCACAATCATCAATAAATAGGGAAGAAGTTTTGCGCCGCTTTCTTCATCAAAAAAGGATACACCCTCTTTTTGCAAAATATCAGCAACCAATTCTTTTTTGAATGCGCCAATAATGCAGGAAGCATAACCTTTTTCTGTTGCGCCTAATTGGATAGTCTGGGCTGCAATACCAATATCCATAATTCCAAATTGGGTAATTTCTTCGGGTGCAAGAAAAACAATAACCGCAGCAGGAGAATCTTTGCCGCGCTGAGGTTTTTGTTCAGGAGGAAGTGCACCGCCTAAAACAAAGGCTTCTTCAAGCTTGGAGCGGAAATTTTTATCCTGAGCAACAACATAGCGAAGAATTTGCGCATTACGGGCTGACGGAGTAATACGTGCCATGTCAATCAACTCGTCCAAATCCTTTACAGGAATTTCCTCTTGACAAAAAACACGACATGTTCTTGCTTTTTCAACTAATTCTTTAAATTTCATAGTATACTCCTTTAGCTTATAAAACAGCTATTGCCTTGTTCCATAATAAAAATTCCACACATTTTGCCACAGGCAAACCAATAACAGTATCTAAATTTCCCTGCACAGAACTTGCCAGAAAACTTCCAAGCCCGCTGATGCCGTAGGCTCCTGCCTTGTCGAGGCTTTCCCCTGTTTTCACATAGGATTGCAAAATATCATCTGCCCAGGGCATAAACGTGACTTCTGTTTTATCTGAAAAAACATAACAGGCATTTTCAGCACAATCAACAAAGGAAACGGCTGTAATCACAGCATGCGTTTTCCCCCTCAGCTTTTGCAGCATAAGAAGGGCTTCCTGCTCAGATTTGGGCTTGCCCAGTATCTCTTTATCCAGACAAACTATAGTATCTGCTGTTACAATGATACTTTTTTCACTGCTTTGCAAGAAAGAAGAAAGGGAAAATTTTTCAAAGGAAAAGGATAATTCCTGCTGCGTGACAATATTTTCAAAAACAGAAAAGAAATCGGCAGCCCCCTTTTGCAAAATTCCTAAATAATTAAGGGCCTCAAGCCCCTTTTTCATGGCTAATCTTTTGGCATATTTTTCAGGACTTTCTTCTAAAGAAGGGCGTTCTTCCTTATCATAAGCTCCCAAAATTCCCCGCGCGGGAATATTCTTTTTCTGTCCCTGATAGAGTTCATTTTTCTGCACATTCAGCACTTCAAAAGAAATGCCTAAATTGCTGAAAAATTGCTGCCTCCGCGGCGAACCGGAGGCAACAATAATTTTTTTCTTTGTTTGAAACATGGATTAATCGTATATTTTTTCTACATCATCAGCAGCAATGTCAACCACACGTCCCTGCATCCAGAAAATCATATCCACTTCATCGCCAGCCTTTGGTACATAGCCCTTGGCACATGCTTTTGCAGGCACAAACATCAAAATACGAACATTTTCCTTGTCCCCAAATGTTGCCACAAAGCGGTAAATTTTTTCTCCGCCCTTTTCAGGCCCAAAAATAAATTCTTCCACTTTTTCAACAGTGACGCGGGCTTGATATTCAGAAGCAATATCGGTAGGAGCCAAAAGACGCTTTCCATGAATATCAATTTTGAGCGCCGGCACATCCAAACGGGTTTTGTCAGAATTTTCCTGCAGCCATTTTTCTGCATGGGCTTCATAGTAAGGGCCGCTTGTAATGGTGATTTCATCAAGAAGCGCACGGCGAAGACCAAGGCACAGACCTGACAAATAAAAGGTTTGTTCAATACCTTCTGTTAAATCAATCACTTTATCACGGAAGAAAAGAGGATTATAAAACCAAAGAATTTGATCAGATTCCCCGGCGAGGCAGCCAACTTCCCCTTCTACCCCGTTTGCCCAGGCATGAGTTGTTTCAACCTTCATGGTATTGGGAAAACCTTCCATAAAGGGGAAAATTGCTTTAGGTTCTAGCTTTCCATCCACTTCACCGCCCACAATAATACCTGCGCGCAAAAGCGGTTCTTTAGGCCATGCCATCACAAAATTTTCTGATTCGCCGTCTTTAGAATTCCAGGCAGAACGAGTTCCCCCTTCATCAACAACCACTTTCATCACATAGGGGATCTCTTTCAAATTATTTAAAAGAACACTCCAAGGTTTAACCAAAAGTTCTTCGTGTTTCATTTTTCATCCTCACATAAACAATGCATAAACTATGAAAACTATTCATAACAAATTTTTTCTGCAAGGTCTACACTCAAAAAAGCCTCTCTTGTATAATTTTTTATACAATAAAAAGGTATAATATCAATAGATTACAAAATTTTTAAACAATTCTTGCAATAATCCCCCATTATGGTATACTTACAAACGGGTAAAGTATATGGTTATAAAAGAAAATAATTCCGAAATTGAATTCACTCCTCTTCCATTTGAAGAGCTTACAAAAAATTTGCAAGAAGCCTGCTCCAGAGCGAACTGGAAAGACCTGATGCCTGTGCAAGCAAAAAGCTTGCCCTATACCCTGAAAGGCATTGATGTTATGGTGCAGTCCCGCACCGGCAGTGGCAAAACTGGAGCATTTCTTCTGCCGTGCCTCAATCTCCTCGACCTTTCCAAAACACATTGTCAGGCTCTTATCCTTGTTCCGACAAGGGAACTTGCGCTGCAGGTTGAGCACGATGCAAAAACACTTTTCGGCGATGAACTTTCCTGCCTTTGTCTCTATGGCGGCACAAGATATTCCAAACAATTCCAAGCCCTGCAAAAGGGCGTTCATGTTGTGATTGGCACGCCGGGACGCGTGCTTGACCATTTAATCCGCCGTTCGCTGGATCTTTCCAAACTCAAAATATTGATTTTTGATGAAGCGGACCGCATGCTTTCCATTGGCTTTTATCACGACATTTTGGAAATTAAACGCTTTGTGCCTCAAAAGAATGTGCAGGTAGCGCTCTTTTCAGCCACCTACCCTCCCCATGTCACGAGCATTGCCAAAAGTTTTCTCCATAACCCAAAAATGATCAGCCTTTCAGAAGGGCAGGTACATGTAGCTCAGGCTTCCCATTATTTTTGCGAATGCAAGCCCATGGATAAGGACAGATGCCTTACCCGCATTTTAGAAAAGGAAAATCCCAGCCAAGCCATTATTTTCTGCAATACTAAAAATAATGTTCATTATATTGCCGGTGTTTTGCGGGGTTTTGGCTATAATGCCCTTGAACTTTCCGCAGACTTGCCTCAAGAAGAGCGGGAAGAAATTTTGAATAAATTACGGGGCGGATCACTGCAATATTTAGTGGCAACTGACCTTGCCTCACGAGGTATTGATATTCCTCACCTTTCCCATGTTTTCTTATACGAAGTGCCCGAAGACAAGGAATCCTATATCCATAGAGCTGGACGCACAGGCAGAGCAGGCTGCGCGGGCACAATTATCACCCTTGTGGATATTATGGAAAAGCTGGAATTGGAACGCCTTGCAAAATTTTATAAAATAGATATGCTGCCCTATCCTGATCCAAGCAGCGAGGAAACAGCAAAGCTCATCAGCGAAAGAATGGCTAATCATCTCAATAAATTACGCCGCGCAAAAACAGGCTTGGAATTGGAAAGAGCAAAACGTTTTATCCCCTTGCTAAAGGATTTGACGCAAGATTTTGATGATGTTGAAAATATTCAGCTTTTAACCATGCTTTTAGATAAAGAATACCAGCAAAGTTTTACGTACACCAAAAAAGAAAAAGAAAAACAGACGGTTCAGAATAAAAGAAGAAAATTTTATCATAAAAATACAAAGAAAAATTACGCAAAGGGAAAATAAGGCTGAGGTAATCGTATGAGTAACGTGAATGAAGATCTCCTTATGGAACAAAATCAAGATGTTGCGAATAACTTTATGGCTCTTTTATCGGATTTTAATTATGCCGATGAAATGGAGCTGTTAAACATCAGCAAATTAAATCTCATTGTAAGAAAAAATTTATCCAAAGAATTTGAAACATTATACATTGCTCTTTGGTATGATTGCTTAAAAACTTCCTTTCCTGAAACCCATGAAGCAATTTACCAAACCTTTCTTGAAAATAACCTGACGCAAAAATATAAGGGTTCAAAATTACAGGAAATTATAAATAAAGTTCAACTTTATATTGATTCTCTGGGCAATACCGCAAGCACAGATTTGACCCCTATTACCAATCATCTGCTTTCCTTCCTGAAGTTTGATGAAGCAAACCAGCCTACCTATAAAATGAAAATAACCCTGCACCTTCGAAAAGTTTATACCTATATTTTTGAAAGACTCATCTAACTGATTGAAATAAAAGGATACTCTATGCCTCAATATGGCGACTTGACCTTTCTGGTTTCCGTGAAAGGAAAACGAAAATTACTGCGCATCAAAGAAAATGAAGACTGGCAAACCCAGCATGGTCTTGTGCGCATGGAAGATATTGTGAACACGCCCTTTGGTGGTGAAGTAAAAAGCTCTCTTGGAGTGCCCTTTCGCGTGGAACGCCCTGAACTTTTTGACTTAATCATGGGGATCAAACGCCAGACACAAATTATGTATCCCAAAGATATGGGAATAATTTGTCTGAAACTGGGCGTTGGCAATGGCAGAACCATCCTTGAAGCCGGCACAGGTTCCGGCGGACTGACGATTGCCCTTTCCTGGTTCAGCGGGGAAAAAGGCACTGTTCATACTTTTGAAGCACGCGAAGAATTCCATAAACTCGCAAAGAAAAATGTTGCCTGGGCAGGCGTTGGGCAAAACGTTCATTTCCACCACCGCGATATTGCAAATGGCTTTGGCATAGACGATCCGGAAATTTTAAACGGCAAAAAAGCAGACGCTCTCTTTCTGGATGTGCGCACCCCTTGGGATTATTTAGACCATGCCAGAAAAGCTCTCGTTGACGGCGCTCCCATTGCCTTTTTGCTTCCCTGCGTTGATCAGGTTTCAGCCCTGCTCCTTGCGCTTGAAAAAGGGCCTTTTGACAATACAGAAGTGATTGAAATTTTAGTGCGCCCCTGGAAAGCAGTGCCGGACAGACTGCGCCCGGCTGACAGAATGTGCGCCCATACCTGTTTTCTGGTATTCACCAAACATCAGGAGAAAAGCCCTGAATGGGACAGCTGTCTCAAACTGGGCACTCGTGAACGCAAGCAGCATGCGGCAAAGATGAAACGTCTGGGACTTGATGTGGAAGACATGGAAGATAATCAGGATTTTGAAAATACTGATTTTCAAGATTAATTACATATAACAACCTATTGTTTTAATATATTATTTGAGCCTTTAACCCATACTGTTTTTATGAATATAACTTTGCAGAATATTTCAAAAGCCTATGGCGGCAGAGATATTTTAACCGACTTTTCTTTAGATGTTGTTGACGGCATGCGCCTTTGCGTCTGCGGCCCAAACGGAAGCGGTAAATCTACCCTTATCCGCATTATGGCGCAGGCTTCTCCCCCTGACGCCGGACGCGTGATCACGCCTAAAAATTGCCGTGTTGGCTATGTGGAACAAATCATTGAAGAAGATGAGCTGGACTGCGAACTTTTATCCTGGGTGCAGTCTGCCCTTCCTGATTGGGGTGACTTTTGGCAGGAATGGGATAAAGCCCACAGAGAAAACGATGAACAGACGCTGAATCGTCTCATGGCCAAGCAACACGAGCTTGAAGCACAATTTGGCTATAATCCGGAACAAAAAGCCCAGACTGTTCTTTCCGGTTTAGGTTTTTCAAAAAATAAATGGACACTCAGTCTGCGCAAGCTTTCAGGCGGCTGGCGTGAACGCGCAAAGCTTGCCCGCGTGCTTGTGGCCGGGGCTGATGTCCTGCTCCTTGACGAACCTACCAACCATTTGGATTTGGATGCTGTTGAATGGCTTGAGGAATTTTTGCTTTCTTTCAAGGGTTCACTGATTTTTGTTGCCCACGATAGAGTTTTTATGGATCATATCAGTACCCATGTGCTCTATTTAGGTGCGTCAAAACCTATTTTGCGGAAAGCAACCTTTTCTCAATTCCTTGAAATGCAGGAAGAAATTGAAGAACAGCGTGAACGCGAAGCCAAAAAACTTGCGGAAGATTTAAACCATAAAATGGAATTTATCCGCCGTTTCAAAGCAAAGGCAACCAAAGCCCGCCAAGCTGCCTCCCGGCAAAAGCAAGCCAAACGCCTTCAAAAAGAAATGGAAAATTACCGTCCTGAACCCAAGCGGCGTGAACTTTCTTTCAAATGGCCGGAAGCAAGCAAAAGTGAAAAAGTTGTTCTTTCTGTTGCGGATTTATATTTTGAATTTCCTGACGGTGTCAGCCTGTGGAAGAAATTGACCTTTACTCTTTTCCGTGGTCAGCGCGTGGGACTTGTAGGGCATAATGGCTGCGGCAAGTCCACATTACTCAAGATTTTAGCAGGCAAACTCGCCAAAACCAACGGACAAATTCAAATGGGATCGCTGACCAAACTTGGCTATTACAGCCAGCAGCAAACAGAAACCCTGGAACTGAAAGGCACTGTGCTGGGTGAAATGCGCCGTCTCTCTGACCCGCGCACCACAGAAGAAGAACTCATGAGCGTGCTGGGGCTTTTCCTCTTGGGACAGGATTATTTTGACAGACAAGTTGCCGGACTTTCCGGGGGTGAACGAAGCAGACTTGCCCTTGCTGTCTTATTTTTGGCCCGCTGCAATTTCCTTGTTCTGGACGAACCCACCAACCACCTTGATTTGGAAAGCCGCGAAGCCCTTTGCGATGCTTTGGAAAATTTTGACGGCACCGTTTTGCTGGTTGCCCACGACCGGCATTTGCTCGCCACCTGTGTGGATGAAATTTGGGAAGTCACGAAAGATGGCTTGATTATTTATGAAAATGGCTTTGAAGAATACGAAGAAGCTCGTCAAAAAGAGAAGCAAAAAAGTAAAATCCATGCCATTGGCTCAGCTGGCACAGAAACGCAAGACCCGGAAAGCATAAAATCAAGCCTTTCCCGTGAAGAGCAAAAACGCATTAAACGCGAGCAGGCTGAACAGCGCAATCAGCTTTCCCGCATGCTGAAGCCTTTGCAGGAACAATATGAAAAGCTTGAACAACAAATGGAAGCAACCCTGCAAAAGCAAACTGAATTAGAAGAACTGCTTGCCACGCAGGAAGTGTATGCGGACGGACAAAGAGCCAGTCAGCTTCTCAAGGATTTTCATGCTATTCAAATCCAGGCTGAACAGGAACTGGAAGTTCTCAGCGAACTGGAAGCGCAAATCAATGCATTAAAAGAAAAATCTCAAGCAATTTAAGGATAATATGAAAAATTCTGTTCCCTTTGCCTGCCCTTCCTATGTTATTCCTGCCTCAGTGCAGGAAAATATCCAATTTTTAAAAGGCAAAGTATCAGAAATTGCGCTGATTTGTTTTGAACCTTCCCTGCCAATTATCAAGGATTTACTTCCTTTTCGCGGGGCATGGCACATCCATTTACCCTATCATGTGCCCCATGATTTTTATAAACATCCTGAAAAATATGAAGATTTTTCTTTTCAATATTCAGAACAAACAATCTGGAAGAACTGTTGGGAACAGGCAAATTCCCTTGCTGATATTGAAAATTTTGCACGTGTCTGCATTACCATTACCAAGCATTGCAGGCAATTAAAACCTAAACATTGTGTTCTGCATTTACCTAAATCCCACCTGCAAAATGCCGAGCCGTATTTAAAGCATTTTCTCAAAATTTGGGAGCAGGAACTTCCTCTTGAACTCCTTTGTCTGGAAAATGTCAAAAATGCATCCTGGTTGGATTTTAGAGAAAGCATTCTCTCCTCTTCCTGTTCTCTTTGTTTTGATGTTGCCCATGCTCTGACCTATGAGCAAACAGCCTGCTTCGAGGATAAAGAATGCATGAAAAAGGTAAAAGTCGTGCACTGGTCAGCCCCCTATGAGAAAAATAGTGAGCAAAACGGACTAGATAAACATTTAAACCTAAATAACTTGATAAACCATACAGACTATTGTATAAAAGTCTTAAAAAATATTGCCCCAACAGCAACGCATGTTTTGGAAATATTTTCCTGGGAAGAAATTGAAAAATCAAAAGATTTCTTTTTCCAGCTATTTCAGTATATTGAACAAGCGTCAAACCAGGCAGGATAGTATGGCTTATTTTCGTGTACTCAATACACAACTTGCAAAGATACAATCTTTACTCGATAAAAATGAGAGCTGGCTTATTCTCATCAATGCCGACCCTGACGCTATGGCCAGCGCGTTAGCCCTGCAGCGGCTTCTCAGCAAAAAAGTCAAAAGCGTGCACATTGCAAGGATCAATACCATTACTCGTCCCGATAATCTGGCAATGATAAAGAAACTCCATATTCATATGCGAACATGGGAAGAAAACATGCGAAAGAAATATCAAAAATTTGCCATTGTTGATTCCCAGCCTCACCACAGCCCATTTTTCAAAAATATTCCTTTCTCCATTGTTATTGACCACCACCCGCTCCCCCACAAAGATAATGCTCCGCTGCTCACGCCTGAAAATGTATATGATATCCGCCCTGATTATGGATCTACAAGCACTATGCTCGTAGAATATTTGTATAACGCGCAAATTCGCCCCGGACGTTATCTTGCCACAGCTCTGCAATATGGCATTCGCACAGATACAGGCACTTTTGGCAGACAAACAACAGAAGTGGACTTGCGCGCCTATCACTATATGGTACGCTATGCCGACCAAAATTTGCTCACCCAAATTTTGCGAAGTGAATATTTTCTGAATTGGCTTCCCTATTTCTCCCATGCTTTTGAAAAGCTCCGTCCTTGCGGGCTTGGGCATTTTACTTATTTAACAGATGTGGAAAGCCCTGATATTCTTGTGGTGATTGCAGACTTCTTCCTGCGCGTGTATGGATTAAAATATATTATTGTTTCAGGGGTATATGAGAGAACTGCCATTTGTATTTTCCGCGGCAGCAAATACAATTTAGGAGAACTTGCCCAAAAATCCTTTAGTGATATTGGTTCAGCAGGCGGACACAGCGCGCTGGCACGCGCTGAAATTTCTCTCAAAATGCTCAAGGAAAAGAATCCAAGTTTGCATATTGATTACAGACGGAAAAAACAGAAAGAAGAAACCCACAAACAAATTGAAAATATACTTTTTACACAATTAAAATTAAATGGCTCTGCAAAACAAATTAACAAACAAGCCCCAGAAAACAAAAATAACTGCAAATAAAATGAGGTAGCTATGTTCAGTCATGAATTTTTAACCGACCTTTTTCCACCAGAACGCACGAATGAATTTTTTGAAGCTCTTTTTGGCGATGCTGAAGACGGCGCTTATGATATAAAAATGAGCTATCAGGGTCAGGACGGCAAGACACTCAAATTTTATTTTGAACTCCATGCCCGCCCTCATCAATGCCTGCGCTGCAATCTGACCACGGGCCTGCCTCCAGTATTTGAAAGACATCCCATTATTGCCGTCAAAACCATGGCAGAAAAAATTGCCAAAGAAGCAGGTTTTGCAAAACATACATGGAAAATCGGGCCAACTATTCAATACAGCGAAGCTGTTCACTATGTCCCTTTATACGTGAGTGAAGCGTAAAAATATTTTATTTTTCTTGGGGGAAATGATTTCCCCCATTCCCCCTCAGCTCAAAACCGTTATAGACGTTGTCTATAACGGTTTTGTTTTATTATATATTTTAAAAGCAGTTACAAAAAAATATAAAAAATTATATTAAAAAATTTTTCCCTGCAAAAATTTTCAATATTTAATAAAAATGCTCTATCGTTCTGACCAAAGAACACGCTTATTTTTGACATTGAGCCTGCCAAGGATTAAGCCGTTCCAGGCTAAAAAGACATGTTTTTCTTTATAGTCACAGGAAAAACTTTGTCCGGACAATAAGCCTTTGATTTTCTCTATGCCCTCTTTGCCCTCAAAATCGATAACTGGCAAATCACCAGCCATACGCACACGCGGGGATAACTGCACTTCTTTGGATTTGCCTGCTTTCCCCATATACATGCCCTGCCATGCAAAATTGGCCGGCAAATATTTTGCCTGTTCATGCACAAAATGAATACTGTCTTTAAAGACAGCCACATCCCCATATTCAAGATATTGCTCAGAAATTCCGAGTTGTTGTACATATTTTTTGGGTAAAGGCTCACCCCATGTTTTTTCTTCAGGAAAATAACTTGTGCCTGTATTTTGTTTGCGCAAGCGTGCTACAAAAAATCCCTGTGTATCTCCCATTCGTGGAGAAAGCCGCCAGACACCGTCCATGCCAAGAAGTGGTTCATCCATCACAAATTCAGGAAGTGCAGGCAATTTTTCCAATTTCAGACCAAGCTCTTCAAGGGCAAAACGAACTTGCTCTTCATTTTCTTCAATATTGGTTGTACACGTTGAATAAACCAGCACGCCGCCCGGTTTTAATAAACGTTCTGCCTTTTTGAGGAGTTCCTTTTGCAGCGTCACAAGGGGAAGTGTTTTTTCCTCTTTCCACATTTCCATCACTTTAGGATTTTTCTCAATGGTTCCCCAGCCGCTGCAAGGCGGGTCAAGCTGAATATAGTCACACATCCCTTCAGGAAGCTCAATATGCTGTCCTTCAAAGCAGCAGGAGGCAGTTTGAAATAAGCCCATTTGCTGTAAATTTCTGCGCAAAGTTGCAAGGCGCTGAGGCGAAACTTCATTGCCCAAGACAAAGCCCGTTTCCCCTACAATTTGTGCCAATTGCCCGGTCTTACTTCCGGGACTTGCGCACATATCAAGGACAAAAGCGCCTTTATCCGGCATAAGTGCCACAGGAGGAAGCATGGACGCTCTATCTTGAATATACAAAAAGCCAAAGAAACTTGCCAGCGATGAACCAAGAGAAAAAGGCTCATCCACCAAGCGGCAGGAAGAAGCAAAAAATTCTTCCTGCTCCCAGGAAAAGCCTTGCAATTTCAGCATTTCTTCAACTTTTTTTCTTTCTTCACCCTGACAAACGAAACGGAACGAACGCTTATATTGTTTCATAAAATTAACCTGTATGCTATTACTTGCAACAATCGCAAAAACAAGATATAAAGGGAAAATCTTGTTAAGACAAGTAAAAGAAACAATGAAATATTGACAAATACAAGGAGAATACATGCGTATTTCTGTTTTAGCAACGGCACTCTTGAGCCTTTTCTTCTTTGCACACGATGCAAATGCAGCCAGTTACGCTATTGCCCCATTTCAAGTAAATGGTTCTAATAGTTATCAATATTTAAAAACTGCTGTTCCCCCCATGTTGAATTCACGTCTCTTTAAAGCTTCTGTAAATGAACCTGTTGCAAGCCAGGACAGCCTCACCTCTGCAAAAGCTCCAACAACACAAAAAGCAGCACAGGATTTACGGAAAAAACATAAAGCTGATTACCTTATTTACGGTACAGTCAATGTTATTGGTGATACCGCAAGCGTAGATGTAAGCGTTGTTGGCAACAATAATTATTTTTGGCAGAAATCAGCCCAAAATACTGTCAATAATCTGCTCACCAGCGTAAACTCACTCGCCGGCAACATCAATCAGGAAGTCTTCAAAACAAGTGCTGCTCCCAGTCAGGCAAAAGGCAGCAATTCCTTTATTAATGCAGAAACAGGTGCACCCAATATGGGCTATTTGAACCCCGAACTTCGCTACCAAGGTGTTGAAACCAATAAAGCCCGTACTCAAACCTTACCCTTTGAATCAACAGGCATGCAAATCGCGGACTTGAACGGCAATGGCTTTAATGAAATTTTACTGGGCAGTGAAAATGAAGTTATCGTCTTTACCTATGAAAACACCCAGTTGAAAGAACTTGCCCGCAAAAAGCTCTATGCTTCAGCCAATATCCTGCGTCTGAGCATTCTGCCTTATAAAGGAAGAAATTATATTGTTGTCGCCACATGTGACGAAACAAATAACGACGCCAGAAGCTATATTTTATTATTCAATGGCAGCCAAATCCAAGAAGTTACCAATACGCGCTATTATTTGAATGTTGCAAAAACAACTGCTCATGGCGAACCTGAACTTATTGGACAAAATGCAGACGTTACCCGCTTTGTAAAGGGTGCAGTTTTCAGAGTTAATTTTGACGGAAAAAGCATTTCTAAAGGAACCAATTTAAGCATGCTTCCAAGCAAAGCTGATCTCTTTAACTTTACCTATGTTCCTTCAAATCAAGATTCTGGTGATGTTATTGCTATTATTGACGATCAGGATCGCCTCAACATTTTTAATACTGCTGGAAAAATCCTTTCAAAATCTGAAGAATACTATGCCAGCACTGCAAACAGTGTATCTGTTACCCGTGATATTGGCGGTTTTGTTTCCAAAGAAGGTAAAATTGATGAATTCCTTCACTATGTTCCAAGCGCAATAAATATTACGGATATTGATAATGATGGAAAATATGAAATGATTTTGACAAAACCTTTAAGTGTTGCCGCAAACGTTTTAAACAACTACCGTAATTATTCACAAAGTGAAGTGCATGCACTTGTCTGGGACGGTGTGGGCGCAAACCTTTTATGGAAAACTCGCCGCATTAAAGGCACAATTACAGATGTAAAAGTTGCAGACCCCAATAACGACGGCGTACTTGACCTTGTTGTCAATGTTAATACTTATCCAGGAACTTTGGGCGCAGGTAAAATTAGAACCTTTATTACCCTTTATCCATTAAATACAGAAAATATTGACGCAGGGGCAATCAATTTTGCAGAATAAGAGCAGCCCGCTTCGGCGGGCTTTTTTTGCAATTTTCCAACCTGCAGAAAAGGGAGAAACGCATGGATAAAAATATGCAATTACCAGAAGTAACCTTTTCAACCTTTATTCTTTCTCTTGCCTCTTCTACGCTTATGCATTTAGGCGAAGTTCCTGATCCCGATACCGGTAAAATTGAAAAGAATATCGTTCTGGCTAAACACAGTGTTGATTTGCTCAATATGCTTGGAGATAAATTCAACAACGGCCTCACTGATGATGAAAAGAAATTACTCCAAGATGTTCTCTATGAAGTAAAAATTAAATACGTACAACAAGCATAATATAAGGAAAAAATATGGCAGTTTCTCGCATTGGCAAAGACTTTTTAAAAATTGCAGATTTATCAAAAGAAGAAATTCTCTATCTCCTCGATGCTGCAGCATTTCTAAAAAAAGCAAATAAAGCCGGTAAAGAACAAAAATATATGCAAGGCAAAAAAATTGCTTTGATTTTTGAAAAAGATTCCACCAGAACACGCTGCTCTTTTGAATGTGCAGCTTTTGACCAGGGAGGACACGCCATTTACCTTGGTTCAAGCGGTTCACAAATTGGGAAAAAAGAGTCCATGGCTGATACTGCCCGCGTGCTTTCCCGTATGTTTGACGGCATTGAATACCGCGGCTATGGGCAGGAAATCGTGGAAACATTGGCAAAATATGCAGATGTGCCTGTCTGGAACGGCCTCACCAATGAGGCCCACCCTACGCAAATTCTGGCAGATTTTCTGACCATGCGTGAGCACAGCAAGAAAGATTTATCCGAAGTTTCTTTTGCCTATATAGGCGACTCCCGCTATAATATGGCAAATTCACTTATGATTGGGGCATCCATTATGGGCATGGATGTGCGGATTATTGCGCCAAAATCTTTGCAGCCAGAACAAAAATATCAGGACATGGCAAAAGATTTTGCAAAAAAATCTCAGGCAAAAATTACTGTGACTGAATATATCGAAGAAGGCGTTAAAAACTGCGACTTTCTGTATACTGATGTTTGGGTTTCCATGGGCGAACCCAAAGAAGTTTGGGCTGAACGCATTGCGCTTTTAAAACCCTATCAAATCAACAGCAATGTTATGGCATTAACGCAAAATCCAAATTGCAAATTCCTGCACTGCCTGCCGGCTTTCCATGATCGAAATACCACAATCGGCGAACAAATCTATCAGGAATTTGGCCTGGATGGCATTGAAGTCAGCAACGAAGTTTTTGAATCCGAGGCTTCCCTTGTCTTTGACGAAGCAGAAAACCGCCTGCACACCATTAAAGCCGTTATGGTCTCCAGCTTTGCGGATGTTTTAAACTAACTTTCATTTTTTCTATTTAATTATTCTTTTATAAAACATAAAAATCAGATCTGCTTTTCATATAAGCAGGTCTTTTTTATAATCTCGCAAATTTCCCTTTCTCACGTAAGTGTCCCCCGGCTTGACAAACATATATATATATATATTGGGCGAGGGGGGAATTATGGTTTTCAGCTCGCTTGAATATTTTTTGTGTTTCTTGCCTGTTACTGTTTTCATTTATTATTTTTGTCTCTATAAACATTACACAAAATATTTACTCTTTATTATTATCATAAGCTCCTTGTTTTTCTACGGCTATTGGAACCCTAAAAATTTATACATTATAATAAGTTCTGTCCTTGTTAACTATTGTTTCAGCAGGCTTTTACTTTCACAAAATACGTATAGAAAAACCATCTTCATTCTCTCTGTCTTCTTTAATATTTTTCTCATATTTATTTATAAATATTTAGATTTTTCCATTTCTATAGTCAATTACTGTTTTAACCAGGAACTGCCCTTTTATCACATTGTTCTGCCCATTGGCATCAGCTTTTTTACATTCCAGCAAATTGCTTATTTATCAGATTGTTACACCCAAAAACATCTTGGTTCAAGCGAAGGATTTTTAAATTATTGCTGTTTCATTTGCTTTTTCCCTCAACTCATTGCCGGCCCTATCGTTCATCATAAAGACGTTATTCCTCAATTTTATTCCATTCAGAGTCAAATTATCCGCTGGAAAAATATCCATTATGCCATTCTATTTTTTACTATCGGACTTTCAAAAAAACTTCTCATTGCAGATAACCTTTCCCCTTTAGTGACTTATTGCTTTGATACTGCTGATCAACTTACGTTTCTTGAAGCTCTTTTTGGCAGCCTTTGCTATACCTTCCAGCTTTATTTTGATTTTTCAGGCTATGCTGACATGGCAATAGGAAGTGCATTATTTTTCAATATCAAACTTCCCTGCAACTTTAACTCTCCTTACAAAGCTGTATCTATCCGAGACTTTTGGCGGCGCTGGCACATTACCCTTTCCGTTTGGCTTCGTGACTATATTTACATTCCTTTAGGCGGAAACAGAAAAGGACAAACACGTACGTATCTCAACCTGTTTATTACCTTTCTCATTGGTGGAATTTGGCACGGTGCAGCCATTACTTTTGTTATTTGGGGGATACTGCACGGACTTGCCCTCATTATCCACAGAATCTGGCTCCAGCTTTGTGAAAAGAAAAGAGTAAAACCGCTCCCTCGCATATTTGCCTGGCTTATTACCTTTCTTTTCATCAATTTTTCCTGGATTGTTTTCAGGGTACACGAATTAAGTGATTTGAGAAAATTTTTCAAGGCGCTTACCTTTCAACACAGTTTTAATTTTAGTAAAGCTTTTATTAAACAAATCATTCCTTCTATTTCCCTTTATCCTGAAAAAGCCCTGCTTATTATTGCTGTACTTCTCCTTTTGATTTTCGCAAAAAACAGTCAACAATTACAAAACAAATTCAAAAAAACGTGGTTCACCGCTTATTGTGCTGTTCTTGCCACATATTGTATTTATAAACTTCTCTTTTCTGAAGGTTCCCAAGAATTTATTTATTTTCAATTTTAATAGGCAAAACAATGTATAAACAAAAAAACATACTTTTTTTCTCAATTATTATTTCGTTATTCCTTTTTATTATTTTATTATCTTATTTTTTCTGTATAAAATTCCCATGTTATATTCCAGCAAACTATGGGATAAAAGAACATATTAACATAAAAGAACATTATGCCCAAAAAATAACAAAACCCAAAATCATTATTGCAAGTGGATCTAATTCCCTTTTTGGAATTTGTACCCCTTTACTAAAAGAAAAAACTAACAAAGAAATTATAAATTTTGGATTAAACGCTGGTTTACCTAAAGAACTTCTTTTTTCATTAATTAAAAAATATGCAAAACCCAATGATATTATTCTTATGCCATTAGAATACCACTATTATTCTCGAAAAAGAATAGACCCCGTTCATGTAATGCAAATGAAAAATCTTACAACATGGGGAATTGAATATTTTCACGAACTTTCTGCCATAAAAAAATTACAACTATTTATTTTATCAATTCCCACAGTTCATCAACGTATAATAAATTATAAAGTAAAATTTCCTATACGCAGCTATGAAGAATATATGATAGATAAGAATCAATCTGCTATCCTTTCACCACATGTTGACTACTGCAATTCAGCTAATAGTTATGGAGATTTTTGCATTGATAATAAAAGCAAATTAAATAATTCTTTCACAGAGATATATTTTAATACAGCAGAATTAAAAGATTATAATTTTAAACAGCTCAAAGATTTTTCAGATTATCTGGCAAAGCAAAATATAACAATGCTCCTTACGTATCCAGTATCCATACAAAATCCCAATTTTGATCTGTCTAAAAAAGAGCATTTAGAAAAAATTAAAGCATTAAATAAAAAATTCAAAGAACATAAATTAAATGTTATTGGAATTCCAGAACTTTTTAATTTTGAACTTATCTATTCCTGTGATACATGTTATCATCTCAATGCAGAAGGAGCAATGCTTAGAAGCTTATATCTTGCAGATGCTATAAATTGTTATCTTGCAGGTATTCCACAAGAAATTCCGGACTTGAAAGAATATAAAATACTAAAAAAGATAGAAGCCAGAAGATATTTAAATGAATACAGAAAATTAGGGTATTTTCTTGAAGAAAAACAATAAATTTTCCATACCAAAAAACTCGGCATAAAGCCGAGTTTTTTATTATCAAATTATTTTATAAAACAGTATGCAAGAAAACTATTAATCAGGAATACTGTCTACATTTTCAATAACAAAGCGGATAGCATCTTCTGTATTTTTTACTTCGCCAATAACCTGGGCATTCAAAAGAGCTTCACGAAGTCTGCCGACTTTTGGTCCAGGAGCAAGATTGGTATATTCCATAATCTCGTTGCCGTTCAAGAGCGGTTCACGCATGGAAAGCGGCGTTGTGCCTCTTTCCATGAATTTAAGGTTATGGTTGAAGTTTGTATAGTTTCCATTAGGAATAGCTTTGATTTGCGCACGTGCAAGCTCAATAAGCCGTTCCTGATGAGGCAGTTCAAGGAATTTTTGCATACCTCTGTCTGTCATCATGGATTGGAAGCGGATTTGGTTGCTGATAATATCGCAAATGGTATCAATTTCATCGGAATTAAAGTGCATGCGGTGTAAAATTCTGCGGGTTACTTTTGCCCCAATTCTGTGGAATTGTGTAAAGTACCAGCGATCGTCAACTCGTTCAGCCGCATACGCTTTACCAATGGCATGGAACAAAACAGCAACAGCACCCACCCAATCATAGTGCAGCAATTCTTCAGGATAATATTTCAAGCAGCGGATAGTGTAATCAAAAACACTTTCTTCATCATTGGTCTTCTTATTGGTATGCTGCATAACAGCGGTCAATGCGCCAAGTTCTGGAATAATGCCATGCAAAATGGAACTTTCTTTCATCAGCTCAAAGAAGCGCCACATGGTTTCAGCTGAGACCAAACGCCATTCATCCATAAACGCGTGTCCGGAAATATACGCTGCAATATTGCTTGCATTTTTGACAATAGCAACCCAGGTGTTGGGTTCAATGGGCAAATCATAGTTGGCAGCAAGGCGAAGAGCACGAATGGCAAGCACATAATCCTTGCTCAAAGTTTGAGAAGGCACGCCCTGCAATTTGATAAAGCCGCAGGATAAATCAGCAAAAACCTGATCAGATTTGATAAAACTTTCTGTGCTGACAATGGCTTCATAGAGTTTGACATCATATTCTTTCAATTGGTTAACCATGCGGTTTGTATAGAAAATACGGAGAGCTTCAGGATGCGCATCAGCAGAACAGTTGGCAGGATAAAAACGGAATGTGCAGCCTGTTTCGCTTTGGAAGATGGCAAGTTCCCCTGGTTCGTCGGAGTCTTCAAGGTTGGGGAAAAGTTTTTGCAATGTTTCCAGATCAACATCGCAGGCAATGGAAAATTCGCGGTTATCTAAATGTTCATTAATTTCGTTTTGTAATGGTGTATTGATTAAATATGCATCATAGCCGTTTCTTAAAATTGTTTTACAAATAGCTTTTAATTCATTGGTAGGCATAAAAAGTACCCCTATTTAAGAATATGTAATTTTATAACATGCCTTTTCACGTATCACAAGCAAAAAACATAATTAATTTAACTTTCGACTGGATTTTTTTGACTATTTCTATATACTGTCACTAAGAAAAATACAGGGAGTGCTTATGATTTTAGCCGATATTCATACACATACTGATTATTTTCATGGTCAAAATACCGTTCAGGAAATGTATAATGCTGCTGTCAACAGCAATTTGCAGTACTATGGTTTTTCAGAACATACCCCGCTTCCGGAGGGATTTTCCTGCATCCTTTACCGTGAAGGGGATATGAATCTTGCTTTTGAAAATTATGTTCATGATGTTCTGGAACTCAAAGAAAAGGTCAATGAGCTCAACAAAACCACACTTTCCCGTATTCCTGAAGTTCTGCTCGGCATGGAACTGGATTTTACCCCGGAATTTCCAGAATACATGGACGGCCTTATTGCCAAGTATCCTTTTGATTATGTGATTGGAACTATTCATTTTATTGGGTCGCAAAGCATTGGCCGCTGGAATGCGGAAGAAGCCACTCAGGAAGAAAAATATGCCTTTTTTGAATCCTATTATGAATGTACCAGACAGCTGGCAAAATATGGCAAAACAGACATTATTGCGCACCCTGACTTTGTAAAAATCCACTGTGCAGAAGATTTTCATGCCTGGATTGAAACCAAAAGAGCACAGGAATGTCTGCATGAAACCTGCAAAGTACTTAAAGAGACAGGCATGGTTTTGGAAGTGTCCACTGGCGGACTCAAAAAGGCCTGCAATGAAATCCACCCCAACCCTAAAATGATGGAAATTGTTGCCAGCTATCAAATCCCCATTAGTTTCGCTTCTGATACCCATGATACCCAGACTGTTGCGTATGAATTTGACAATCTGGCGCATTTTGCCCGCCAATACGGCTATAAAAACCATACTATTTTTATTAACCGTAAGCCTGTACAGTTAGCCTTTTAATGATTTTTCAGTTTATTATTCCGATTTCTGTTGCTGTTTGTCTTCTTTTTGGCTGGAGTGCCTATACCCTCCCCGTAGGCATGGCAGCAAAAATTGTATTCTTTTTGCTTACAGTCTTTGGCTTGGCCTATATTCTGCCCATTGGGCCAATCTATGATCCTGCGCTCTATCTGCCCTATGAGCTGATTATTTGCCTTGCCCTTGTGAGCGCCTTTGCCTTCTTTTATTTATGGGCAAAGCTGCTGCATTTTCTCATTGCCGTTGTATATTCTCTCCTTTCATTGTCTTCAGCAAAAATCAAACAACAAGCTAAAGCACTTTGGACTTCACGAAAAATTAATTGTGCCATTATCCTCCTATGCATGCTTGCCTCTCCCTATAGTGTGTATGAAACCATAAGGGTTCCAGACGTAAAACATGTAACGCTTGCCTATGCCAATCTTCCTGATGAACTGGAAGGTTACACTATAGCTCAAATCACTGATACGCACACAGGGCTTATTTTTACCAGAGACTGGCAGGAAGCTGTGGTGCAGAAAATTATGAACGAAAAACCCAGTCTCATTGTCCATACAGGTGATATTGGCGATACTCGCCCGCAAACTATTGCTGACAGTCTTGCTCCGCTCAAAAATCTTTCAGCTCCAGACGGTGTGTATTATGTTTTTGGCAACCATGAAAATTATCACACCCTGCACTACTGGCAGGAATTTTTCAAAGAAAATGATTTAACTGTTTTGGAAAATGAAACCGTTTATATCCATGATTATTTGGCTGTTTCTGGCGCTAAAGCACAAGCCCGCCATGCCGCCAACACCTCTCAAACTTTTTTAAATTCAGTGCCCAAATCATACTTTCATCTTTATTTACATCACCACCCTGCAAGTTTCAAAGAAGCAGCACCCTTTATTGACTTGCAGCTTTCAGGGCATACCCACGGCGGAACAGTCTTTTTTCTTACTCCCCTCATAAAACATTTTAATGCCGGTTTTGTTTCTGGAATTTATGAACAAAACAAAGCAAAGCTCTATGTCAGCAGTGGTACGGGCATTTGGAGCTATACAGCCTTTCGCCTTTTTGTTCCCAGTGAAATTACTATCCTTCATCTGAAAAAGAAAAATAGTTTTTGACCATTATTTCCAATTTAGCGATGGTTAATAACAATAAAATTCAACAAGTTAAGTAAATATAACATTTCAAAATTATTTGATATTTTTCAAATAATTCTCCAAAGTCAAAATTTTTGTTTTTATGAAATAAAAACGCCCTGTGTATCCTGTCGCCAACTCTTTGAGTTGCTCGGTATCACAGGACGAGAACCTGAACAATCCGTATCGACTTTAGAGCATTTCCCTTTGATATTCATACAAAATATTACAAATAATATTTTCTTTTCTCTCTTTTTTTCTTTTAATTCTATTTCTTTTATGATACGTTTAATTATATTTTTTTGAGGATAATTATGCAAAGTAAATCTAAAGAAATCAGAGAATTAGCTATCAATGCTGTTATGAGTAAAAGCCTTACACCTCAGAAAGCTGCCGAAGTTGCAGGAGTTTCTGTCCCAACTATTTATTCATGGATAGCTATTTATAAAAAAACTGGAAGCTATTTTTGTATTTACCCCCTACAGCCCAGACCTTAATCCTATTGAAAAAATGTGGAGTAAAATAAAATC
>CAJTRG010000015.1 GCA_910578585.1 uncultured Mailhella sp.
GCACGCTTCAAAGAGTTTTACTTGCCTGTCTGATTTAATCCTGCTAAATTCAGTAACCCCTCACAATCCCACCCCTGCGGGTTTTACTTGCCTGTCTGATTTAATCCTGCTAAATTTCACCAGAGGTTTCAGCATAAATCCGAGTTGTTTTACTTGCCTGTCTGATTTAATCCTGCTAAATTTATTCAGACGTATTTCATTGGAAACATTTACTTTTTCAATGAAATATACTATTAAAAAACTCAAAAAACAGTAAAAAATACTGCTGTTTTTTGAGTTTTTTTGAATTTTTCAGGAGTAACTATGGCAAGCCATGTTTTAGAAATTGCAGAAAATAATCGTTATCTTTCCATTGCCCATGGAAATATTTGCATAAAGGAAGCAGATAAGACGCTTGGGCAAATTCCCCTTGATCTACTTGCCTGTGTTATGCTCACTGCTCCAGGTGTTACCGTCAGCAAACAATTTTTAACCGCAATGGGCGAGGAAAATATTCCCGTACTCATTATGGGGAAAAACTATTTGCCTGTATCCATTGCCCTGCCCGTCAGCTCCCATTACAAGCAGCTCACCATTGCCGAAGAACAAGTCAAAGCTGGTGAAATTATCAAAAAGCAAATCTGGCAAAAAATTATTATCAGTAAAATACAAAATCAGGCCCAAGCTCTGGAAAAATGTGTTCTGCCTGCAGATCCCAGCGTAATGAAGCATATTGAAAAGCTTAAATTCCTTGCTCAGCGTGTTCGGTCTGGTGATAAGGACAATAAAGAAGGACAAGCAGCGCAAATTTATTGGCAAGCTCTCTTTGGAAAAAGCTTTTATCGAGATCAGGACGAAGAAGGTATCAACGCATTTTTAAATTATGGCTATGCTGTCGTGCGTGCCGTTTGTGCCAGATCAATTTGCGCAAGCGGGCTTTTGCCTCAATTTGGGGTTCATCACCGCAACCAGTTTAACGCCTTTTGTCTTGCAGATGATCTTATGGAACCTTTTCGACCATTTTTGGATTGCCTTGTTTTTGAATACATTAAAGAAAATGAGATCCCTTTATTAGACACAAAAGCAAAACGCCACCTTTCAACAATTTTGCAATGTCCCCTTTATTTACAAGAGGAAGAAAGCACGCTGCTACCCATAGTACTCAAAGCGGCTCAAGCTCTCTACAAAAGTTACTGCACCAAACAAGTTCTTTTGGAATTTCCCCAATTAAAACAGAAATAACTGCTCCATGGCTTGGAATTCCTGCTGCTCATTTTTCTTTTTCTTTTTGCCAAAATAATTTCTCGTCAGTCCGTATTGCCTGTCTGTAATGAAAAAGACAGAAACTTCTCCCTGTTCCAGCAAACACAAGCCCACTTTTTCTGCCATACGCTCAGCCGACGCCATATTTTCGCACGGCCGCATATACACAGAAAATTGTTTGCGCATAAAACCAAGCTCGAGTAAACTATTCCGAAACTGGGTTGCCAGACGCATTTGCTTTTTCGTGGTTACAGGCAAATCAAACATCACGAGCAGCCACATAATAGTATACTCTGTCGGTTTGTTGATACGCTTATACTTTCTTGCCATGCCATAATCTTTGCAATTTCTTGTTTACCTTTCCAAAAGGACTAAGAAGCACTTTACGAGCCTTTGCTTTGCAATAAAAAGATAATCCGCAGTTACCGCTTTTCCAGCGCATAAATGGTTCCGGATTTTCCTTCAAAGCATTTTTTTGATCAGCTCGTGCATCAAAAGCTGAAACAAAGACAATATATGTACCTGTAAATTTTAACACTTTTGCAAGCATACAATATTCTTGCTGCTCATTTTGCCTTACAAACGCCATAGGAATTTTTTCTTTTAGCAATGTCTCTTTATCAAAGTGCAGTTCCAGAACGTCACCTTTACATACACTCCAAACAAGTTCTCCATATTCCTGCCATTTTGGCTTAAAATTAGGATTGGCGGCATCAATGCTTTTTATACATTCCCAGCCAATTTCATCTTTCTTTTTACCGTCTGTATACACAAAGAAATCCACGCGGTGATTGCTGGCTGGCTCATACCCGCATTGCTGTTTTTTGCGGATATTTACAAGGGTGAACTTTTCAAGGCGAGGATATTTGTTCCCCACCTTTGCAAGACGTATTGCCTCCTGCACAAGAGCTTGATCAGTAATTTTTACCTCTTTTAATCCCTGTGCAGCATTATCAGTATTTTTTTGCTTGAGACTTTTTTCTGCGGCAAAACGCTGAGCACTCACATCGTTAATAATATGGGCACAGCGCTCCCGCATTTTCCGCACCGTTGGACTGGTGCCTAAATTTTCAGCAACAGCAATAGTTTCTAATTTACTGAAACTATCAATATTACTGAGCGAACGCATATAATTTGCAATATAAAGCTGATCTTTTTCATCATAATCAAGAATGCGAATAGCTGTTTCATTATGCAATTGAGTATTGGTGTCGTGTTCTGGCTTATGGGAAATTTTAATCGTTTTCAGCATTTCAAGCACAAGTTCTCTAAAAGATTTCAACTCTGAATTTTT
Organism: uncultured Mailhella sp.; assembly: GCA_910578585.1. Lineage (GTDB taxonomy): Bacteria > Desulfobacterota > Desulfovibrionia > Desulfovibrionales > Desulfovibrionaceae > Taurinivorans. The sequence goes on from CAJTRG010000015.1 coordinate 2,537, forward strand.
AGGAGATTTTCTAAAGGGCATGTCTGCTATGGACTCATCAATTTTTTTATTACGATTATCTGCCCTGTACATTTTTTGAGCCAAAGAACGCGTAATCGCACAAAGCACCATGGCATCCACAGCATGGTGACGATGATCAATACGGGGTTTTGCCTCCCAATCAGGGTTTATTACCACATCTCCGTTACTATCTTTAAATGCAAGTTTCGTTTTAGGGTCTATCCTTTCTTTTGGAACATTCAAGCCCATAAGTTCATATTCTATGCCGTCAAAACCCCATAAATGCCGCAGCTGTGCCGTCATGCCGCCGCGAATTGCCAAAATATTTTTGCAAATACAGGAAAGATAACGAAGTGCCGCCTTGGACATATAACGGGTATCCTGCAAACGACGGTCTGCATAGTCTTCGTCTGTTTCGTCACCATACAGGGCATAACGAGTTTTTGCTTCAGCCGTGAAACGCCATGCCTTGTTTTTAGGCATTTCTTCCATCTCTTTTTTTATGGATTCCCATTGGTCAGGAAATTTTTCCTGAATAAAATCATAGGCAAAAATATTTCCTTTGACATTATTTTTATCCGTCAATACCAAATTACAGATCGAATTCGTTCCGCCTGCCTCTTGTGGAATAATATGGTCAATTTGATATTTGCTAAAATCTGAAACTTCAAATTCTTGCCGGGAATAAATATCTTTGCCGTTTTGTTCTTTCCACAAGCGATATTTCAAACGATTTTTCTTTGTGGGAGCATACCCAAACCCAAGCAGTTTCTCATCAATATCGCGATTATTTTTTTCATTGGCTTTACGCTGTTTTTCTAATTTATCACGCTTAATTTTTGACAAACCAAAATCACGGGCAATTTCCAGTTTTATCATTTCCGGCTTGCCATACAAGGCAATTATTTCATTGACTACCTTGCGCAGCTGATTGAGCATGGAGTGAACAACAGGATTGGCAATGCGTCCAATTTTTTCTTCTTCTGCCGTGCGTTCCAGATGCCAGGGATGAATGGGCAAAATATCATTGACCAAAACTTCTCCATAATAGGGCAGAAAATCGTATTCTTTTTGATCTTCATCTGCCCGAACAAAATTACAGGCAGTCACAGCGTCATGATAAGTGGGTGCTTTCCATACTCCATCAATTTCAGCACCCTCAATAAGCTTTGCTAAAATTGCCTTACTTGCCGCCTTGCCAAGCATAGTTCTGTCTTTAGGTAATAAATTCAGCGCAGCATACAGTTTTTGCTCGCCCTCTAGTCCGGAAAGCCGTAATTTTTCCATACAAATCTGCAAAAATTTTTCTTCATCATATAAAACAGGCTTCGCTGACTTTGCCTTGACATCCAGCGGATCAGCGATAAATTCAATCAGTTCATCCTGTTTTTGCTGCGGCAGTTTCCAAAAAGTGGGGATACCCGCAAAAGCTTTCACATGAGCAAAAGGCTTAATCGCGGTGATTTCTTCATCCTGGGCATAACAATTAATGCTTTTAATTTTTTCTTTGCAAAAAGTTTGAAGTATCTTTTTAATACTTGTTTTATTAAGCCCTTCACCCTGCATGAGCTTTTCCGCAAGAGCATCCCGCATTTGTCTTGTTAATCCCTGATAAATGTCAGTATGTTCAACTGTGTTATAGCGGATATTATTGCATTGCTGATAAATTCGTAATTCTTCCGCAAGTCTGTGCATTTTTGGCAATCTGCTGCCTGTCTCCGGCAAAAGCGAACACGGAGCATTGGCATAGGGAGCTTTTGGAAAATCCTGAAAAATCGTGGTATAAATGGCTTTTACCTGTGCGTCAGATATGCCAAAATGCTTTGCCTGTTTTTCCATAAGGGCATAATAATCCCGCTTGACAAGATAGCGAGGCACAGAAAAAGGTACTTTCTCCGCTATAAAATCCAAGCGTTGACGAATACAGTTATTTTTTGCCAAATGATCCGCCAAAAATTCAGAAAGCGTAATGTTCTTCGTTTTCAGCTCCTGCTCAAGGAATTGATAACGGTTGGCTGTTTTGCTTTTCTTTTTTTCGTCCTCATTTTCTTCAGCTTCATCAATAAAGCCTGCCCCACGAAGCTTGGCAATATTCATAATACAAAAGCCCAGTTCAAAGGGATTGTCGAAAGGCTCCTGCATGGCTTTTGCCCGCAATGCATAGGGCTGTGAACGCAAGCCAAGTTCAAGCTCTGACCTGTCCAATGGCAAAAGTTTATACTCCTGCAATAAGGCAATGAGAGCCTTTTTCCGGGCTTTTCTATGTTTTTTAGCATTGCGCTGACTGCGCAAAATTCGGCGATTTACTGCACCTTCTGTAACCGAACAAATACGTACACCTGCATCTAAAATTTTCTCAAATGAATGAATATCATTTAAATCTGTTGCACCTGGTAAAATCTTAAAAAGTGCTGTTCCAATGGAGCTAATCCCTAAATCTATACCTAAAATATAACGCAATGCCATAAAAACTCCTTGCATTCTATTTATTTTCTTGTTATAAATATTTCATCTGATTTTTATTTTAGCAGGATTAAATCAGATAGGCAATAAAACAAATATAATTTCTTTTGAAATTATATGTAAAATGTTTAAAGCCCTCCTTTTCAGGGGGGCTTTTTTACTTTTTGCTAGCATGGCGAAGCCATAAAGAGCTTACAAAAAGTTGCGGTAGCCGTTGCCAACTTGTTGGCTTACGGATAGCGACAGTGGTTCTTAAGCACAACTTGGTGCCAGCTAATTGCTGTCTTTATCCGTAGTTTCCTGCGTCACAACGGCTAAAGCAAAAAGTTCTCGTCCTATCTCTGCTGTCTATTTCTCTAAACCTCGTAAACTCGGCAAAAGAGAAACGGCTTCGCCGCCTCCGGTAGCGAAAAAAATCAAACCCGAAGGGATTACTTGATTTTTTGAGTTTTTTTATAATTTCTTTTGCAAACAAATCATATCAACAAGTTGTTTTCCGGCCTCGAATATGGGGTGATCATAGTTATCAGGAAAGAAATTTTTTATGCGATGGGATTGGGTAAAGCCGTATTTTTCATAAAAGGGAAGCGTCAGCGGACTGTCGCCTGTGCCCGCTTGTAAAATAGAATGTGTTTTCTTATATTTTGCTGTAATAAAATCCAGCAATGCCCTGGCATAGCCTTTGCGCTGAAAAGCCGATTCTGTTGCAAGATTTTTAATTTCCAAAATTCCCTTGCCTTCATCTGTCACCACGCAAACACTTTTTACGCCATTATCCTCTAAAACATACAGCGTTCCGCGTTCAAGGTAGGTATCAATCATACTTTCCTGTTCATCTGCAAGCAAAAGCAAAGGCAAAAACTGCTTTTTATTTTCTTTGATTTCTTTAATTTCCATAGCATACTCCGCATATTTATTCTTTAGCAAGTCAAAGCCAAAAAGCCAAAAAACAATATGCGCTATATTGCCTTGCTATAGCTTGACAGAAAGCTTTTACTCGTCTAATTTTAAGTATTATTTGATTAATAAAATTCTGTCTTTTGAGAAGAAATATGAATCCTATAAATTTTATTTTCCTGTTTTGGGGACATTATGGAAGATAATACTAAATTTGTTTTAAAAGAATTTTTGCGTTTTATTATTTATGCTGTAAGCACCATTTTACTTTTACTGCTTATGTTTGGCATAACCCATCTTGATTTCGCGCGGGTGGAATATATTCCTGAACTTTCGCTGACAGAGATTTTGCAGGAAATTTTACTTTTTGTTTGTGTGGGTATTTTTTGCTGTATTGCCCACAAAAACAAAATTCGGGGACTATGGCTTGTAGCGGGATTTTTATCCTGCATGCTTGTTCGTGAGCTCGATATTCTTTTTGATATGATTTTCCACGGCGCCTGGAAATTTATTGCCCTGCCGGCTGCTGTTTTCTTCATCTGTTTAGCTTTGCGCAATGGCATATCCCCGGTTATCGACGATTTAGCAGCCTTTATGCGCAAAAAATCCTATCCGTTTTTAATATTAAGCTTATTATTACTATTATTTGTTTCACGTATCTTTGGCAGTATGCAACTTATTAAACTTGTTGCTTCGGAGCACTGCCAATTTGCCTTGAAAAACTTTATGGAAGAAGGCATTGAACTTGTTTCCTATTTCCTTCTTTTCATCTCATCCTGCGCGTATTATTATGAATACAGAATAAAAGGCAGGATGAAATAGTATATTGCAGATAAAAAAATTCGTTAATTGTAAACAGTTTTCCGCAATTTACAATTAACGAACAATAAAATTCAGCGTATTCAATATAATTAACAATTAGAAACGGAAACCATAAGACACCATGAACATATTGAAGCCGTCATTATCGTTGTTCATGTGCGCATGAGAGAAATGAGCTGCGTCAATTTGCAGGCTGTGTCTGAAGGTTTCACCAAACTGCACGCCAAGCGCTGCTTTTGAACGGAACTGAAAATGCTGTCCCAGGTCATGCGTGCCAATAGATGTTCCGCCTTGGAAACTTCCGCCAAAAGTACCGGAAATATACGGACGCCACCAGCCTTCGCGCGGGAAAACCAATAAAAGACCGCCGGACAAGGTTCCGCCAAGAATTTCATCGTCAGAATCATGATGCCAGTAATTCAAAGAAAGCTCTGCCAAAGGCTGTATTGAAATCCAGTCATTTTCATAGTTAAAAAAGTCAAAAGTTGTCCGCAGGGTCAAATCGCCGACTGCCGCATCTTCTGTTCCTGTTCCTGCACCGACAAAAATCCACCAGTCGTTTGCAAGAGAGGAGGCAGGGCGAACCATTGCCAAACTCATTACCATAAACGCAAAAAGCGCAATTTTTTTCAACATATAAAACCTCTTCCAAAAAAATTGAACGCTTAATTATACCATTTCAAAAAGATTAATCAAGCCTGTAATCCGTAATAGAGTACTTCGTAACTGCTTATAATATAACGATTATTTATTTTCAAAAAAATTTTTTGTCTTTCTTTTACACAGAAAATTCACTGCACGGGGAGCCTTTGTTTCCTGTAAACTCTTCTCTGAAAGTGCGGTATCAAGGCAATGCAAAAATTCACGCATACAGCCAAATTGCAAAGAATAATACACATTCAGCCCCTCTTTGCGCTGACCGATTAAACCCGCTTCTTTCAATTTGAGCAGGCTTTTGGAAATATGCGGCTGCTCATAATGAAGTGCATCCGCAATTTCACAGACACACTTTTCTCCGTCAGCTAAAAAATCAATAATTTCAAGGCGCACAGGATTTGCCAACGCTTTGAATATCTGCGCTTTTTGCTCATACAAAAATTTTTTATCCATGCTCTGCTCCCAGGGACTTGACAATATGCCAAAAGTGGCATATTTATTCTTTATATATTCCAATATTGGCATATAAAGTGCTTTTTGTCAAATTTCAACGGTATCAATACGGAGAATTTTATGTTTTTAACTATTGCTGACTATCTTGTTTACAATATACTGAACCTTTCACCCGAAACAAGTTTTGGTGCAGCTCTGCATTTTTTTGTGTATGACGTGCTCAAAATTCTTTTTCTGCTCTGCTTGATTATTTTTACTATTTCTTTTTTGCAAACGTATCTCAATCCCCAAAAAATCAAAGCCTATATTGAAAAACAGCCAAAATTTCTTGCTCATTTTCTGGCTGCACTTTTTGGCGCAGTCACACCCTTTTGCTCCTGCTCTTCCATTCCTGTTTTTATTGGATTTATTGAAGCAAAAATTCCCTTTGGCATTGCCATGAGCTTTCTCATCACATCGCCTATGATCAATGAAATTGCCATGCTTGTGCTCGCCGGTATTTTAGGCATAAAAATCACGCTCATTTATATTGCAACAGGTATCACTATTGGCATGCTCGGCGGATATCTTCTGGAAAAACTCGGCTATGCACAGTATTTGCAAGATTATTTGCGCCTCAATACCATTCAGTTTACCCCCCGCACCTGCGCTGTCCCTGCTGCGCCGCAAATACTTTTTTCTGCACGTATAAATACAGCTGCCCAAAAGACAAAAGTTCTTTTACGCAAAATTTGGCTTTTCATTTTGCTGGGTGTTGGCGTGGGAGCTTTTTTGCACGGCTATGTTCCGCAAGAGTTTTTCCTGCACCATATGCAGGCAGATAATATTTTTGCCGTGCCTCTGGCTGTGCTTGCCGGCATACCGCTCTATGCCGATGCCACAACCATTATCCCCATTGCCGAAGTTCTCATAAGCAAAGGCTCTGCCATTGGCACAGTTCTTGTTTTTATGATGGCAGTTGTGGGCTTGTCTCTGCCGGAAATGATTATTCTTTCAAAGGTTATGAAACGCCCGCTTATTACCCGCTATCTTATATTTATGGCACTTTGCTTTATTGGTGTGGGGTATTTTTACAATATTATTTTGTAATATTAAAAACTCTTACGGGGAAAACTTTTCCAAAAGTTTTCCCCGTACCCCTTTTAAAACGTTTTAATCTAATAATATCCCCTAAAATCAAATTATAAAAACCAAACCGTTATAGACAACGTCTATAACGATTTGCCGTTTAGGGGGTTTGAGTGGGGATAATCCCCCCAAGAAAAAGAAAAAATAAGAAATAAAAAATTATCTTAGATCAATTTCATATCCTGCATTACTTTTTTCAGGACAGCAAGGGTGCTTTCCTGCATGTGGCAAAGAGGCAGGCGGAGTTCTCCGTCCACTTTACCCATGAGCGCAAGGGCTGTTTTTACAGGAATGGGGTTTGATTCAATGAACATGGCTCTGTTCAGGGGTTCAAGATAGAAGTGCAGGCGCTGTGCTTCTTTGAAATTGCCGTCTTCCCAGGCTTTGCAAAGACCGTGCACTTTCTTGGGCAAAATATTGGAGGTTACGGAAATAGTACCTTTACCGCCAAGAGCCAGGGTGGGCAAAACCGTGGAATCATCGCCTGAAAGCAAAATGAAGTCCTTATCTGTTTTTTCCAAAATATTGGAGATTTGCACCAGATTTCCGGTTGCTTCTTTGACCCCGATCATATCAGGAATTTGATGATACAAGCGAGCCATGGTATCGGAAGTAATATTGGAGCCTGTACGCCCCGGAACATTGTAGACCAGGAAAGGGAATGAGGCTTCTTTGCTGACAGCGCTGTAATGCTGGAAAATACCTTCCTGAGTTGGTTTATTGTAATAGGGGCTGATGAGAAGTCCGCAGTCTGCGCCGGCTTTTTTGGCAAATTGAGTCAGGCGGATAGCTTCTGCGGTATTATTTGAGCCGCATCCAGCAATAACCGGAACACGTTTCTTTGTCTGTTCAATACAAATTTTAATGGCACGTTCATGTTCTTCGTGGGTCAGCGTTGCAGATTCGCCCGTTGTCCCGCAGGGAACAAGCCCGTCAATACCTTGTTCAATTTGCCATTCAATAAATTCACGATAGGCTTCTTCGTCAATTTCTCCGTTTTTAAATGGCAAAACTAAAGCAGAAATCGCCCCTTTCAGCATAATAACTCCTTATTTTTGTAATACCTTCTCAATATGAGGGTATAACATAGCAAAAACGTTTTCCAATGAACCTTCTATGCCTGCACCGGCGGCATTTTTGTGTCCTCCTCCGCCAAACAGCGCCACAATGCTTCGAACATCATCATCGCCGGAAGACCGCATACTTACTTTAATAAAAGGAGAACCGTTTTTTATTTCTTCGCGCATCATCAGCGTCATGCGCACAGTTGCAACTCGGCGCATCCGTTCCACAAAACCTTCCAGTGCTTCCTTGGTTACGCCCCATTCGGCAAACAAGGTATGAGGAATGGCAATATAGGCAAGCTGTTCATTAAATGCAAATTTTACCATACTGATGAGCTTGCCCCAAAAATACATTTTTTCCTTCGTCCAGGTATTATCGAGCTTTTCACGGATTGGCGCAAGATTAAGCGGAGTTTCCACAAGTTTCGCAAGACATTCAATGGCATCCACACTGGTATTGCCAAAGGAAAAATTCCCGGTATCCCCTGACAGGGCAACATAAAGAGGAATTGCCGCTTCTTCAAAGGTTTTATCACTGTGGGCATAGACAACATGAGCCACCATTTCTCCGGTTGCCGCCATAGTATGATCTATCCAGTTATATTCACTGGCTATTTCTTTTTCTACCAAATGATGATCAATGCAAAGACTTTTCCTGCCTGCAAAATACGGTGCAAAAGCATCACCAAAACGGTGCGCTTCAGAGCCGTCCAGAAGAACAACGAGGGGATCGGCAAAAGGAATTGCCGCTAAATCAGTATAATAAGCACAGGGCACAGCCAAAAAGGAAAAGCGAAGAGGCAGGGGGTCTTCATTATAAATACAGACATTTTTCCCAAGCTCTTTTTGCAAAAACCATGCTAAGCCAATGGCTGAACCAATGGCATCCCCGTCTGGATTTGTGTGCATGGTAACAACAATGTCTTGGTATTGTTTTAATACTTCCAGACATTTTTTTGCTTCACTGCGTACTTCCATGATCTATCCAGCTAAAAGCTGCTGTACCTCATCTCTCAATTTCAAAATCTTTTCAACATATTCTTCGGCATTTTCCATATTTTGGGCCCGAAGTCTTTCTGTCAATTCACAAATAGCCTGATAAAGAGGGCCGGCGGACAAGTTTCCGCCCACGCCTTTCAAGGTATGGCATGCCTCAAAAGCCGCTTTGCAGTCTCCGGCTTTTACAGATTCTTTCAATTGCTCAAAAGTGGTATCAGCGAAAAACATGTTAAAGCAAGTGCAATACAACTCCTTATCATTCACAAAGCGTTCCAGAGCTTCTTCGACATTACAGCCCCAATTTCGCAAACGATCAATCATAAGTCACACCTATTCGTTTAAGAGATATAATGTATTATTTCCTTGCTGCATAGCGAGTTCACATGCAGTTTGAGTTTTTTTGACTGCCAGATTATACGTATTTTGTTCCTGTAATAGAACAGCACCAATATTTCCAATGATTTTATTAGAAAAATCTTTCTTGTTATATTCATTCATGGCAATGCATACTTCATTTGCCTTTTGCAGCACAATATTTTTATCAGAAACATTCTGCATAAGCACGGCAAAATCAAATTCATTGAGCCGCGCCACAACATCGCTGTTTCTAAAGATTTGCCGCAAAATATTGGACATGGCAATGACAGAATAATTGGAAGCCTTTTTCGGACAGCTGGAAGCGGAATATTCTTTGGACAGGCTGATATAGAATAATGCTCCAAACTTATCGCTGAAGACTTCAAAGTAATTATTCACAGCTTTTTCAAAAAGTTCTTCCGTATACAGGCCAGTTGCAAGATCACGCTGAGCACGCAAATCATCAATATTAAGATAATGGTGCGTGGAGCCAAGTTCATCAAGATAGCAAAAGCCTAAAACTGTCTTATCAGTTGGGTTTTTAATCAAACTTAAATTGAAGCATACCCATTTGAAATCTTTTCCTGTCAAATAGCGGAAATCAAAGCTCAGTTTCCTGTTTTGTGAAGATAAAAGGCTCATGGAATAAATACACATAAGCTGGGCAAAGCGTTCCTTGTCATCAGGATGAATAAGCATATTGCCAACGCGCGTAAAGAATTCATCCACAGAATGTCCCTTGCTGTAGCCCATGTTTCCCAGGAATTTTGGAGAATGGCGCAGAACGCTCATTGACTCAACATCGATTTCCATATAATTGGTATCGCTTGCAGCAATAGTGTTTCTAAATTCCTGTTCACGCTCAAAGATTTCCTGATTGATCATAGAATGGGTCACATTTTCAAAATAAATAACAGCAAGCTGAGCTTTGCCTTCCAAAGACAAAATCTTATAACTCAGTTTATACCATGCACGGTTGAAAACATGGCGAATAAAGGAAACAAGAAGGGGCTTTTCCTGAGCCTTGCCAGCAAAAATATCATCCAGCATGGCAATAATCTCGTTCTTTTGTTCAAAAGGAAGCATATACTTTTCTTTGACTTCTTTCTGATAATCAAAAACAAGCTTTTCCATGTCCAAAGATTTTGCCAGCACGTTATTAATGCGAAGCTTCTTATCAATTAAATTAACATCAATAATCGCTGATTTGCTGTATTCCAGCACAAGATTAAAGCGTTCTTCCTGAAGATCTGCAATAAGCTCTTTATTCTTTTCTTCAGTAACATTGCGAAGCTGCATAATAAAGATTTTGCTGTTGTAGGTTTGCTGCAAATAGCTGACGCGCCCACGGTTCCAGGAAATCATACCCGTATGAGGAGACTGCACACGTACAACTATTTCAGTCCAGTGCTTGTCTTCATCTAAATTTTTCAGTTCTGCCAGCACTCTGTCTCTGTCTTCCGGAAGAATAAAATCAAGCGCGTGGCAGGTTGTGGCGATAAATTCCTGACTGTTTTCCATGATTTCATCATAGAAATACTTGTTCACCCGCAAAATTTCCAGATTGTCACCGCGAAGTTCCATAATAGCAAGAGGCAGGGTGAACAAATTGAAAATCTGGTTAAAGGTGGAATTGCCGCTGTACAAATCCTTAATCGGCACAATGGTGTCTTGATTGGAGGTTGTGACCATGGCATCGCCAAATTTATTCAGGCGTTCTTCATATTCTTCAATAGGGAATGGCTTGGAGAAGAAATAGCCCTGCCCGTTGTAGCAGCCAATACTGCGCAGATACTCAACCTGTTCAATGGTTTCAACACCTTCTGCAATAACAGGCAAGTTGAGCCATTTTGCCATATAGACAATAAAATGGATAATATTTTTGGATTTTTCGTCTGATTCATTGAAGTTTTTCAAAAAGCGCATGTCGATTTTCAAAAGGTCAACAGGCACTTCTGTGAGCATATTGAGTGAAGAATAACCAGTACCGAAATCGTCCATGGAAATGGAAAAACCAAGGTCACGCAGTCTGTTGATCACATAAATCAATTGATCTGAATCTTGCGTATAGGAAGTTTCCGTAATTTCAAATTCAATCAGGCTATGGTCAAGTTTATTTTTTGCCATAACCTCAACAATAAGCTCACACAAATTAGGACGGTAAATATCAGCACGGGAAAGGTTTACACTGAAAGGAACAAGGGGAACATTTTTGTCCTGCAAAGCGCGAAGGGTTTTGCAAACCTCTTCGAAAACAAACATATCCAGCTCAACAATAAATCCATTCTTCTCAAAAACAGGAATAAATTTAATGGGAGGAATAAGCCCTTTTTTGGGATGTTTCCAGCGCACCAGCGTTTCAACCCCAATGGTGGCAAAGGTATTCAAATCAAATTTTGGCTGAATATACACAACAAATTGCCTATCCTGCAATGCTGTGTTCATTTCATTGACAATTTCCTGCTCTTCAGTAATTTTTTCATGCACGCTGCCATTGTAATATTCAATAAAGGTATCGTATTTGCCAACAATATTCTTGAGCGCAAGGTTTGCTCTGTCGCACATTACACTGACGCTCATATTGATGTCCTCAATAACAAAAACACCAAAATTAACTTTTATTTTCAAGCTGATAGGGAAATTTTCAAGGAGAGACATCACAAAATTGGCAAATCTGAGTTCATTTTCCCGATCATGAGGCATGCACACACAGTAGCGGTCTGCTGTCAGTCTTGCACCAAAATATTTGGAGCTTTGAGAGAAACTGGATACTGTATCTGCCAGATAAATGAGCAGTTCATCACCTTTTTGTTCACCAAAGAAATCATTCACAACCTTAAAGCGCTCAATATCAAAATAAATGAGAGAATAGGTTGTCTTTTGATCTTCCTGAATAATGGTTGCAACTTTCTCAAAGAAGGTTTCTTTATTATAGAGTTTCGTGAGAAAATCACGTTCAGAAGTATTTCTTAAAATAGCGTTTTCACGCAGCGCAATGGTATTGGCAATACGCTGAAAAATAATGGCAGGATGATAGGGCTTGGCAATAAAGTCCACGGCTCCGACTTTTAAAGCACGAAGTTCTGATTCTTTGCAGTCGTCCTGAGAAGCCACAATAACAGGAATTTCTGCATAGGAAGATTTTTTTATTTTATCTAAAAAAGCATAACCGTCCATGACGGGCATAATAAGGTCAAGTAAAATAGCCTGAATGGAATCTTTCTCTTTTTCTACAATATTCCACGCTTCCAAGCCATTTTCAGCCTGAAGAATAACGTAGCGATTTTCCAAAATCTTCACAAGAAGCTTTCTGTTTATTTCTTGATCATCAACAATTAGTATTTTTTGCTTTTTCATGTTTGGTCCGTTTTTTGATATATACCTTGTATTTTGGTATATATATATATATACGTAAAAGTAAAATAACATCTTTTTTTCTAATAAACAATATTTTTATTAGGCATTTAAAAAAATTTTTATATTTCTTTTCGACTTTTTACTGTACAAAAAATGGAAAAATGGCTATTTTCATTGTGAAACACAAAGGAGACAAGCATGGATGAAGGAAAAACAGAAACTTCATTAAATAAACATATGAGCTCAAATACAGAAACTTTTTCAGAAAATTTACCAGAAACTTTTTTTGATGAACTCATTATTATTTCTGACAAAAAAGATAGTATTCCTGTGGACTTAAGCTCACTTGATGTCAGTATCCTTTCCTTTGACGCTCCAGAAAAGGCGCTCTATCATATTTTGACGAAAAAAGAAAATGATCTTGCCTACTGCGCCCTTGTGCTCTGTGATTATCATTTTGGGGATTTTGACGCTGCTCTCTTAATTTCTCTTTTGCGTATACATCCTTTGGGCCCCCTTTTCCCCCTTGGCATTATTTTCAATATGCCAAAATCTGCCGAAGATTCCGACCTGCTCGATAAAGAAATAAAAAACCTGAAAATTTTAGGGGCCTCTTTCTTCCTTATTCGTCCTTTCACCTTTCAGGAAATGATGAGCACTTTTAAAGAGGCATATGAGAAAAACAGCAAGGATATGCAAAAATATTACAATAACTTGCTGGCACTGGAAAAGGCAAATGAAGAAAAACGAGGTCTTTTCATTTCCAACTGGGAACAAAAGCTGAATAATTTTGAAAAAGGTTTTATGCGATTTTTCTATACCCCTGACGAAAATGCTCCCTTTGAAGAACAGTTCCAAACAGGAGAACAAAAATACCACGACAGACTGTTTGGGCAGGCAACAACCTGTTTTGAACGCTCAAGTTCTCAGGATTCTCCCCATAAATCTGATTCCTTTGTTTATTTGTACGGTATTCAAAAAGAACAGGGACAGCCTGAAAAGGGAAAAGCCTATTTGGAAAAGGCAGTACAGTCCTTTATTGAAAACGGCGATTGGGATAAAGTTTCCAGCAGTACAGAAATTTTCATGGAAGATTTTCCGCAAGAACAAAATCCGCTGTACACAGCTTTGCAGAAAAACTTTGCCCTGACCAATTATTCCACAGTGAACAGCATCCTTGAAGTTGCTGAAAAAATGCTGCCCACTGACGAAATTGCCAATTTCCTGCTGCAAATAAACGGCACCAAAAAATTTCCTCCTGCCATTGCGGGATTTCTTGACAAACATAAAGAATTACAACAAGTTATCTTCCAGTCCAATATCAAAGAAATGCTTCTTGACGGCGATGAATACAGAAGAGAACAAGAACGCATTCGGGCTATTGCCTATTTGGAACAACAGCGTTTATCCAGAATACGCGGAAATCAGCAAAGTCCGTCTGCCGCGCAAAGAACAGGAACTGCTTCTTCTGCCGGCGCAAAGCAGGGTACAACGAGTTCCGCACAAAATGCACCGGGCAGCACAAATGCAAAAAGTGCGGCTCAAGCCTCTTTGGCAAATGCCGCCAAAGCACAGGCAGCGGACAAAGCAAAAGCAGAACGTGCTGAAAATAAAGGTGAACCACAGCTTCGCGAAGTGGAAAACATGCCCACAGTGATGATCTCCGGCGGCAAAGGCAGATTTTTGGACGATATGATCAATATGGCAAAATATACCAAAAACTTTATCAAAAAGAATAAATAAGAAAGAAAAAATATGTTAAAAAGACCTGAATTACTGATCCCTGCCGGCGGTCCGGAACAGCTGGAAGCGGCTCTTCTTTACGGCGCTGATGCAGTTTATTTAAGCGGCAATGAACTTTCCCTGCGCGCAAAATGCGATGGCTTCAGCATAGATGAACTCAAAGCGGGCGTTGCAAAAGCCCATGCTGTCAACACAAAAATTTATTATTGCCTCAACGCCATGCCCTATAACCGTCAGCTGGACGATGTGATAAGCATGCTGAAAATATTGCCTGAAACCGGCGTTGATGCCCTGATTATTGCTGACCCGGGCGTAATTTGGCTGGCAAAGAAACATTGCCCTGACATGGAAATACACCTTTCCACCCAAGCCCATTCTGTCAATGCAGCAGCTGTGGAATTTTGGAAAGAAGTGGGCGTGCAGCGGATTAACCTTGCGCGCGAACTCGGTAAAGAAGATATTTCCGAGATGATCAAACGATTCCCTGAGATGGAATTTGAAATTTTTGTGCACGGTGCCATGTGTCTGGCGATTTCCGGGCATTGCCTCATGTCTGCCTGGGTCAATAAGAGACCTGCCAACCTTGGACAATGCACACAGCCCTGCCGTTTTGAATACCGCGGCAGACGCTTTAATGAAATATCTCTGACAGTTGAAGAAAAACTCCGTCAGGGCGAAGACTGCTGGGAAATTGAACAGGGAGATCATTTCAGCGCCATTTTTGCGCCTTCTGATTTATGCCTTGTGCCCTATATGGATGAACTGGTTGCCATGCAGCCCGCTTCCCTCAAAATTGAAGGTCGTACCAAGAGCCCCTCATACGTTGCGCAAGTTACGGACATCTACAGAACTGCCCTTGATATTGCCTGCATCAAACAAGGGATCGAGCCAAAATTTACACCAAAACGGCAGGACATTGATAAAGAAGAATTTATGCTGGAACTTTTCAACAGCTCCGGCAAAAATCCCCGTCCGCTGACAACCGGTTTTTACCTTCCCGAACGGCAGGACAGAAAAGCTCCAGAAAACTATGTTCCCCGCCCTATTGTGGCAAAACTCGTCAAACAGATTAAACCCAATTTCTATGAAGTGGACGTTCGAAGCACCTGGCATAAGGATAAAGATGCTTCATTCCTCCTGCCCTGCATGGAACGGCCGACTGTTCCCAGCGCAAAATACACCCTCTACAACCACGCCCAAAACGAAGCAGACACCCTGCACCCCGGCCTCAGGGGCTATATCCAGCTGGAAGAAGGCACTCTGCCTGAAACACTTCCCGAAAATATCTTCATCCGCGCGTAAGAGAAAATACGAGGAATACTATGAAACCTGTTGCCAATATTTTTGCAGGCGTGAACGGAGCCGGGAAAACGACGCTGTACTATAATGCCTTGGAAAAAATGATCAATCTTGGCTATAGAATCAATATTGATGAAATAACTCAAAGTATCGGCGACTGGCGTGATAATACCACACAGATACGAGCTTCCCGAATTGCCATAAAAATGCGGAAAATGTATGTGCAAAACCGGAACAATTTCAATCTGGAAACAACGCTTTGCGGCCACGCTATTTTGAATTTCTTTAAAGAGTTAAAAGAAAAAGAGTACATAATTGTTCTCTATTATATTGCGCTGGACAGTGTTGAAACAGCAAAAGAAAGAGTCCTGATACGCGTGAATAAAGGCGGCCATGGTATAGAACCTGCTGTTATTCAAAAAAGATTTTATGAAAGCCAGAAGAATTTATTAAAAATAATGCCCTTATGCGATGAAATCTATTTCTATGATAACAGTAAATACTTTGTCAAAGCAGCAGAAATAAAAGAAAATACAGTGCAGATTTTTGAAGATATAGCGTATATTACAAAAATATTAAAGTAAAACACCACCTTTTCTTTTTATGGGGAAAATGATTAACTCTGCTGTCTTTATTCGTAGTTTCCTGCGTCACAACGACTAAAGCTCCCCTATTCCTCCTCATTGTTTGTTTTTATTTCATAAAAACAAGAATTTCCCAGGATAATATTTGCTATTAACTAACATTAAAGATAACGCTCTAGAACCTTATTGGTTTACAATACTCTCTCTTTCCTAAAATTATTTCCTCGGCTTTCCTTGACGAAGTGCCGTATTAGAGAGTAAATTGGAAGAACTAAGCAGATATTTATTTTCACCATATAACAAGTGAGGGGAGTATGTTAACAGTACAAAATTATATGACAGACAGCGTCTATACCATTAAGCCTACAGACACCTTGCACGACGTCAAACAGCTTATGGAAACAGCACAAATCCGCCATGCTCCTGTGACCAATTCTGAAGGACGTTTTTGCGGACTTGTTACCCAAAGAGATATCCTGAAACATACCATTTCCCAGCTTGCCGACATTGACGAACAAACCAAAAATGAAATCAATCAAGCCATTTTAGTCAAAGATATTATGCAGGAAGATGTGATTTGCGGAACCCCTGAACTTTCCATTATTGAAGCAGGAAAGCTTTTGCTTGATTTGAAATATGGCTGTCTGCCTATTGTGGTGGGCGATATTCTGGTAGGAATTTTAACAGAAGCGGATTTTATTAAAATTGCCCTTTCTTTACTTACTCCTGAGGAGGACGACTAATATATGCTTAAATCAAAATTAAGCACACTTTTAACCCTTATTGCCCTTGCTGTTACTGTGCTTTTCGGCTACCTCTTTTTGCGGGATTTACAGGGCCCAAGCCTTAGTTTCAGCGTTGATGATCTTGAGCTTGGGCAAAAAATCGGGCCTCGCAAAGAAATCAAAGTCCTTGCAGGAGATACTTCCGGCGTGCGCAAGATTAAAGTTTCTGTGAAGCGCGGCAGCAAAACCCTTGAGCTCTACGAAAAAACTTTTCTTGATACGCCTAAAACCACGGAATACAGCTTTACTTTAGAAGACGCCAAACTGCCCGAAGGTGCGTTTACGCTTATTGTTTCTGCCCACGACGCCTCCTTTGCCGGCTTCAATAAAGGCAACGGCACCACCAAAGAAATCCAGCTGACTATGGATAATAAACAGCCCCGCATCATTGTGGAAACAACGCCTCCGGGCATCCACCGCGGCGGCTCTGCCCTTATTGTGTATAAAGTTTCAGAAGAAGTTAAGAAAACAGGTGTTTATGTAAACACATATTTCTTCCCGGCTTATCTGCAAAAAGAAAATACCTATGCCTGTCTGTTTGCCTTTCCGGAATCCATACCCGGCTCTGAATATTTCCCCCAAATCATGGCAGAAGATACAGCCGGAAATATCACCGAAAGCCGCCTCATTGTGAATGCTGTCAACAGAAATTATCCCAGCGATAAAGTAAATATCAGCGATAAATTCCTTGATCTCAAGGCAGAAGAACTGCAAAAAATTGTGCCTTATAAAGACACCACCCTGGAACGCTATTTGGAAGCAAACGGCAAAGTCCGCCTTGAAAACGACAAACTTATTCACACAGTCTGCATTGACAAAAGCACGCCCAAGCCAAAATGGGAAGGGGATTTCAAAATTCTGCCCCGTTCTGCGGTCAAAGCGCAATTTGGCGACAGAAGAACCTATTATCTCAATGATAAGGAAATCGATAAGCAAGTCCACTTAGGCTATGATTTTGCCTCTGTGGCTCACGATACCATCCCTGCCGGCAACCACGGCACCGTTGTTTTCGCCGGCTATAACGGCATTTACGGAAATCTTGTTATTCTGGAACACGGTCTTGGCCTCAACTCCATTTACTCCCACCTGTCAGAAATCTTTGTCAATGAAGGTGATGTGGTGGAAAAGGGGCAAGAGCTTGGGCTCACCGGCACAACAGGACTTGCCGTGGGCGACCATGTGCATTTTGGAGTCTATGTGGGCGGTATTGCCGTGCAGCCAAAGGAATGGATTGACCCAAAATGGATACGCAATAATATCAGTTCAAGGCTTGTCAAAGCGAAATAAAATCTTACTATAAATACAATGCATGAATTGTATTGCTAAACAGCTGCCCTCAATTGGCGCAACAAAATAAGGAGTTTTTCCATGGCTCATAAAGGCCCACACGTTTCAATCTCTGCTGCTTTTGTGGTAAACCGAATTTTACGTATCAATCTCGATGAATTTGAGAGTTGGCCAACAGCAGTGCAGCAGCTGGCAAGCCAAATTGCAGAAGAATTATTCCTTGTTGCATACAATCCCTTTATTTCAGCACAAACCGTAAAGAATAGCGTGGATGAACGCTTTGAACGCGAATCCCACGCCCTTGCCCATGTCTACGTCACCGCAATCAGCGAAGGCATGACCATGTTTTGGAGCGCCCACGATGCCGAAGTCAGCTTCCGCAAGGAATTGGTGGAACGCCTTGGCGAACTCATGCCCAAGGAATGCATTATCACCCGCCCCGGCGCGCTGGTTGAAACCAGTACTGACGCCACTGACCTGAGAATGGAATTGCCTCTCTTAGTGGTTGAACCTGATAATATTGACCATATTATTAAACTCGTGCACCTTGCCAATGAAATGAAGTTTGCCCTGATCCCAAGGGGCGGCGGCTCCGGCATGACCGGCGGAGCTGTGCCCGCGCGCAAACGAAGCGTTATTGTCAATATGACCCGCCTCACGAAAACAGAAGTAGATGTGCAAAACAAAACCATGCTTTGTGAAGCCGGTGTTATTACACAGGATGCAATCAATAAAGCAGCTGAATATAAATTGCTCTTCACCGTTGACCCTGCTTCTAAAACAGCTTCTTCCATAGGCGGAAATATTGCGGAAAACTCCGGCGGGCCTTTCTGTTTTGAATACGGAACAACGCTAGATAATTTGCTTTCATGGCGTATGGTCACCCCTACCGGCGAACTCATCCGCATTGAGCGTGTCTGCCACCCGCACCACAAAATTTTGGAAACGGAAATCGCCACCTTTGAAGTTCGTGACGATGACTCCGGCGGACTTCGCAGCGTGATTGAACTTCGCGGCGATGAAATCCGTCTCCCCGGCCTTGGCAAAGACGTAACCAATAAAGTGCTCGGCGGCCTGCCCGGTATGCAGAAAGAAGGTGTGGACGGGCTGATTATTGATGCTGTGTTCACCTTGCATGATCAGCCAAAATATTCCCGTGTGCTTGCCCTTGAATTCTTTGGCCGAAGCATGAAACCAGCGGCAGAACTTATCAATAAAATTGTGGAGCTTCGCAACAGAATACGCAATGAAGGCGATTATGTGCGTGTTTCCGCGCTGGAAGAATTTAACGTAAAATACGTACAAGCTATTGAATATAAAAGAAAATCTCCACGCCACGAAGGCGACCCCATTTCTGTTATCATTGTGCAGGTGGACGGCAACGACGAGGCGCTCCTTGACGACAGCGTCAAAGAAATTCTCGCTCTTGTGGGCAACAATGAATATATCTATGCCGCCCTTGCCAAAGACAAGAAAGAAAGTGAACTGTTCTGGGAAGACCGGCATAAATTGTCCGCCATTGCAAAGCGTACGTCCGGCTTTAAAATGAACGAAGACGTGGTTATCCCCATGCCTAAAATTCCTGATTTTGCCCATTTTCTTGAACTTCTCAATCTGGAAATGGCTGGCAAAGCCTATCGCTATGCTTTGCAGGAAGTGGGACGCTTGCAGGGATTTCCTATGCAGGACACGGAATTCAACAAAGAATTTTCCTATGCCTCTAAAATTGCCGGCGCCGAAGACAGTATCTTTGAAAAAAGTGAAATTGAAGTCAGCGATGATGAGCTGATTATGCGCGCAACACTCTTTGTTGACTCCCTCGGCGAAACCTATCCGCGCCTTCGGGAAAAAATTCAGGCAATTTCCCAATATATGCGCAAAAGCCGCATCATTATCGCCAGCCACATGCACGCCGGCGACGGCAACTGCCACGTCAATATTCCTGTGAACTCCAACGACCCCCATATGATGGAAAATGCTGAAGAAGCCGTGCTTAAAGTTATGGAAATGGCGAAAAAAATGGGCGGTGCTGTTTCCGGGGAACACGGCATAGGCATTACCAAAATCAGCTTCCTGGAACGCAATAAAATCAAGGCACTGCGCGCTTTCAAGGAACGCGTTGACCCAAGAGAAATTTTGAACCCCGGCAAGCTCGTGCAGCAGGAACTGCCTGTTCGTCCCTTCACCTTCTCTTTCAACCGTTTGATTGAAGATATTAGAGAAAGCGGTCTGGCAGATAAGGAACGTTTCATTGAACTCCTCAGCACCGTGCAGGCCTGCACCCGCTGCGGCAAGTGCAAGCAGGTTTGCCCCATGGTTTACCCTGAACGCTCCTATCAATACCACCCCCGCAACAAGAACATGATTTTGGGCGCTATTACCGAAGCCATCTATTATACACAGGCAACCAAGGGCAAAATCGACAACAGCCTTTTGGAAGAACTGCGCTTCATGGTGGAACACTGCACAGGCTGCGGACGCTGCACTTCTGTTTGCCCAGTTAAAATTGAGTCTGCAAAGGTTGCCCTTGCCATGCTTGCTTTCCTCAAAGAAGAAGGCATGGGCGGTCACCCCATTAAAAGCTCTGTTTTGAACTGGCTTTCCGGCAATCCTCAGTCCCGTATTCCCGCCATGGCAAAGGCGGCGGCTGTTGGCCAAAAGGTCGGCAATACCGTGCTTGGCTTTGTGCCCAAGATGTGGCGCGACCGCTTTGAAAGCCCGCTCTTCTCCGGCAAGGGGCCAAACCTTGGCATGCACAGCATGTATAATGAACTGAACCTTGAAAAGGGCGGCTACTTTGTCCCGCAAGCTAAATTTGAAGAATTAAAACAATCAGATAACGGCATTGAGGCTGTGCTCTATTTCCCCGGCTGCGGCGGCTCATTGTTCTACCGCAAAATCGGGCTGGCAACCCTCAATCTGCTGACTCAGGCCAATATCCCCGTACTGGTGCCGGAACAGCATCTTTGCTGCGGCTATCCGCTCCTTTCTTCCGGGGCCGACGGCAACTATAAAGACAACCTCGCCAAAAACCAGGAATACCTTGCTAATCTGATTAAAGCAGCCGAAGCAAGAGGACTGCATATTCGGTATTTGATTACAGCCTGCGGTTCCTGCCGCGACTCCCTGCAGCGCTATGAACTCACAGACGCCAAGGGTGAAAAGCTTATCCAAAAAGATTTTATGCAGTTTATCAGCGAACAGGATCACAATTTGGCCATTGACGCGAAGAAAGACGTTGTCTATCACGGCTCCTGCCACCCTGAATGGGCTGGCATCAAGGCAGTCAACGGCGGCAAAATGGCGTCCCGTGCCATTGAAAAAATCAGCGGCTCCAACCTAACCCTGAGCCCCGGCTGCTGCGGTGAATCCGGTACAGGTGCCTATTCTTCTCCCGGTATCTACAATGCCCTGCGTGAAAGAAAGAAAAACCGCCTGATTGATCTTCTGCCCAACTACATGGAAGACAGCCCTATTATTGTCGGCTGCCCGTCCTGTAAAATTGGTATCAGCCGTACTTTGCTCAAAATCAAGGAAGACGGTTACACGGAACTGGCTAAACACCCGGTTCTGCACAGTGCTGAATGGCTCTCTGAACTCATGTTCGGCGAACAGTGGTTATCAAACTTCAAAAAAGAAGCAGGCAAAATCGACAGCTCCACCGGCTTTAGAATTATCGAACCCATGAGTAAAGTCGACCCAAAACACTAGAAATCTAACAATAACAAGATAACGAAAAAGCCCTGCACAGTACAGCACTGACAGGGCTTTTTCGTTTAATTATACAATATTTAAAAACTTTTTATTTAGAAAAATTTATCATAGAATTTGGAGTAGTACAGGAGTTTTTCGTCAAGCTGTTCAATACCTTCGGTTTCGGAGAAACTTTTGTCTTCGCTGAAAATGCTTATCCCAAGGCCGAATTGGTTATTGTTCCATTTTGCTCCGGCTGCCTGTAAAATGGTAGGGGCAATATCCATGGGATTGATTTTTTGTGTCAATTTATCTGCTGGAATTTGCGGCGCGTTCTTTCCGGCAAAAAGATTGAATAAAGGGCTTTTTCTGTTGGCAGCCAAAGTTTTTCCCATGGGTGTATGGTCACCAAAAATCAAAATTGTCACATTATCCTGCTCGATAAAGGGCACCATTTTCTGCATAAAATCATAAAGCATACCGTCCGCATCCAGCCAGCTGTCACGGATATCGCCGTACTTTCGCTTTTCCTCGGAGCAGTAACCGGGAAAATGGGTATCAATGGTCTGCATGAAAAGCACAAAGGGCGTGTCTTGCATCCGCAATTCTAAATATTTTTTGTAGACCTCATCATAAAGGAAGAAATCACGCACTCCCCATTCAGATGTATTTTCTTCATTTATTTTGCCCTGCTCTTCAAAATACTTGCTGTCGTAAATGGTAAAATTACCGCGTTTGAAGAGATAATTCATGCCGGCGAACTTGGCATAAGAGCCTAAAAATAAATAATTTGCATAGCCATTTTCCGCAATAATATCAAAAATACTTGTCGCGTGCGGCAAAAAACTTTCTGTCAAATATTTATTTTTATCCACGCCGTAAGGCAATTTCAAAGGCACGCCAAAGAACCAGGAAGTCAGCGCGCCTATAGTCCAGGTTGAGCCTGTGCAATTGATCAGCTGCCCATGGTGCTGATATTTTGTGTACAATGTTTCCAGCCGGGGAATATAACAGGTTGTATCGTCCTCTGTGACCCGCAAATTTGCGGCAAAGGATTCCAGCAAAATGATAATCAGATTATTTTTATGTTCAAAAACAACATCTTCGCTCTTGGGTACAGAATAATGGTGCAGGAAAAAGTCTTTCTTTTCATCATATTCAGCCTGTTCCATTTTGATGAACTCTTCAAACGCAAAGGTATGATACATATCATAGGACACAAAAAAGCAAAATAAAACAATAAGAAAGGAGAAAAAATGGTCGAATGTTTTTTCCTTGAGAAACTTACGTTTATAAAACAGCCGGTACCACAGCCAGCACAAAGCAAGGCAAATTCCCATGGCAAGGCAAAAATGCAGGGTAATATTTTGATCAAAACCTGTGAGAGTATGGGCTTTTTCAATATGCCATAAAATTTGTAAAATATGGATTTCGCCAAAGGTGAGCACCACCCACATGCGTATACAGAACAACAGCAGACACAACATGCCAAGAACAAAGAAGAAATTTTTTGCCTTAGTTTTCAACATATTTTGCATACCGCTGTATTCAAAAATCCATAAAACCTATGTTGATAAATTTATATTCTAAAATATGCACTAAAATTTACGTTTGAACAGTTTTTCCAAATCATTGCTGTCAAAATGGATCACGCTGGGGCGTCCGTGGGGGCAATTGTCAGGCTCTTCTGTGGCAAGCCACTGCAAAATAAGTCTAACGGCTGAGGCAGTATCTAAGGGAGTACCCGCTTTTATGGCAGACTTGCAGGCATGGCGAATCCAAATACTGTCCAGATTATCCAGCTTTTCCGCTAAAATTTCTTTCAAAAAGCCCATGGCAACAACCCGATCATAACACATGGGGATTGACGTTATCTGCACAAGAAGTTCCTGATCTTTTTCCTCTTCCTGCAAGGAAAATCCCAAATGCTCCAAGGTTTCTTTCACAGAAAAATAACGTTCTTCTTCGCTTTTATGCACAGGAAGCTCTAAAGGGCACAATAAATTCTGGCTTTGGATTTGCCCTTTCTTGATTTCTTCATACAAAATACGCTCATGCACAGCATGCTGATCCAAAATCAGCAAATTGCTATTATCTTTTTTCAGTAACAGATAGGTTTCAGCCACCTGCCCCATATATTCCAAACCATAGGGCAAGGCATTTTGCACAGGATTTTGTGCAAAATTTTGTTGAGGCGTGCTTGCTGCAATCTGTGCATTTTGGGCTGTGAAATTTTTAGACAAAGGAGCAATTTCAGCTTGCGGCTCGGCAACAGATTGATAACAGGCAGGCTTAGAAAAGGGTTCAGCACTGACCATATCGTCAAAAGACAAATTTTTTGTGGAAGAACTTTTTACAGAACTGTTTTTTGCAATAAACTGATTTTCTTCTGTATCAGCAGCAAGTTCCGGACTTGTGCTTTTGAAGTATTCCGTCACCACTTCATCATATTGGCTTTCTTTTTGCTCATCTTTGACAAAACTCAGGCGGCTTTCATAATCCGCCTTACCCCAAAAGCCCTGCGGCTTTGGCTGTGTTTTCGGAGCTTGCTCTGTATACAAATCCCCGAATTTTGCTTCTGATACGGCGCTGTGCGTTTCTTCTTCCTGCAAATTTTTTACGCTGAAATAGGAAGGACAACTTGCCAGTGCGTTTTCCACAGCCCGTGCCGTCAGCGCAAAGAGTGCCTTTTCATCGCGAAAACGGACTTCGCTCTTGGCTGGGTGTACATTGACATCCACTTCCCGCGGGTCAAGTTCAAGAAACAATAAACACTGCGGATAATCACGAGTGGTTATTTTTCCGGCATATGCCTGGCGAATGGCTCTCAGCATAAGCTTATCATTGACTGCCCTGCCGTTGACATAAAAGAGCATGCGGTCCGCCCGCGGCTGTACAGAGCGAGGATTGGAAATAAAGCCGGAAAGCCGCATGTCGTGGTTGGAATAATCCACAGGCACTAAAGCTTCAATAATGGCGCTTGACCAAATTTTTGCAAGTTTGTCTTTTTTCTCTTCATGGCTGAAAAATTCCATCACTGTGCGCGAACCTGACACCAGGCTCATGGCCACATGATCAGCCCCAAGCGCAAGACGCACAAAAAGTTCTGCGGCACGTTTGAGTTCAGTAGCAGGATTTTTGAGGAATTTCAGCCGGGCAGGAATGTTGAAGAATAAATCACGCACTTCAATCAGCGTGCCCTGACAAAGGCTTGCCGGCATGCTTTCTTTGATATCGCCAAAATTGACGCACAGCTCATTGGCAGTATCTTCGTCTTTTGTTTTAGAAACAATGCGGAATTTAGAAACAGAGGCAATACTCGGCAGTGCCTCGCCCCGAAAGCCATAGGAAGAAATAGCAGAGAGATCTGATACTGTCTGTAATTTACTGGTGGCGTGGCGGGTGACGGCAAGTTCCAGTTCATCTTTCGGAATACCTATGCCGTTATCTTCAACAAGTATGCAGCCTTGCCCGCCATCTTCAATGGTCACATGAATTTCTGTGGCTTTGGCATCAAGAGCATTTTCAACAAGTTCCTTTACCACGCTGGCAGGGCGTTCCACAACTTCGCCCGCCGCAATCTGGTTGCGGAGTTCAGCCGGTAAAAGATGAATTTTTGCTCTTGTCATACTATTTATAATTACTGTTTCATTATTTTCGCATTCATACGTTTTTCAATCACACGAAGAACATAGGAAAGGCTCAGCGTTAAACACAAATATAAAATAGCAACAGCAAGCCAAATTTCAAAGGCTCTAAAGTTAATCGCGATAATTTCCTGGCCGCGTCTTGTCAGCTCGGCAACCCCAATAACAACAAGCAAAGACGTATCTTTGAGGGAAATAATAAACTGGTTGCCAAGGGGGGGTATCATGCGTCTAAAAGCCTGAGGCCAAATAACATAGAGCATGGTTTGAAATTTATTTAAGCCGGTTGAGCGCGCAGCTTCTTCCTGTCCGTGGTGAATGGAAATAATTGCCCCACGCACAATTTCAGCAATATACGCCCCGGCATTGACACCAATAGCAATAATCCCTGCTGTCACAGGGGGAATACGAACGCCTAAAGCAAGAGGAAGCCCGAAATACAAAAACATAACCTGTACAATGAGCGGCGTTCCGCGAATCGTTTCAATATACGCAGTGGCAATCAGTTTCAAAAATTTATTATGTCCGCAATTAATAAGACCAGTGATCACACCAAGCACAAGTCCCAGCGCCAAACCTGCGATAGTAATTAAAATAGTATATTCCAACCCGCCAATCAGAAGCGGAAAGGAATCAATCATAACTTGAGGGTGAAATTGAAAAGCCATACTTACCTTGAAATAAAACAAGCCTGTGAGCGGAAAACACCCACAGACTTTCAAAATTATGCCTTATCTAGCTTCAGATCCAAACCATTTTTCGTAAAGAGCTTTATAAGAACCGTCTTTTTCCATGGAATCAAGAGCAGCATTAACTTTTGCTGTCAAATCACTGCCTTGAGGGAATGCGATACCATAGGATTGACCTTGATAGAGAGGGCCAACAACGGTTACAGCTCCATTGGAAGCTTTAGCGAGGTCTTTGAGGATTTGTTCATCAAAGAAAACAGCATCAACGCCCTTTGCCATAAGTTCAAAAAGCAAACCGTCGTTGTTAGGGAAGAGTTTTACTTCTTTAGCTTTGGTAAAGGTTGTGCGGAGATATTCAGCAGAAGAAGTTGCGGTTTTGGTAGCAACAATTTTGCCGGCCAAATCTTCAATAGTTTTTACTTTATCGGCATCTTCAACGCGAACAGCAATCATAAGACCGGTGTTGTAGTAAGGTTTTGTGAAATCAACAACAGCAGCACGTTCTTCAGTAATGGTGATACCGGCAATGGCTGCATCAATGTTTTTGGTTTGCAGAGCAGGGATAATGCCGTTGAAGTCCATGGGTTGGAATTTATATTGAATATCAGCGCGCTTTGCAAGTTCTTGCCAAAGTTCAATGTCAAAACCGGTGTAATTGCCGCTTTCGTCACGGAATTCAAAAGGTTTAAAGTTTGTGTCATGAGCAACAACAAGTTCTGCAGCACTTGCAGAAAAACTCATGCCAAGAACAAGTGCAAATGCACCTAAAAGTTTTGTAAGTTTTTTCATAGCAACTCCTTAAAAATAAAAAGCTCCATACGGAACGCTTTTGTATTGACTTGGTCAGTATACACAAGTTTTAAATTAATGCAAACCAGAAAATATGATGCAATTTCAAATAGATAAAAGAAAATATTATGCGACTGTATGATTTATTGCACAAACATGAAAAACAAATAAAATAGCAAATAAAAATAATAAATTACAGAAGATTCAGTTTGCGCAGGTAGCGGTTTACAATCATATTGGCAATATTTTGCTGAACTTTTTGCTTGCCGCCGGCTATAAGTTTTTGGCGAAGTTCATTGTCTCCTTTTGCCTTTTGCATGCATTTGCAAAGGGAATGGGCATCATCATGGGGATAGAGCAAAGCGCAGTCCACAGAATCAGACAAAACAAATTTCGTGTGCGCGGCAAGGTCAGAGGCGATAAGAACTTTTTCATCATTCCAGGCTCCGTGCAGCATGGCATAATCGCCTTCACCCTCGGAATCCGCACAAATCACACAATCAGCCAGGGCGTAAAAGACTTCAAAATATTCTTTGTCAATGAGTACCAGATGATCCGTAATTGCCATTTCTTCTGCCAGAGCAAGAGTTCTTTGCATTTCTTCAGATTTTTCAAGGCAGACAAAGAAATAAACATTCTCGGCATGTTCAGTGAGGAAAAACTGTTTTATGGCTGCAAAAACTATTTCAATATCCACAAAAGATTCACAATAGGAATGTAAAAAATATACAAATTTTTGCGGATCTTTTGCCAGACAGGCTTTTTTGCGAATGGGCTCTATGGTTGTAAAGGAAAAAGGAAAATAAGGCAAAATTTCAAGCTTGTTTTGCAAAGCATACTGCTTGCCAAGGAGCGTATACAGCCCGGGTGAAGTGCAGAAAAAGGCATCAAATTTATTTTTGACCAAAGCTTTTAAATACGGATATTCTTTGCTCTTTTGCAAATTATTTTCCTGAGAAATTTCAATACGTTCGTGCCAATCCCCCACAATTTTCAGGGCAGGAAAACTCTTTTTGAGCCACAGAGCAAGCTTCAGCGCATTTTCATCAAAGGCATGCACATGGGAAATTGCATGCTGTTTTACATATTTTTTCAAGGAAAAATACTGGATAAGGCTATTGCCGGCAATTTCTTTAAACGGAATAAACTGGGCACTGGCAAAGCCGGCATTTTGTGAATTTTCAGGGCACACAAACAAAAAGTCCACGTCTCTTTCCTTCAAAGACGCGAGCAGATTTTGTGATTGCTTATGAATACACTCCCCGGTGCTGAAAAATAAAATTGCCATATTTTTCCCAGATATTTTCAAACTGACGCCCTCTATTTAAGACCAAGTTTTTACTTGTGTCAATATGAAACAGGCAAAATTTTTGCGAATTTAAAACTTGAAAAAGACACAAATTCAGGATATAAAAATTTAAATTTATGCCATGAGATTATTATGTTGAATAGAGCTTTTTCTTTGCTTTTGCTCAGTCCTGCTGTCCTTTTTGTTTCTCCCTGTTATGCGCAGACAGATACCCAATTTCCGGCGGGCTTTGCGGACATGCCCGTTCCCTTTGAGTCCATGAATCAAAATAATGCCGTCAATATTGAATTTTTGAAGCTGTATACAGAAAATCCTCAAAATGCCACTATCCCTGCGGATATTCTGGCTATTTTGCAAAATCAGGACAGTCTGGAACCGCCTACCATTGTGCGCAAAGCAAACACATCCACACCTGAACAAAGCTTTGCCCATACATTCTTTCCCAAAGACAATGCCCAAGTCAATGATGCCGCCAATCCGCAAAGTCCAAGCGTTCTTCCCATGGTAAAAGAAATTGCAAAAGATCCCAAACTGTTGCAGACCATTCCTCTTGATGAGCTGAATAATCTTATTTTGGCAAGTACCAGTCAGTCAGGACAGACCACGGGGCAGGCTGCCCAATTTGGTATGGCAATGCCCTCTATGCAAAATTCAGGGCTCAGTCCAGCAGACATGCCTGAAATTTCCATGGCGCAAAGTGCTTTCAGCCCTGCAATGCCTCAAGTTAATAATTTGCAAAATTTCCGCCTCATTGCGGCAAAGCAGCAAGTAACTGATGCAAATAAGGGCGCAAACAGCAAACCCGCAAAGACAAAGAATACTGACACTGAACTCAATAACGAAGAACTGCAAAAAATCAATAATCCGCAATTTTCCCCTGTGACCAATGCTTTTTTAGCGCTTAAACTGGATGAATTAGAAGAAAAAGTCAAACAGGGTGATGAAGAAGCGCCTTTTACCCTGGCCTATGCCTATTTTAACGGCACTACCGGGCAAAAGGATACCAAGCGCGCCTTTGCACTCATGGAAGATCTTGCCATAAAAGGCAATAGCCGTGCCATGGTGGAACTGGGCAGAATGTACGAAGCTGACGGCCCGGATCAAAATATTATGCGGGCTGCCAATTATTATCAGCAGGCAATCAGCAAGGACGATGTCAACGGCAAATACCATTTGGCCATGCTTTATTATAAAGGCAAATTCGGAAAAGGCGATCTGGCGCTGAAACACGCAATTTATGCTTTTCGGGAAGCTGCCGCCAAGGGACACACTCCCTCCATGTATCAGCTTGCCACCATGTATGAACGAGGCGTCGGCTTTAGCAAGGATATGGGGCAGGCCGTGCAGTTATACAGAAAATCTGCCCATGCCGGCTACGCACCTGCCCAGCTGCAAGTGGGGCTCCTCTATGAAAACGGAATTTTAGTTCCTAAGAACGAAACCCTGGCGGCGGCATGGTACACCAAGGCAGCGGAACAAGATCTCCCCACGGCCCAGTACCTTTTGGCAGGCATGTACAGACAAGGTTCAGGCATACCCAAAAATATGGCACAGGCGCATATTCTGTATGAAAATGCCGCCAAGGCAGGACTTGTGGACGCCCAGTACGATTTAGGAGTATTTTATCTGCTTAAATCTGAATTTCAGGACTATAAGAAAGCAGAATACTGGCTGCAAAAAGCTGCTGACCAGAATGATACTCAGGCCCGTGAAATTTTACTGCAAGTGCAGCAAAAAGTATCAAAAAACAAGAAATAGGATTGCTAATGTATTATCCGCTCATGAGTAAAGCTCTTGATGTAGGCTGAAGCGCGAAAACAGATCCAGAGGTTCTGGATCATCTGCTGACCTGCCTGCCCAAACAACAAGCCCCGGAACTCTTGACTGATCAAAGTCACAATGAGGATGCTTTTGTTGTGTCTTTGCCTGCGTCCTTGTCTGCGGATACTAACAACGACTTTTCAGATACATACTCCCCCAATTATGCCCCTAATTATGCTTTAGTCCAAAGCATTGATATTATTGCTCCTCTTGGCAATAATCCCCGTCTTTACGGTCAGTCTGCCGCCTGCAATGCCCTTTCTGATATTTATGCCATGGGCGGACAGGCCTATACTGCCATGAATATTTTGTCTTTTTCCTCTTGTGACACGCCGCTTGAAGTTGTGCGGGAAATTTTGCAGGGCGCTCTTGATAAAATTGAGGAAGCCGAAGCATTTTCCTGCGGCGGGCATACCTTGGAAAGCAAGGAACTGCGCTTTGGACTTTCTGTAACGGGCTTTGTCCCCAAAAAACATTTCAGCCAAAATAAAAATCTCCATGCAGGTGATATTCTTTTACTGACAAAGCCCCTTGGATCCGGTGTTTTGAGCACGGGCATACGCGGAAAATGGGATCATGCGGAAGAAGCAGAAAAGGAACTCTTTTCCCATACCACACGACTTAATAAGCACGTTTCAAAAATTATTCAGGAATTTCAGCTGGAAGCAAGCACGGATATCACAGGCTTTGGGCTCATGGGGCACAGCCTTGAAATGGCAAAGGCTTCCCAAAAAAGCATTGTCTTTGAGTATGCCCAAATTCCTTTTATGGACTATGTTCTTGAATACGCGAGAAACGGGCTTATCCCCAAGCGCTGCTATGAGAACAAACGTTTTGCAGCACCCTTTGTGCATATTGGTGAAACTGTGCCTGAACTTGCTGCCACCCTTTGCCATGATCCGCAGACATCGGGCGGAATTTTGCTGGCAGTGCCCCCTGAAAAGCTGGATAGAGTAAAGCTGGCTTTGGAAAATGCCGGAGATTGTGCGTATCAAATCGGCAGGGTCACGGAAAAGCAAGAACATTTTATTTCCCTGATATAGAACCTAACCTTTTATAACTACCAACATTATTTAGAATTATATGAAAATTTCCCTGCAAAAATGCATTCCCCACATCACACTGATTATCGGCATGACAGCCTGGGCAAGCTCCTTTATCGGACTCAAATTTGCCCTCTCTGCCTATAGTCCTTTTCAAGTAATTGCAGGGCGTATGTTTTTTGCCAGCCTTGTCTGTCTGCCTTTTTTGAAGCAACTGCTTCATCTTCTCAAAGACAGACGCAAAGCCCTTATTTTGCTGGGCGGTACGCTTTGCGAGCCCTGCTCCTATTTTCTCTTTGAAACTGCTGCCCTGCGCTATACATCTTCTGCCCAAGCCGGTATGGTTCTTGCGATCATGCCCCTTTGTGTGGGCTTTTGCGCCTGGCTTTTGCTCAAGGAAAAGCAAAGTCTTTTTGCCTGGATTGGTTTTATTCTTGCCTTTTTTGGCGTTTTTTGGCTTTCCTTCAGCGGCGAAACCAGCCAATCTGCCCCCAATCCCTTTTTAGGTAATATGCTGGAACTTGGAGCCGTTTTTTGCGGCGTGGGCTATACGCTTTCCTGCCGCAGTCTGACCGCCAGCATAAGTCCCTGGGCCTTCACAGCCGGCATGAGCTTTGTGGGTCTTCTCTTTTATCTGCCGCTCAATTTGCTGCCTCTTGAATTTGCGCCTGTTGTTCTGGATGTGGAAATTCCTTCCTGGCTGCCATTCTTCTCTATTTTCTATTTAGGCGTTGTGGTCAGCATGCTGGGTTATGGATTTTATAATTTTGGCGTCTCCCGTCTTTCTGCCACGGAAGCCGCTGCCTATATCAATCTTATCCCTGTTATCACTTTGATTATTGGCGTTGTCTTCTTGCAGGAAAGCCTGACCGCTACGCAATATATTGCTTCGTTTATTATTTTGTCCGGCATGCTCTTAAGCCAATATAAAACCCAAAAAAAAGGATAAAGCATGAGCAATTTTATCGCAATGCCCCCAACATCTGGGAGTTTTTCTTCTGGCGGACTTTCAACATCCGGCGAAAAAACACTTGGCAGCAGTCTTGCAGAAGATTCTGCCAAAAATGCCCTCTTTGATTTCTACCGCATGAGCGCCTGCATCAGCCATGAACTGGGCACTATTTTGCCTCAGCTCAAGATGCGTCTTGCTGTGGCGGAATCCTGCACCAGCGGGCTTTTAGGCACGACCATTACGCAGGTAAGCGGGGCAAGCAATTGGTTTGAAGGCGGAATTTTATCCTACAGCAATGAGATGAAGCACAATCTTTTGGGTGTGGAAGAAAAAGTCCTCAAAACGTTTGGAGCTGTCAGCGCTCCCACGGTCTGCCAAATGGCAAGCGGTGTCTGCTCTGCCGCCAAGTGCCATTTCGGGCTTTCCATTTCAGGCATTGCCGGACCTAACGGCGGCAGCATGGAAAAACCCGTCGGGACAGCCTTTATCGGACTTTCTTTGCCGAAAAACTTTGCTTCCTTACGCAAAAAAATTAAAGTCAAAAAAGGAAAAGCCCTTGAAAACGGCATGGAACAAAATTGGCTCAAATCGTGCCAGCTCATGAAACATATTTACTTGCAGCAGGAAAGCAAAACCGTCGTTCTGGGCGCCTTTGAAACCAGGGCTCGGCATTTTCTCTTTGAAGGCGATAGAGAAAGCATACGCCAAAGCGCCACCCTCATGGCTCTGTACTTTGCTTATGAAAATTTATTGGGTGAGTAATTGTGTAATGCCCCCCATAAGTCAAGCAACTTTTAAGAGAGTATTTTGATTTTTTGTA
>CAJTRG010000016.1 GCA_910578585.1 uncultured Mailhella sp.
CAAGATATGATAAATTGCAAATAATGTATAAAAACTTTGTCCTTATTGCGTGTTGTTTAGTTTGGTTAAGATAATTTGGAAACACACCCTAGGAAAAATTATAATAGTTAAAAAGTTTTGTAAAGGGGTGCAGGGGCTTTTTTACGTATTGTTAGCATGGCAAAGCCATATAATGCTTACAATACGTTATAAAAGTTCTTGTCCTTAAAAAATCAAGTCCGAAAGGGATTACTTGATTTTTTGAGGGAAGAAACTTTAGCTCTGCTGTCTTTACCTGTAAAGCTCACAAGTTCGCTAACAGCTAAAACTTCAAAAGTTTTTCCCCTGCAAAAAAGATATAAATAACATAAAAGGACAGCATTTGCTGTCCTTTTTGTTATTTTTTATTCTTTTTGTTGATATCACAAGCTCCAGCTTGGTTATTATTTCTCATTCAAGGAGGAGTTATCCCTTTCTTGCCCATGAGGACAAAAAGTCCAACCACAAGGGCAACAAGAATAATAGCTTTAAGCATAGAAACTCCTAGTAGGCAACACTTTGGAAGCCGCAGTCAACGTAGATAATGTCGCCAGTTACTGCACTGCTCAAATCAGAAGCAAGGTAGGTTGCGGTATTGCCAACTTCAGCAGTTGTTACATTGCGGCGAAGCGGAGCATGGGCTTCAATGTGATTTAAAATTTCTCTGAAATCAGAAATACCGGAAGCAGACAAGGTTTTAATCGGGCCTGCGCTGATAGCGTTTACGCGAATGCCTTTTGGCCCAAAATCGCTTGCCAGATAGCGGATAGAGCTTTCAAGAGCTGCCTTTGCAACGCCCATCACATTATAGTTTTGAATAACTTTTTGTGAGCCATAATAGGTCATGGAAATAACTGAACCTTTTGGATTCAAAATTTCTTCATAGGCTTTGCAGAGCGCAATCAGTGAATAGGCAGAAATATTCATGGCGGTTAAGAAGCCGTCACGGGAAGTATCAATAAATCTGCCCTGCAAATCTTCTTTATGCGCAAAAGCAACAGAGTGAACGAGAACATCAATGGTTCCCCATTTTTCTTTGACAAGCTCTACGCTTTCAGCAATTTGTTCATCGCTGGTTACATCACATTGGAAAATAAAATCACCGCCAAGGCGTTCGCTGATAGGTTCAAGACGTTTTTTGATAGCATCGCCCATATAGCTGAATGCCAGTTTTGCACCGTTATTTTTAAAAGCTTCAGAAATGCCGTATGCAATACTTCTATCATTGGCAACACCAAAAATAAGAGCCTTTTTACCGTCTAATAACATATTGTACCTCACTATTTTGTTAAGATGTCTGCAATTTTTTGATATTTATCAGCAGTTGTTTTTGCAACTTCTTCCGGAAGACGAGGAGCCGGCGGAGTTTTATCCCAAACCTGAGCTTCCAGCCAGTCACGCAAATATTGTTTATCGAAACTTGCCTGACTTTTGCCTTCTTCGTATTGATCAGCAGGCCAGAAACGGGAAGAATCAGGAGTCAGCACTTCATCAATCAAGGTCAGCACGCCGTCAACCATACCAAATTCAAATTTGGTATCAGCAATGATAATGCCGCGGCTGGCAGCATAATCACGACCGGCACTGTAAATGGAAAGGCTGAGATTTTTTACCTTTTCGCAAAGTTCAGCGCCTATAATTTTTCCAGCCTGTTCAACGCTGATATTTTCATCATGGGTGCCAACTTCTGCTTTGGTGGAAGGCGTGAAAATAGGATTTTCAATACGGGAAGAATTTTTGAGGCCTTCTGGAAGTTTATAGCCGCAAACCATGCCTGTTTTTTGGTAATCTTTATAGCCTGAACCAGCCAAATATCCGCGCACAATACATTCAATGGCAAGAGGTTTTGCCTTTTTCACAATAACAGAACGACCTTCCAGCTGATCTTTGTATTTTTGTAAGAATGCCGGGTAGTTATTTACATCAGATTCAATAATATGGTTTGGAACCAAATTTTCAAAACGTTTCATCCAAAACAGGGTTAATTGGTTTAAAATAACACCTTTGTTTGGAATGGGGTCTTCCAAAATAACGTCAAAAGCTGACATACGGTCAGTTGTGACAATAAGAAGACTTTTTTCATCAAGTTCATACATGTCGCGAACTTTACCCCGGGAAAGGAGTTTGAGTTCTGGAATATTTGTTTTAATAACAGCCATATAATCCCCTCATTTAGTTTATCTTTCTCACTTCAAGGCTTTGGGCGTGCGCTTCAAGCCCTTCCATACGTGCAAGCTTTGCAATGGCAGAAGCTTTGCCGCGTGTAAATTTCATGGATGATGCAATAATACTTGTTTTCTTGCAGAATGTCTGCACCCCAAGGGCTGAAGCATAACGGGCAGTGCCCTGTGTTGGCAGCACATGGTTGGGGCCTGCGAAATAATCACCCACAGGTTCTGGTGACCATGCTCCCAGGAATAATGCCCCTGCATTATGGATGAGCGGCACATAATTCCACGGCTCCTGCACCATAAGTTCCATATGCTCAGGCGCAATCAAATTGGCCAGATCCACAGCCATTTGCATGCTTGGCAAAACAACTACTGCACCAAAATTTTCTATAGACGCACGGGCAATTTCTGCTCGCGGTAAATTTTCAAGACGTTTATTCACATTTTCAAGAACTTTTTCAGCCAGATAGCTGCTTGTGGTTATGCAGACAGAAGAAGCCAGTTTATCGTGCTCTGCCTGTGAGAGAAGGTCAGCCGCAATATAATCCGGGCTTGCTGAATCATCTGCTAAAATCAAAATTTCACTGGGGCCAGCCAGCATATCAATGCCAACTTGTCCCTGCACAAGCTTTTTCGCCATGGTTACAAATTGGTTGCCAGGGCCTGTGATTACATCAACAGCTTTGATACTTTCCGTGCCATAGGCAAGGGCGCCAATGGCCCAGGGGCCGCCCACACGATACACTTCTGTAATATCAAGAAGATAGGCAGCAGCAAGCAAATAGGGATTCAGCGTTCCATTATCACGCGGAGGGCTGACAATGGCAATTTCTTTGACCCCTCCAACCTGAGCCGGAATTGCCTGCATGAGCAGGCTTGAAATGAGCGGGGTATTACCGCCTTTTCCGCCCGGAACATAGAGTCCGGCACGATGAACTGGACTTACTTTCTGCCCTAAAATAGAACCGTCTTCACGGGTTTGGAACCAGGATTTTTCAAGCTGAGCTTCATGGAAAGAACGAATATTGCGGGCTGCTTCTGCAATAATTTCCATATCTTCAGGAGAAACCTGCGCCGCTCCCTGCTGGATTTCGCTTTCGCTCACACGCAAAGGACTGTTAAATTCCTTGCAGTCAAATTCACGGATTTTTTCAAGCAAAAAACTGTCTTTCTGCGTTTTGACATTGGCTAAAATTTCCCGAACATCAGCTTCAACATCCTGCTCACCTAAATGGCGATGAGCAAGTTTTTGAATCAATTCCTGTGCGTCACTCACTTGTGAAAACGTATATTTCTGCATAGAACCCCAACTAAAACTCAGGCTAAACCCAAGCTAAACTAAAATATTCTCAGCAAAAAAGCTTAAAAATTCCTCTTCCTGAACGCCGATAAAGTAATCACATACTTTTGCTTCGTTAAGTTGTTTTAACACATCTTCTTTTCTAAATAAAGTCCCTTGTAATGCCTCTTCAAGCTTTGCAATATCATTATGAGTAAAGAAATCTCCATAAAAACGGCATGTTTCAATTTTTCCCTGCTTGATATTGGCATAAAAATCCACAGCTCCAAAGGAAAAACGTTTGCGAAATTTTACTGCATAGACAGGAGATTTACCAAAATTCCATTCCCAGGTACGGTATTTGGCATTGGCAATTTCCTCTGCATTTTTGGCAATATCATCTGGCAGCGCGATTTCTTCCTCTGCTAAAAACTGCATAAGCACGGATCGTATTTTCTGCATGAGTTCTTCCGGCGAACACTCGGGCATAAATTCAATCAAATTCGCCACCCGGCTTTTGTGAGATTCAACGCCTTTTGATTGATATTTATCAGGATTGCCGGTTAAAATATCGGTTAAATGTGAGGTATCAAGGGATACCAGCAAGGTGCCGTGCTGCAGAAGTTTTTGTCCGCTCTTCTTTTGCGCGTTGCCGGAAAACTTTTTACCTTCCGCCAGCATATCATTGCGGCCGGACATTTCTGCATTGATTCCAATATGCTGCAAGGCTTTGATAATGGGATTGATATAGCGGCTAAAGGATGTATCCTCGCCGCGTTCCATATAGCGCAGAAAGGAAAAATTCAAATTGCCCAAATCATGGTACACAGCTCCGCCGCCCGTGGTACGCCGTACAACAGGAATATTATGCGCTTTCACATATTCCTCATTGACTTCTTCCAGGGTATTTTGGTGCCGTCCCACAATCACAGAAGGAGCATTCTGCCACAGCAAAAAATATTCTTCTCCTACAGAAGACAAGGAATCAAAAAGAGCTTCTTCAACAGCAAGATTATAGGTCGGATCAGTGGTCGTAATATTAATACCTTTCATCAATATCCTCTCCTTCGCTTCCAAATCCTGTCAAAAACATTGAGCAGAATAAATATCACAATGCCTGTAACAAGCTGAATTATGAGCGCAGCATATTGGATAAACGGCCCGGTACCGCCTAAAATATCAAGCCACAAAGACTGATAGCCATGCAGGGAAATCAGGAAATAGCCAAGCAGCAGCATGGAGCAAATCACGGTAATGGAACTGATGAACCAGGATAAAGGATAGTGGGACGCAACAGGCATACGCTCACGGGTAAACTTCTTTTGAGACATGAAAAGCGGAATAAGCAAAACAAGAATAATCGTATACTCAGCCATACCGCCGCCTGTAAGATGTACACAAATAAAGCCAATGAGGAGTGAAGTCACAATGATATACCAGTGTCCCTTTTGCTTTCTGTCAAGTCCATAGGCAAAGACAATGAGCACAACACCAACAACGCCGCGAAGCCAGTAGGCAAAAATAGCAAGATCATAGGGACAATAAACGGTTGCGGTATGTTTGAAGGGGAACACAACAGAAAGGCACAGAAAAACACCAACCACAAAGGTGACATACTTTAATATGGTCAAAAGCCAATCATTCAAGGCAAGACCGCTTTCATCCTGACTCTTGCGGGAAACTTGCAGGCAAACTTCATTGACAGCCAGCAAAACAGAGGCAAAAAGAAGCGGAATAATATAATAAATAACCCGGAAAATAAGGATTGACGCAAAAACAACGCTCACAGAAACCTGGTGGGTCAAGTTCACGATAATAACTTCCAAAACCCCAACCCCGCCCGGAACGTGAGTCAAAACTACTGCCACCTGCGCAAGCAAGTAATTGGGCAGAAACTCAAAAAAAGATAAATCTCCGTCATTTGGCAAAAGCACAAATAAACATGCTGCTGCAACAATTAAATCAAGGCCGGAAACAATGGTCTGAGCAATGGCAATATGCAGCGGAGGAAGCGCAAATTCCTTTCTGAAAACATGGAAGGAACGTCCTTTTAATTTCCAGCAAATAATATGATAAAAAATACATAAAGCAAACAGGAAAAAGCCAAGGGGTTTGACGCTGACAAGATTAACGCCCAGTTCTTCCGGAAATTCCAAGGGAACAAAAATAAATAAAGCCCCGGCAAGACCCATTGCCCCAACCCAAAAAGTGACTGCAAGCATAAGCACAAGGCGAATAATCTCAATGGGAGAAAAGCCCCAGGCACTGTAAAGACGATAACGAACAGTACTGCCGCCAAGAAGCGCGCCAAAGTTCAAACTGACCACAGCGCCAACAAAAGAAACCAAAAAGACTCGAACCATTTGCAGTTTCTTCTTAATTGCTTTGAGGGCAAGCCAATCATAACCCATGAGCACAATAAAATTTATCACCATTAAACACAAAGAAAACAAAAGAGCTTTTGGAGAAATCGCATTGACAGCAAGTTTAATTTCATTCAGGCTATAGGCTTTTAACTTATGATACAGTAAATAAACCGCTAAAGAAAATATAACAATAACAAGAAGTTTTCCAAGTATATTTAATATATTTTTCATAAAATTTATCCAAATCTTATTTTTTACAGTGTACGCCATACTTTTCATTCAAGCAAGAAAAATAGCGCTCTATTTACAATTTTCTCATTTTTGCATAGCATAGAAAAAAATAAAACTTTTATATCATAAAAAATTCAAAATAATAATTGAGGTAACTATGCAATATACAATGAAAAATTTTTCTCTTCTCAGTGCTCTGCTTTGCCTTTTCACCTTCTCTTTTCCGCTGCAAAGCAATGCAGAAGAAAAAGAGCTTGAACAAAATACCTTGCAAATGCCAAGCCTTGGGGGGAAATTAAACCTCACTCCGCAAAAGCAAGAGGAAAATTCTGCACAACAAGACGAGCAAAAAGAAAATTTACAAAATAAAGAAACAGAAGAGCCAGAAGAGAATCAAGAAAAGGAACAAGTGAAAACAGGACTCTCCAAAGAGAAAAAAATCCAAACAAAACACGAAGATATTGTTCTTGCTCCCGGGCATAATCAAAACTCCGTTATCATGCAGGAAGACGGCTCCAATGTGATCATTGTCCATGGTTCCAATAAAGCC
Organism: uncultured Mailhella sp.; assembly: GCA_910578585.1. Classification (GTDB taxonomy): domain Bacteria; phylum Desulfobacterota; class Desulfovibrionia; order Desulfovibrionales; family Desulfovibrionaceae; genus Taurinivorans. The sequence goes on from CAJTRG010000016.1 coordinate 6,616, forward strand.
CCTGAAAATTATACCAATTCAACCAATGTCAATAACGGCTTTTATATGAATATCACCAATCCGGACGGATCCGGCATGAATATGGGCACCTATTTCAACTCCAATTCCAACTCAAATTCTCTGCGCAAACGCAGCAGTGCGCAAATCATAGTTGATAAGATGGAATAATTGACAAGATGGAACAGTTGACAAAAGAACAGGAGCTAGTATGCTCAATTATTGAGGTTAATCATGTCAAATCTTATTGATTTACATACACACAGCACGGCTTCCGATGGCTCCTGCACGCCCGCAGAAGTGGTCAGCCTTGCCAAGAATCAAGGACTTGCAGCGCTTGCACTCACTGACCACGATACGTTGTCAGGTCTCGCCGAGGCAGAAGAAAAAGCAAAAGAACTTGATATTGAATTTATCCGCGGCTGTGAACTGAGTGCAAAATATTTAGATACAGATGTTCATATTTTAGGTTTATATATCCCCAAGGATAAAGAGCTTCTTAAAGATTTGGAGAAAGAACTGGCAATTTTTGTTGAACGCAGAAATACAAGAAATAAAAAGATCGTCGTCAAATTCCAGGAACTTGGCATTAATATTACTCTGGCAGAAGTGGAACAGGAAGCCGGCGGAAATGTTATTGCCCGTCCGCACTTTGCCAATGTTCTCATCAAAAAAGGCATTGTGGCAAACTCCAAAGAAGCCTTTGAAAAATATCTGGCAAGAGGAAAACTCGCCTATGTGGAACGGGAAGTGATCAGCCCGCACCATGCTGTTCAAATTTTAAAAGAAGCAAAAATAATTCCTGTTTTAGCTCATTCACGGCTCATCAAATGCAGTGAACAAGAATATTTTCAGCTGGTGGAAGAATTAATTCCCTTGGGATTAAAAGGACTTGAAGTTTATCATCCTGTCCATTCCTTTGAAGATGAACGCTATTACTTAGGCATTGCCGATAAATACCATTTATGCATAAGCGGCGGATCTGATTTCCACGGCAAAAGCAAACCTGATATTAAAATTGGCAAAGGCCGCGGAAGCCTGCGCGTTCCTGCCTGCATCTTAGACGGCATAAAAAACTGTATTCCAAAATAATATTTTTCTTTCTATGGGGGGAATGATTCCCCCCATACCCCCTCATTGCTTGTTTTTATTTCATAAAAACAAGAAGTTTTTTATACTTTTTTATTCATCAACCTCTTTTTATAACATAGGGAATTTTATTAAAATCGAATAAAACAAAACCGTTACAGACTTTGTCTGTAACGGTTTTGCGTTTAGGGGGTTTGGGGGCTTTTTTACTTATTGTTAGCATGGCGAAGCCATAAAAAGCTTACAATACGTTACAAAAGTTCTCGTCCTCGAAAAATCAGGCCCAAAGGGAATTCCTTGATCTTTCGGGGGAAATAATCTCCCCCAAAAAATAATAAAAAATACTCTATTATGCCAATGCTTTTTCGAGGCGTTTGATGGTTTCTTCCTTGCCAAGAGCAAACATAATCAAGTGAATGGAAGGGCCGCCGGCAAGGCCAATAAGCGCTGAACGAAGAGGAGTGCCCACTAATTTGAATTTTACGCCGCTTGTTTCCACATACGTATGGATAGCATGTTCAAGATTTTCTTCGGTAAATTCAATATCACGGATGATTGCAAGCACATTTTTGATTTGTTCCTTGCCTTGTTCATCAAGCGCTTTCAAGGCTTTTTCTTCAAATTCAATTTCATCGGCATTTTGCAGATATGGCTTAATCTGTGCTGCAAGATCATTCAAATTGCTTGCTCTTTCGATATACAAGGAAATTGCTGGAGCAAGGTCTTTGCCTTCAGTGCTGAAACCTGATTTTTCCACAAATGGACGAGTCAATTCCACCGCTTTATCAAGAGGTGTATGCTTCAAATAATAACCATTCAGCCATTGCAGTTTATCAGGGTCAAAGGCAGCAGCAGAACTGTTTAAATTATGGCCGTCAAAGAGTTTGACCAGTTCCTGCAAAGAGAAAATTTCCTGATCGCCGTGAGACCAGCCAAGACGCACAAGATAGTTCACAAGCGCTTCCGGCAAAAGTCCGTCCTGTTGGTATTCCACAACAGCACGAGCACCATGGCGTTTAGAAAGTTTTTGTTTGTCTGGGCCTAAAATCATAGGTACGTGCCCAAAAGTGGGAACAGGGAGACCAAGAGCTTCATAAATCAAAATTTGTTTAGGTGTATTGGAAACGTGGTCGTCACCGCGGATAACGTGAGTTACACCCATTTCATAGTCGTCCACGACAACTGCCATATTATAGGTTGGCATACCGTCAGCACGGCGCAGAACCATATCGTCAAGTTCGTTCACATCGGTTGCAATAGGGCCTTTGACCATATCATTAAACACAATGCGTCCTTCGGTTGGAACTTTGAGACGTACAACGCGTCCTTCTGCATAGCCAAGTCCGCGTTCACGGCATTTGCCGTTATAACGGGGTTTTTCTCCTTTTGCACGGGCTTCTTCACGCATTGCTTCCACTTCTTCCACTGAGCAGTCACAATAATAGGCATGGCCGGTTTCCAGAAGTTTATCCACGTACTTATTGTACACATCTATGCGCTGGCTTTGATAGGTCAAATCACCGTCCCAATCAAGACCAAGCCATTTCATGGAGGCCAAAATGGAATCAGTGTATTCTTGTTTGGAGCGTTCAGTGTCTGTATCTTCAATTCTTAAGCGAAATTCTCCGCCAAAGTGACGGGCCAAAAGCCAACAGAAAATAGCAGTACGACCACCGCCAATATGTAAATGTCCCGTAGGACTTGGAGCAAAACGAGTTATTACTTTCATAATCCTTCCCTAAAAATAAGTTGTCAAATATTATATACCCTTTACAAAGTAAAGACAAGTGTACTTTTCTTCAAATAATTTACAGGGTTATAAGAAAGTTTTGCTTTTCGTATACCCTCTTCGTCCATATCCTGCTCACGATTGATAATTTCAAAACCCTGTGCGCAATTATTAACAAAAGCATGGTTAATGGCCTGATAAATTCCGCGGTAATCTGAATGGGCTTTTTCAAAATGCACAACGCAATTTTTATCATCCAGCTTTTCGCCAACCGCAAAAGCTGCCATTTTATCATCAATATAGAAGGAGCCGCCAAACAGGGTGCCAATTTTATCCCAACTTCCAATTACCTTGAAAATCACATCATTTTCCGCATAAAGGGAATTACTGTTTTGACAGTCGTGCCATTTGCACCATTCATTCTGGAGTTCAAGCACATCTTCCAGGCTTCCCTTGACACCGCTTTCTGTGGTCAAAGGATGATATTCACATTGATAACTTTTATAAAAGCCATTGACATGATTTTTCTTTTTGTGAAATCTGTTTCCCGAAAGGGCGGCAAGTTCCTCCCTTGAGTACAAATATTCCCATTGTCCCCTGGCTTCCACAATATACACATGCTCTTTATTATAATTTGCCATAATATATTCCACAAATTCATCAGGAACACGGTGCATGCAAACTCGGTTTTCACAGGAGCTGACACTTGCCATAAGCGGATTATCCTGACTTGCCGGAATATTCACAGAATGGAGCAGTTCAGAAAGATTATCCCTGTTGATATTTTTCCAATCCCCTACAGGCGCCCAAAGGCAATGATAGGGATATTTTTGATGAATAAAGGCAAAATGCTCGGTAAACGCCATGGAAAGCCCATAGGTATCAGCCCAGCCAAAGACATTGGTAAAGGTATAATCAGCTGATTTTATAGGACATTCCTTCAATTTTTCCAGATACTGGTCACGTAAATTAAGCGTAATAGGTTGAAAATTTGGCATAATTCTTCCTGTTTCAGTTGATTTTATATTTTATACTTTTCGCAAGGTATATCGTGTCCAATTTGCCTTGAGGAACACAAGGAACATGCATGTTGACTGGATTGCCATGGAGAACAGCATAACCACATAAACCCCGATAGAACCATATCCCAAGGTATGCGCCAGTAAAATCCCAAGCGGCAGGCGAATGCACCACACACAAATGGGATTAATAATCAAAGCATAGACGGTTGCGCCGGCACCAACCATAATACCATTGACAACAAGCCCTGCCACAGTAAAAGGAGTGCAAATAATATTGATATACACATAGACTTCAATGTTCCATTGTGCATCTAAATCAGCGCTGAAGAACTCGGCAAGTGTATTCACAAAAGGAAGCATACACAAACCAACAGTTGTCATTAAAATAGTACCAAATAGAATAATTGCAAGCCCTATTTTTTTGGCGTCTTCCTTTTTACCGGCACCAAGGGCATTACCCACCATAATGGAAGCGGTCGCATTAAACGCAATAGCAGGCATAAATAAAATACTTTCAATGCGCATGCCGGCAGTGAGCCCGGCAAGCGCTGATACGCTGTCAGGCAGTGCAGCCACTATGCCAAAAAGCACCAGATAGCCCAATTGCCACAAAAACTGCATAGTAAGCGCGGGAATGGAAACTTTAAATAAATAGGGAGCTGCCTTTTTCATCCAAGATAACTGGGGAATAATATATTTTTCAAAAATATTATCTTTATACAAGGCAATAACAGAAATAAGCGCCCCTAACGTATAGGAAATCCAAGTGGTAAAGGCAATGCCTTCGCCTCCCCACTCTGGGCAGCCCAAATATCCAAGCCCAAGGGCAAAATCCCCAATTGTATTCAGGACGGCAATAATAATCATAATCAAAAGGGGCTTAATTACTTCTTTTGTTGCCCGGAAAAGCACAGAACTCAAATAACAGGTATATTGAAAAGGCAGGCAAAAAAGTACATAGTTGAAAAAGATAATTGCCATCTCAAGCATACTTTCTTCAACCTGCAAAAGTTCCATAATAGGATAACGGAACGCATAGCCGGCTAATGCCAGCAAAATGGCCACACAAAAGGCATAAATAAGCACAAAACCAGAATAAAGACGTGCCCTTCTAAAACGCTTTGCCCCCAGAGACTGGGTGACAGCAGCCATGGCACCGGCTCCCAGACTTGTGCCCAGCACCATGAAAAGGGCATGCAGCTGTGTAGATATACCAATGGAGGCCTGCACTTCTGAGCTTATTTTCCCGCCCACATAAATATCTGTCAGCGAAATCACAAGCATACAGAGTATGGCAGCAGTTTGCGGCCAAACCAGTTCCCAAATGCTTCTGTAGGGCACATCATGCAAAAATAGCTGTATTCGCTCTCTATTCTTCATAACAACAAAATATAAATTATTTTTTCTTTCTATGGGGGAAATGATTTCCCCCATACCCCCACAGTACTTGTTTTTATTTCATAAAAACAAGAAGTTATATTTTATACATAAAAGAATTAAATTTTTATCCAATAACTTAAAATTTATTTATTCTTAAACCTTGTTACATAACAAAGCTAAAATATAACAAAAAAAAGCACTCATACCAACGCATGAGTGCTTCTGTGTTTTAAGGCAACAATTAAAATTCTGTTACTGTTGCAAAAATATCTTCAAATGTATCGCGTCGGCGGATACATTTTGCTGTTCCGTCTTTTTGGATAAGCACTTCAGCAGGACGAAGGCGCTGGGTATAATTGGAGCTCATGGAAAAACCATAAGCACCGGCATCAAGCATGGCTATAATATCGCCTTCTTCCAAAACAGGCAAGCCCCTGTTTTTTGCAATAATATCACCGGATTCACAAATATTGCCCACAATGGTTTGTTCCATTTCTTTGCTTTCGCCGGAAAAATTTTTGCGGTAAATTTCCACATCATGGAAGGAATCATAAAGCATGGGACGGGCAAGAGTATTAAAGCCCAAATCCGTACCTACAAAAGTTTTTGTGCCATTGGTTTTGACATTATACACTGTGCCTAAAATAGCGCCGCATTCAGCTGCAATATAACGGCCTGGCTCTAAATAGAATTTGCCGGAATAGTTATGTTCTTTTGCCCATGCTGACAAGGTTTCATTGAGCATAGTGCTGAATTTTTCCAAATCAAAACGAGCCTGATTTTCGTATTTATGATAAGGAATGCCAAAGCCGCCGCCAAAATCAATGATTTCCAGCTGATCAAAATGCGGCAGTTTCAAGGCTAAATCCAAAAGGATTTTCGCCGCTTCAATATACTGTTCACCCTCCATAAAGAGTGAGCCGATATGATGATTAATGCCCGCTAGCGTAACATTGTATTTTTCTAAAATTTCAAGAAGCTGCGGCAGCTTTTCAGGATCAACCCCAAATTTTGTTTCCTTGCCGCCGGTGACAACTTTCGTACTGTGCCCTGCGCCAATGCCGGGATTGAAGCGCACCATGATTTTGCCGCCCTGATTGAGCTGACAAAGCTGTTCCACCTGCATCAGAGAGTCCACACTCACAAGCACGCCCTTACTCAGAGCATTTTTCATTTCTTCTTTGCTGACGTTATTGCAGACATATAAAATTTCCTGCGGTTTATAGCCCACTTTCAAATCCAAATACAATTCCCCGGGGCTCATGGCATCCACCAGACAGCCCTCTTCACGGATAATTTTCAAAAGGTGAGGATTTGCATTTGCTTTTGCGGAATAATTAATATGCAGTCCTTTTGTTTTGCACAGCCCAACCAAATCTTTACAGCGTTCACGTAAAACTGCTTCATTATACACATAAAGAGGAGAACCGAATTTCTCCGCCAGACTTTGCGGTGTTTCCTTTCCATAAAAATTGAGTGCATCGGTATACTTAGAGCGTACTGACATATTTATTCCTTACAAAAGATAGTAAAATAGGGAGCAAAATAGTATTGCCCCCTATTAATAAGTAAAAATCAATTATTTTTTATTGAGCCAAGGCATCATAGCACGTAAGCGCTTGCCTACTTCTTCAATTTGATGTTCAGCTTCAAGACGGCGAGTTGCCTTGAACATTGGGTAACCGGCTTGTGCTTCCAAAATAAAGTCACGAGCAAATTTACCTTGTTGAATATCATCAAGAACACGGCGCATTTCTTTCTTGGTTTCAGCAGTAATAATGCGTGGGCCTGTTCTGTAGTCACCGTATTCAGCGGTATCAGAAATAGAATAACGCATTTTTGCCATTCCGCCTTCGTGCATGAGGTCAACAATAAGTTTTACTTCGTGCATACATTCAAAATAAGCGATTTCTGGTTGATAGCCGGCTTCAACAAGGGTTTCAAAACCAGCTTTGACAAGAGCAGTCAAACCGCCGCATAAAACAGCCTGTTCACCGAAAAGGTCGGTTTCTGTTTCTTCACGGAATGTGGTTTCAATAACGCCGGAACGTGTGCCGCCAATACCTTTTGCATAGGCAAGACCCTTTTTGTGAGCTTCGCCGGTTGCATCCTGGAATACAGCAATTAAGCAGGGAACACCGCCGCCTTCTGTAAAGGTACGGCGAACCAAATGTCCTGGGCCTTTAGGTGCAATCATAAATACATCAACATCTTTAGGAGGAACAATTTGTCCAAAATGGATATTAAAACCGTGTGCAAAAATAAGAGATTTTCCTGCACTCAAATGAGGTAAAATATCATTTTTGTAAACAGCTGCCTGATATTGGTCAGGAAGCAAAATCATAATCAAATCAGCTTTCTTTGCAGCTTCAGCAGCGCTGAGAGGTTCAAAGCCATGTTGTTTTGCAAGTTCATAGTTTGGGCCGCCAGGACGTTGGCCAACAACAACATTCACTCCAGAATCCCGCAAGTTTTGAGCGTGAGCATGACCTTGGCTGCCATAGCCAATGATCGCAACAGTTTTTCCTTTTAAAACAGAAAGGTCTGCGTCCTGTTCATAATAGGCTTTCATGGTATTCCTCCAAAATAATTTTGTAAAAAATTGATGTGACGGCTTTACATTACAACGCAATGATTTTCCTGTCAAATAGTATAACAGAAATATTAATATTTTTACAATTTTGTTATTTTTTTGTCAGCGTATGAATAAGCACTTCACTGTCTGTGCCAAAGCGCAAAGGAACATAGCCCCAAAGCCCACTGCCGGAGCTCACATACAAAGATAAATCATCCACTTCATAAAATCCGGAGCGGTAACCATTATTTAAAAGATACACAATCGGGAACAAAAAAAAATACTGCCCGCCGTGGGTATGCCCTGAAAACTGCACATTGACGCCTAATTTCGCGTTTTTCCGTGCCTTTTTGGGCTGATGCTGCAAAAGTATGGTAAAATCATCTTTCTCTATGCCCTGCAAGGTTTTTTCCATATCAGGCGTGAGCAGGCCAGGGAATTTGTTCCCTTCAAAATCCGCAGAACCAGCCATATAAAAGGAATAATTATTATACTCTATCTTCTTGTTTTCATTGATATAAACATTAAACCCCCAGGAACGCCACTTTTCAATCCAAGGCATTGCTCCGCAAAAATATTCATGGTTTCCCAAACAAATATGAATACCAAGGGGGGCGGAAAGTTTTTGCAGCTGAATAATATCTTTTTCAATTTTGGCTGGAACCGCGTCCACCAAATCTCCGCTGATAATAACGATATCAGCCTTTCTTGCATTGATTTTATCAATAAGCTTTGCCAGCCACTTGCCGTCAAAAGTTGAGCCTATATGCAAATCACTCAAATGCACAATGCGCATGCCGCGAAGCTCTTTTGGCAAATGGGCAACAGGCAGGGAGTTTTCAACAATGGCTGGAATTTTCAGCGCCCGCCATGCGCCGTACATGGTCAGAAAAAAGGAAAGAACAAGCATGATAAGCGCAAATTCAGAACGTATGCCATAGGCGGGAAAAGATTCTGTATAATACCAGTAGGCATAATATAAGAGATCATGCAAACAAACTATACTTGCCAAACAAATGAAAAACGCTGAACAATAACCACAAATTTTTAACGCCAAATAGGACATATGCGGCGTGAAACTCACAACATAACGCATGCCGAACATGCATTGTGACAAAAGCATAATCACAGCGCTTGCAAAAATTTTCAGGAAAAAAGGCAGATCAGTAAACCAAAAGAGCCGGACTGCAAGATACAAGCCTGTACAAAACATAATGCTTGTACCTAAGAAAAAGAATAAACGATTCCGGCTTGTTTTATGACTTTGCATAAGTCAGAAGAAAATAGGAATAAATGAGAATTATGAACGCACGTATTCGTCTAAACTTTCAGCTGAGCAATTTCTGCTCACCCAAAAGGCAACTGCCCAAATCATCAGCGCGGTTGCCTGCGTATCATCTAATTGTTTCAGCTTTGTTTCAAGGCTGGTTTTGCTTGCCCCGTATTTCTTATGCACGCCATTGGTATCGCAAACATCCATAACGCGCACAATTAAATAGGTCAAACGAGTATGATCAGGCATGAGCCTGGTATCTTTATGTGCTTCAACAATAGTTTTGAGTTCTTCTTCAGTAAATATTGCGCGTATTCCACCAATAGCTCGGAAAAAGGTATCAACAGCCCAAGGCAGAATAAATTCCGCGCCCGCGCTCTTGGTTCTAAAATAATCTTTCAACCATTTTTCTTGATTATCACTAATTCTTGCAGCTACTTGAGGCATGTTTTCTCTCGCAAAGCATGATTTTGATATATTTATCTACCATAAATAAAAACAATACTCAAGAAAAACTCTAAACTTTTTTACGATTTTTATTTTTATGCAAAATTAAACAAAAGTTACCCATTTTTTGCTTCTTCCGCTTCTTTGGTTGTGACTAACCTATCTATTCATATATAATAGAGGAAATACGCTGACTGTTACTTTTGTAACCAGGGGGAGAATATGCCTTTTTTCAAAATTTATTCTCATACGTATAAAAAAATCTACAAAGCAGTTTTCCTTTTTTCTTTTTTCTGTATTCCTGCAAATGCTTTTTCCGCTAATTTTTCCAGCTCCTCACCGCAAACTATAAATACAGATCGAACATTTGATAATTACGTAGTTACACTCCCAAGTACAGGTACTGCATTAACAATAAATAATGCAGTATTAACGATTAATGGATCTTTATCCGGTGATACTGCTCTCGAGACGGGAAGTACCTCTGTTATCACTTTAAGAGATTTTTCTCAAATAACAGCTAATGCTACAGGGATAAATAATGATGGCGGGAACTTAACAATCAATAATCTTTCTGACTTGTACATTGATGTAGCTGGAAATGTTTCTGCACATGGAATAGACAGTTCTAATGGTAAAACAACAATTACCGGTTATACCAACATCATTATAGCATCAGGAGCTGGAAGCCCTTCAATTGGTGTTTATTCAAGGAATAATTCTGCTGTTCAATTTAATAACGGATTAATGTTGATTCTGATAATGCAACCTTAAACACAGAAAATAATTCATCCATCACTGTCAATAATACTGCGCATCATATACAGCTTACAGGACACGTTATTGCTGACTCAAACTCTGCAGTTACTGCAACATTCAATACAGCTCAATCTTTTTTACAGGGGTACTCAGATTAAACGACAGCCTTTACCTCTACGGAAACCTTGAAACGGGCTTTGCCGGTGATATTGATAAAAAATGGAAAATCAACGCTGGCTTGCGCTGGAGCTTCTAAAAATAACGTTTCGGAGCTTACGTCCTGTGAGCGCACTCACTCTCGCTTGCGAAAAGCGTGGTTCTTGCTTCGCTCCCTCTGTGTCACCTAATCACTTTTACGCTTATGGCTTTGCTATGCGTAAGTGCTAGATACGAGAACCTCAACTAGTTGTAAGTCTTAACTCTTCGAGTTGCCTAACAACTGTATGAGGGGCTCGCATTCCTGTGCTCTAAAATAACGCTCGGTCAAACGTCTTGTGCTCTTACAGCCACAATTCTTACTGACATAAGAAAGGTTTGCTCAAAAAACTATTCAGGCAAACCTTTTTTATACTGTCTTTCAATGTAAAAAAGACTTATGAAATACCATAAGCCCTTGAAATACATGGCGCGCCTGACAGGAATCGAACCTGTGGCCTTAAACTCCGGAGGTTTACGCTCTATCCAACTGAGCTACAAGCGCGCGAGGTAAGTACTATGCGATAAATTTACGCACTTGTCAAACAACTATAAAAAACAAATATCACTTGACTAGGAATATGTTTTATGCAATATATTTGTAAAAATCATTTATTTTGGGATTGATATGAAACTCGGTAAAGTATACGGCGTTGGAATTGGTTCCGGAAATCCTGAATATCTCACAATCCGCGCATACAATATTTTAAAAGAAGTTGATACAATTTTTACAGTTATTTCAAAAAATGCCTGCGACAGTGTTTCCAAATCTGTGGTTGAATATGTAAAACCTCAGGGAAAAATTGAACTTCTTATTTTTAGTATGGCTAAAAATAAAGAAGAACGTGAAAGACAAGTTTTAGAAAATACAAACAAAATCCTTGCAGAATTGGAACAGGGAAAAAATATAGCTTTTGCAACGCTCGGCGATTCCATGACATACAGCACTTTTGGCTATATTTACGAAATTATCAAAACAAAACACCCGGATATTGAAATTGAAATTGTTCCCGGCATCAATTCTTTTTCCACCCTTTCAGCTAAAAGTAAAAAAATTCTGGTTGAAAATCGTCAAACACTCCATGTTATCCCTGCCTTTAAAGAAGAAGATATTGACAGCATTGAATTTCCAGAAAATTCAACCACCATTTTACTGAAAACCTACCGCACCCGAAGCGCGCTGATAAAACGTTTACAAAAAGAAAAAGCAGAATATCCGCACATAGAAATTGTTTACGGTGAACATTTAGGACTTGAGGGCGAACGTTTAGCCTATTCCCTGGAAGAAATTGAAACAATACCTGAAACATATCTTTCTATGATTATGGTGAAAAAATAATGCCAATACAATGGAATTTATCAGCAAGCGAAATTGAGAAAAAAAGCTTCTCTATTATTGAAGAAGAAGTTAAAAATACTCCCCTTGCCCTGCTCCCCAATCCGGAATGGCGCGTGGCAAGACGACTTATCCACACAACAGCAGATCTTCATATTGCAGATACCCTGACCTTTGCAGGCAAGCCCATTAAAGCAGGCATTGACGCTCTTTTAGCAGGAGCTCCCATTTTCTGTGACTCAAAAATGATACGTTCCGGGATTTCTCTGCAAAAGCTCAAAACCATTAATCCTCAGTATTCTGAAGAACATATTTTATGTTCAATCAGCGACAGTGACGTTGTAGAAAAAGCCAAAAAAGAAAACAGAACACGGGCTCTTTGCGCTGTTGAAAAGAATAAAGACAAGCTCAATAATGCAATTGTTCTGATTGGCAATGCACCTCTGGCTCTTGCCCAAATCTGCCAGTATGTTTTGGACGGACAAATTAAACCCGCCCTTATTATTGGTATGCCTGTGGGCTTTGTCAATGTTGTGGAATCAAAAGAACTTTTAACCGGCTGTCCTCTTCCCTATATTTCTCTTTTAGGCCGCCGCGGCGGAAGTGCTCTGGCTGTAACCACGCTCCATGCCATTATGGAGAATATTTTAGAAAAGTAATATGCCAAATAAACATGCTCAAAATCTTCGCTATGGATATTCTACTGGAGCATGTCTTTCAGCTCTTGCCTGTGGTTTATGGCAATTTTTACAAACAAATAACTGCCTTTCTGAAATTGAACTGACCTTTCTGGACGGAAAAGAGAAAAAACTTCCGCTTCTCTGGGATAAAATCGACAGCGGAATTTTACAAATCCAAAAAGACGGGGGCGACGATCCAGACTGTACCCATTTAGCCATTTTATCCGCCAGCCTCTTGCAAAGTTCTCTTGAAAATGCTGTCAAGGAAGATTATCTTCTTTCTCTTGGGAGTGATACCCTTATTCTTCATGCGACCCACGGCATAGGCCTTTGCACCCGTAAAGGGCTGGACTGCGAACAGGGGAAATGGGCAATCAATATTCACCCCCGTGAAATGCTGATACGCAATCTGCAAAAATACGGCATGGGACAAAGTCAGGAAAAGCACGTTTGGCAGCTGAATATCGGCGTTGAAGACGGTGAAGAGCTGGCTAAAAAGACTCTCAATAAGAAATTAGGCATTATTGGCGGAATTTCTATTTTAGGCACAACCGGGCATGTCAAACCCTTCAGCCATGACGCCTACATCCAAACCATTCGTATTTGTGTGCGGGGAATAAAACTGGAACAGGGCAATCATGTTGTTTTCGGAACAGGGGCACGAAGCCTGAAATCAGCAAAACAGCTTTACCCCATGCTTCCGGAAAACAGCTTTATCCCCATTGCTGATTTTATTGGCAAAAGCCTTGAAATTGCCAAAGAAGAACAAATTTCAGAAGTCAGTATTGCCTGCATGGCTGGAAAACTGTGCAAATATGCATGCAGGCAATTCTATACCCATGCCCATAAGGAAGAACAGGATTTATCTCTGCTTTTCGCGCAAATTGAAGAACTTTCCTTTGCTCCCGATGATATTTTGAATAATTCCTGGAAAAAGGCACAGTCTGTGCGTGAAATTTTATGTTCTTTTACTGAAAAGGCTCAATTTCGCATACTTGAAGCCCTTGCCCCAAAAGCGCTTCATTTCTTTCAATCAATCCATAATACTGCCCATTTTCATTTGCTTATCTGCGATTTTGATGGAAATATTCTTATGAACATTGATAGTGAGAAAAAGAATGCAGACTAATCATCAAGAAAAACCCATTTGTATTTATTCCTGCGGCATAGAATTTTCTGTAACAGAAAAATTACTGCATCTTCTTGAAAATGCAGACTATATTTACGGCTCAAAAAAACTTTTTGCTCTTTTGCCAAAGCACCACGCTGAAGAAATTGCGATTTCAGCTAAAGCTCAGGAACAGGCAAAAGATATTCTTGCCTTGGCCAAGGACAAAAAAATCCTCGTGCTTTGCAGCGGCGACAGCCTTTATCATGGCTTTGGCTCAACACTTATCAACCTTTGCCCCAAAGAAAAGCAAGAAAATTTATTTGAAATTATCCCCAATATTACAGCATTTCAAGCTCTTTGCACAAAATGCAGACTGCCCTGGCAGGAAGCAGAACTTTTTACTGCCCATTTTCAAAAGGAATTGCCTGTACGAAAAATGGCAAACAGCAAACTTGCGATTATTTACGGAGGCAGCAAATATCCCGCCCAAGTGATTGCTCAGGAAATTCTTGAGTTTTCCCCTCAGCAGGAAAATCGTCAAGGCATTTTTGCTGAAAATTTAGGCATACAAGATGAAAAAATACTTGAAACAAGCCTTAAAGAAATTACCGCACTAAATGCTTGCCCAACCTCTATTCTTGTGCTTCTTCCTTTTGAAAATACAGAAGAAAACAGCTTGGTGCACCAGAAGGAAAATTGCCTGACGCTGGGTCTTTCAGAAGAAATTTTCAGCAAAGAAAACAATCTCATCACTGCTGCTGATTGCCGTGCCATTATTCTTTCCCGTTTCTGCCTTGAAAAAGATGGCATTTTTTGGGATTTAGGGGCTGGAAGCGGATCTGTTGGGCTTGAAGTTGCAGGACTTACCAATATGCAGGTTTTTGCTGTTGAAAAAAATGAAAATCGCATTGAACACATCAAATACAATAAGCAAAAACTGGGTATTTCCAATTATACAGCCATTTGCGGTGATATTCTCGAAACTATCCCCACACTGCCCAAAGCAAATAAAATTTTTATTGGCGGAGGAGGAAAAGATCTTCCTGCTATTTTAGACAGATGCAAGGAATATGCACAGGAGAATGCCCGTATCATTGTCAGCTGCGTCACTTTGGAAACCTATCATGCACTGTACCAATACAATAATCTTAACCGTCTGGATTTATTACAAATCAACATAAGTTCAGAACAGGAAATTGCAAAAAATTACCACCATTTTAAACCCAATAACACAGTATATTTATTTATTTTTCAAAAATAAAAATAGGATTGTTTATGCCATTAGTTCAAATAGTTGGAGCAGGCCCGGGAGCTGAAGACCTCATCACCGTAAGGGGCATGCAAGCTTTAAAAGAAGCTGATTTTGTCTTATATGCAGGTTCACTCGTCAATCCTGCATTGCTTGGCTACTGCAAAGAAACATGCGTGATTAAAGACAGTTCCTCCATGAATTTGGAAGAGCAAGTTGAACATATGCTTTCTTTTGCCATGGACGGAAAAAATGTTGTTCGTCTGCACACAGGCGACCCTTCACTCTATGGTGCGATCAATGAGCAAATTCATCTTTTAAAACAACATGATATAGAAATAAAAATTATTCCGGGCGTCAGCAGCGCTTTTGCCGCAGCAGCGGAACTTGGCATTGAACTCACCTCTCCGGAAGCCAGCCAAAGCGTTGTCCTGACAAGAACTCCCGGACGCACCCCCATGCCTGAGAAAGAAAAAGCCAGCACCTTTGCCAAAACAGGTGCAACCCTCGTCTTTTTCCTCAGCACTGGAAAAATTGCCGAACTTATGCAGGATTTGCACGAAAACGGCGAACTTCCTCTTGATACGCCTGTGGCTGTTGTCTATCGCGCCACCTGGCAGGAACAGCAAATTCTGCACGGAACACTGGAAGATATTGCTCAAAAAGTGCATAATGCCGGTTTTGGCAGACAAGCCCTTATTTTTGTGGGAAAAGCTTTGCAAGGCAATCAAAGTTCAACAAGTTCAAAACTTTATGCAAAAGACTTTTCCCATGGCTACAGAAACTTTTTGCCTCATGAAACCTTTTATGGCACATGCGCTCTTTATGCATTCAGCAAGCAAGGTTTAGCCAAGGCAAAAGAAATTATCCAAGGTTTGCAGCTGCCCTGTACGCTTTATTCTGTGTATGAAGACGAAAGTGCGTTGCCCATTGAACAAGGTCAAATTCAGGAACTTATTCAAATGCAGTGGGCAGAATACGATGCACACATTTTTATCGGTGCAGCTGGCATTGCTGTTCGCAGTATTGCACCTTGTTTAACCCGCAAGAGCCTTGACCCGGCTGTTGTTTCCTGCACAGACACTGGAAATTATTGTATCAGCCTTGTGTCCGGACATATTGGCGGAGCAAACAGGCTGGCACGCAAAATTGCCCGCATCACAGGCGGACAAGCCTGCATCAGCACTGCCACCGATACGCATGGTCTCACAGGCATTGATGAAATCGCCATGCTTGAGCAAGCACGGATTTTAAATCCAGAGACCATAAAGACCATCAATTCTGCTTTACTGCATAAGACCGAACTTGCCTTTATCGGCAAGAAAAGTATTTTTGACAAATATTTCCAAAATTCTTCTATCAGCTATTGCACTGAAAATACAAGGGATTTGCCTTGCATTTATTGGGATGCAACTCCGGAAGAGGCTCAATCTGAAAACAATTTGTATATTGAAACAAAGGCTTTTGTCCTCGGTATTGGCTGCAAAAAAGATACTGAGCCAAGTCTGCTGAAACAAACAGTTGAACAATTTTTACAAGAACACAACCTCACTAGGGCGCATATTGCAAAAATCACCAGCTGTACCCGCAAAAAAGATGAAAAAGCCATTCTTGAACTTGCAAAAGAGCTGAATATTGCTGTGGAATTTTATGCAGAAGAAGAATTAAACCAAATAGATATCCCCAATCCTTCCCATAAGGCGGCACAGGAAATCGGCACAAAATCTGTGGCAGAAGCTTCCTGCCTCATGGGTGCAAGCTATCCCCAGACAAAACGCCTTTATGTGGAAAAAACGCGCTATCATGGATGTATTACTTTGGCTCTTGCCCGCTTGCCCCATGCAAGCCAAAAGTCTCAGGGAATTATGAGCGTTGTGGGACTTGGTTCCGGCTCTCATAAACACATTACGCCAGAAGTGATGAATTGTATCAAAGAATGTGATATTATAGCAGGTTACACACCTTACGTTGATTTTATCCGTTCTATTCTGGGCAATAAACCCATTATCCAAAACGGCATGATGGGTGAAATGGAACGCTGCCAAAAAGCCATGCAGGAAGCCGCTAAAGGCAAACACGTGTGCATGGTTTGTTCTGGTGACCCCGGCATTTTGGCTATGGCAGGCTTACTTTTGGAACTGCATAAAAATATGCCGGAATTTCAAAATGTGGATATAAAAATTTATGCAGGCATAACCTCTGCAAATATTGCGGCGGCAAGTCTTGGCGCGCCACTGCAAAACGGTTTCTGTCTGGTCAGCCTGTCCGATTTGCTGGTTCCCAGTGAAGAAGTTCGTCAAAATCTTCAGGCTGTGGCAAAAAGTGCCCTGCCCATTAGCCTGTATAATCCTGCCGGCAAAAAGCGCCGTGAACTGCTCCATGAAGCAATTTCCATTTTCAGCCAGGAACGCGGCGAAGATACCCTTTGTGCCTATGTCAAAAATGCCGGGCGCGAAACAGAAAGCAAATGGATCGGCACACTGAAAAACCTGCCCTCTGATGAAATAGATATGTCCACCCTGCTCATTATTGGAAGCAAACGCACCCAATTTGACGGCAGCTACCTTTTTGAAGCGCGCGGATATATGGATAAATACGGAGAGAAGAAATAAGGATAGCCTGCCTGCCATGATTTCTGCATTTTGCCTCACTGCCCCTAATTCCGGAGAAGGAAAAACAACACTCTCCATAGGACTTATGCGACTTTTTTCCCAAAAGTATGCAGTGCAGGCATTTAAATGCGGACCTGATTATATCGACACATCCTATCATAAAATTGCAAGCGGAAATACCTCCTATAATCTTGATTCCTGGCTTATGGGCGAAGAAGAAGTGCTGCGAACATTTTACAGCCAAACCAATTGCAGCCAAAAGGCTTGTGATATTGCCATTGTTGAAGGCGTAATGGGCTTATTTGACGGGAAAAAATCTGCTGACAATCCAGAAGAAAGTCAGAAAAGTCTGCCCTCAATTGCCGGAAGCACTGCCCATATAGCTCAACTTCTCTCCCTGCCTTTGATTTTGGTGATTGACTGCAAAGGCATGGCACAATCTATCAGCGCCATTGTGCGGGGTTTTCAAAGCCATTGTCAGGAATACGGACTGTATCTTGCTGGAATTATTGCTAATAACGTTGGCAGCGAAAAGCATTATGCCATACTGAAAGAAAGCCTCACAGCATGGAATTTGCCGCCCTTATTAGGCTATATTCCTAAAAATTTGACAATTTCCTTTAAAGAACGCCAACTGGGATTACCCCATATCTTTGCTGATGAAACAAAAAATGCTGCTCTTGAAAGCAAGCTTGATGAATTGGCAGGTATTCTCGCACAACATATTGATATTGATGCACTTTTATCAGTAACAAAATACACACAAGCGCCCAAAAATCTTTCCCCTACGGCTCCAAAAGTTCAAGCAAATAAAACAATCGGCATTGCATATGACGAAGCATTTTGCTTTTATTATCCGCAAAATCTTGAAGCATTAAAACGTGTTGGCTATACGCTCCACTATTTCTCTCCGCTCAAAGATACAAAATTGCCCAAGCTTGACGCCCTCTATTTAGGCGGAGGGTATCCTGAAATTTATGCCAATACACTGAGCAATAATACTGCCATGTGCGGGGCAATAAAAGAATTTGCAGAAGAATACGGCAATATTTTTGCTGAATGCGGCGGCTTTATGTATCTTTGTTCTTCCCTTGCCACCTCAGAACACAATGCTCAGGAAAATAGAATAGCAGAACAGGCAAAACCGCAAATTTATCCGCTTTGCAATGTGATCAATGCCACAGCCACCATGGGAACACGTTTGCGCTCCCTGGGCTACAGGCAGGGAACGCTGCTGCAAAAGCCATTTTTCTGGGAAAGTGAGGAAACGAAATTTCGCGCCCATGAATTTCATTGGTCAGACATTGAACTGCACGAAGACTATGCACCCTTTATCAAAATTGGCCAAAATGTCTTTGGAATACATTACAGAAATGTTTTTGCATCCTATCTGCATTTTTATTTTGCATATCTTTTTAATGGTGGGGAAAAATTGTGAATAAAAACTTATTACAAGAGCAAAGCCATGGTGGAGATTTTTACCACTGGAATAAGGAAACAGGAATTAAGCAGGCAGATATCCTTGATTTTAGCGTCAATGTTCGCCCTGACGGCATGCCTGATTTCCTGAAAGCAAGTATTTTGAAAAACATCAATGAACTTTGCGCCTATCCTGACCCACAAGCAAATGAATTAAAAGAACTTTGTGCAAACCATTATGGCTTTGCACCAGAAAATTTCGTTTTTGGCAATGGCAGTAATGAATTATTCTATACTCTTGCGCCTGCCCTCTATGAAGAAAATTATCGCCATGCCTATATTCTTGAGCCGGCTTTTAGTGAATACCGCTTTTCCCTTGAAAAAGCTCAAATCACAACCCACACGCTCCTTCATCTTTTAAGTCCTCAAATCCAAAATGCGGACTGGGAGTTAACCAGTGATTATATTCAAGAAGAACAGAAACAAAGTATTCAAAAAATTAAGGAAGCTATAGAAAAGGTTCCTGCCAAAAGCATTATCGTTCTTGCAAACCCCGCCAACCCTTCAGGATTTTTCATTGAAAATCATGAATTAGTATCCATAATTGGACAAAAACAAGATTGCCTTTTTCTGATTGATGAAGCCTTTATTGAATACACTAACGAAAAAAGTTTGCTGCAAATTTTATCCGCTGTTCCTGAAAATATTCTTGTGATTCGTTCGCTGACAAAGTTTTATGCGCTGGCTGGGATTCGGCTTGGCTACCTTGCCTGCCATGAAAAATTTGCGCAAAAAATTCAGACAAAACTCCCCACTTGGAATGTAAACAGCCTCGCCCAAAGTCTGGCAAAAACACTTTTGACCGAACAAAAAGCTGTAGAAGAAGATTATCAAAAAACCAATCAGCGTAATGACGAACGCAAACATGATTTGTATCAAAAACTTTCACAAATTCAAGGAATGAGCCTTTATGCTTCCTGGGCAAACTATATTCTTTTTTCTGTAGATACTGCGTATCCCAATTTTTGGCAGGATTTACTGACAAAGCACCATATTTCCATCCGAAACTGTGCAAATTACCACGGGCTTGAAAGCAAAAACTTCTACCGTGTTGCTGTTCGTTTTCCCCATGAACACACAAAACTCTGTCAGGCAATTAAACATATTCTTCATAATGCGCCTGTCCCGCAAACAAAGAAAACACCTGCCCTCATGCTCTTGGGCACTTCTTCCAATGCTGGAAAAAGTATTTTAACAGCTGGATTTTGCAGAATTTTTACTCAAGACGGCTATAGAGTCCGCCCCTTCAAAGCCCAAAATATGTCTCTCAATTCCGGGGTTACCATTAAAGGCGAAGAAATGGGAAGAGCCCAAATTGTGCAGGCAAAGGCTTGCAATACCGAGCCTGACAGCAAAATGAACCCTGTTTTGCTGAAACCCCAAACGGATATTGGTTCACAAATTATTGTGCTGGGCAAACCCGTGGGCACGTCTTCAGCTCGTGATTATTACAAGAAAAAGAATGAGCTATGGGAAATTGTCACAAAAGCCTATGATGAGCTGGCAGATGAAGCTGATATTATGGTTTTGGAAGGCGCCGGCAGTCCGGCTGAAATAAACCTTAAAGAAAATGATATTGTCAACCTCAAAATGGCAGAATACGCTGGCGCGTCAACCCTTCTTGTGGGTGATATTGACCGAGGCGGCATTTATGCTTCTTTTTTGGGTACATGGCAAACCCTTACGAAACAGGAAGAAAACATCTTTACGGGCTTTCTTGTCAACCGTTTTCGCGGGGACAGCAGTCTCCTCGCTCCTGCCCATGAATACCTTGAAAAAACAACAGGGAAAAAAGTTCTGGGCGTTGTTCCTTATATCAGGGATTTAGCCCTGCC
This sequence comes from uncultured Mailhella sp., assembly GCA_910578585.1. Classification (GTDB taxonomy): domain Bacteria; phylum Desulfobacterota; class Desulfovibrionia; order Desulfovibrionales; family Desulfovibrionaceae; genus Taurinivorans. The sequence continues at coordinate 27,384 of CAJTRG010000016.1, forward strand.
GGAAGAAGATATGGCCGGATCACTCTGGAATTTACAAAAGACAAAAGAACAGCTCGATTATACTGACAAAAACCGTAAGCTGGATATTACCATTATCATGCTGGGTAAAATCTCCAATCATACGGATTTTGAACCCCTTGCGCTGGAAGAGCACTGCCATGTGCGTCCTGTTTATTCCCCTGACGATATGGGCACGCCTGACCTTATTATTCTCCCAGGCACAAAAAGTGTGGTCGCAGATTTAGAAGCATTAAAAGAAAATGGCTTATTTGATGCAATTCTTGCCATGGCAGACACAACATTTATTCTGGGCGTTTGCGGCGGTCTGCAAATGCTGGGCTCTGAAATCTTAGATCCCCTGCACATTGAAAGCACACAAGAAAAAACCATGGGCTTTGATCTTCTTCCCCTTGTTACAACTTTCCACGAAGAAAAACAATTAACCCTCATGGAAAATATTCAAACGCCTTTAGACTGCCCTGTTTACGGCTATGAAATCCACCATGCCTTAAGCACAGAAACAGCAAATGCCGGCAAGTCTGAAAATCCTATTACAGACTATTTCAAAGGTGAAAATAATACTATCTACGGATATGCCAGCAAAAATATCTGGGCAACCTATGTCCACGGCCTTTTTGACGATGATATTTTCCGTCTAAGATTTATCAACCTTGTACGAAAGTTCAAAGGCTTAAATTCTGTTTCATCCTGCACACCTTACGCCGTCGAAACATCCCTGAATAAACTTGCTGATACCATCCGCCAAAATGTAGACATGGATGCCATTTATCAAAGTATGGGAATTGCCCCTAAAAAACATTCAACTCAATAAAATTTTATATCACATATAACAAAAAAGCTGGTTCCCCTCAAAACCAGCTTTTTTGTATTCTCTTTACTTTTGTTCAGGATAACGGATATCTTTTCCGTATTTTTCTAAAACATACTGATTGATTATCCGCATATCATCATTGAGCCAGCGCCGGATAATGCGTATGGTATTATCCATATTGCGTTCTCCCAGGGTCACAATATCATTTTTGATCCCTGCAAGGCGCTGTTGATATTCTTTTGGATTTTCTTTGCGTTGTTCAATATTTTCTGGCATGGCTCACACCTTATGCAGCTTTAATTTCTTTTTGATCTTGCTGCATCCAGCGACGCATCAGTCTAATGGTTTGATCCATATTTCTTTCAGCTAACTGCAAAGCACTGCCTTTTACTTCGTCAAGGCTTGCTTCAGAACTGAGCCCATAAACATCTTCATCAGAAACTTCACCATTGATAGCTTGTCTTGCGCGTTCTGCAACTTCTTTTGCTTCGCGTTCCTGAGCTTCGTACAAGGCATATTGCTCTTCAGCAGATGGAAGCCCTTCAAGACCCTCAAGCACTTCACCTGCTTCCACTTTTGGACGAATAAGGGTCAAAATTGCCGGACGAACAACGAGCATGATGAAGACAAAGAACAAAAGGGCTGTCAGAAGCGGAGTTCCCATGGTTCTTGCAAATTCCATAAGAAGTTCAATCGCGGTTGGTTCAACAGGCACGCTGCTGTCGCCAAAAGCCATATTGCTTACTTCAACAGTATCACCGCGGGCAATATCAATACCTACAGCATTTGAAACCAATTGTCTGATTTGATTGAGTTCTTCTTCCGTACGCGGAACATATTCCCAGACACCAAGATCATTCTTTGCATAATATCCGTCAACAGCAACGGCAACAGTCAAACGACGGACACTGCCTTTATCAGTAATAATATTTTGTTCTTCTTTATTGATTTCATAGTTGGTCAAACGTTCTTCACGGTTGCCTTCCTGAGTACTCAAAGAGTTGCCAAGGCCGTCACCGCGGAAGTTGATATCAGCGGCGTCTGCACCAAGGTTTGCACGGCCTTCCTGTTGTTCTTCTGTTCTTTGTTCAGAACGAACAACCTGACTTTCAGGGTCAAAAATTTCTCGGCGGATGGTACGCTGGCTAAAATCAATATCAGCACTTACCTTGGCAATAAGCTTGCCCATGCCAAGCACTGGAGCCAATAATTCTTGAATTCTTCGTTCCAAGTTTGCTTCATAACGCAAACGATAATCAAGCTGGGTATCATTGATACCGCCCTCTTCCTTTGGAGCATAAAGGGCTTTACCATTATTATCAGAAATTGACACATTGAAGGATTCGAGACCTTCAACAGCCATTGTCAATAAATTGACCATTGCATCAATTTCTTTTTTCTCAAATCTCTTTCCAGGTTCCTTTAAGCGCAAAATAACGGAAGCGGAAGGATCTTGCTGTTCTTCAATAAAGAGACTTTTTTCAGGAATAACAAGGTGAACTCTGGCGCTTTCAACATTGGGAAATTCTGACAAAGTTCTGGCAATTTCACCCTGCAGCGCTCTTTGGTAGTTGATACGCTGTACAAAGTCGGTTTGACCCATTTGCACGGTATCAAAAATTTCAAAGCCAATTCCCTGACCAACCAAATTTCCTTCCCCGGCAATTTGAATACGAAGGGAATTCACCATATGATCCGGAACCATAACAGCTGTTCCATTTTCAGCCAATTGATAAGGAACGTTGCCGCTTTTCAAAATATTTACAACGCGGTTGGCATCTTCTGCAGATAAATTAGAATACAGGAGCTGATAATTAGGACGAGTTGCCCAAATGGTAAAAATAGCAACAACAGCAATAACAAAAGCAGTACCTGCTCCTATCATAATTTTTTGGTTTAAACTGAATTTACCCCAAAAATTCTTTGATCTTTCTAAAAATTTTTCAGCTATTGGATGCATTATAATCCCCTAAAAATCAATTAGAATTGTAACTTGCTCATTTCCTTGTATGCTTCAATTACCTTGTTGCGAACAGCAGAAGTAAGATTCATGGCAAGACTTGCCTTTTGCATGCTGATCATGAGTTCATGCACATTTTGTGTTTCGCCGGAGGCAAAAGAAGTGATCATATGATTCTTTTCTTGTTGTAAATTATTTACTTCTTTTAGGGATTCTGTCAAGGTTTCGCCAAAAGATTTTTGCTCAATAGGGATGTCTCTTTGTAAATTAACACTGGACGTTACAACATTTCTCTGGGTAGATTGGAAATCTGCTAATGCCTTATTATAAGCAACTAAACCTGTCATTGGAATACTCATAACTAACCCCTGTTCTCTTCTCAATCAATTATCTGTAATTATCTGTAATTATCTGCCAATTTCTAATGCCTTGTTATACATGGCTTTAATTGTATCAATTGCGGTTGTATTGGCATCATAGTTTCTTTGGGCGGTCATCATCATTGCCATTTCTTCCACAACGTTGATATCTGGATACAGTACATAGCCTTCTTCATCAGCGTCCGGGTGCCCCGGTTCATAAACACGCTTATTAGGACGTTCATCTACTGCAATACCAACAACCTTTACACCCTTTACCTGTCTGTCAATAGCTGTCCGCATGTGCTTGCCAAAAGGATTATCAAGGTCGCTCACTTCCTTTACAACGGCTTTTCTGCGATATGGCCCGATATCACCAGGCATACGAGTTGTCTTTGCGTTTGCAAGGTTCATTGCGGTAACATTCAATTGTGTTCTTTCAGCTGTTAATCCTGATGCGCTCACATCTAATGCTGTCATAAAATCCATACTAATACCTCTATATCCTTATACCATTATACGTTTATATCTTTGAAGCTTCTGTAATCACTGCTCTCAAGCCTTCGTATCCGCTTTTTGTTACCTGAGATAATGTTGAATACTGCAAGTTGTTTTTTGCAAGTCTTACCATTTCTTTATCAATATTCACTCTGTCTTCACCGTGAGCACGTCTTGGCATAAAACGCTTTACCCAATCGGCATTGAATGTACTGCTGTCAAAAATAGCCGGAATATGACCGGTGCTTGTACGGGAAATCTTTCCCTTTGCATCCAAATTAAGGGCATCCTGCAATTCTTTTTCAAATGTAAGCTCAAGTGGCTTATAGTTTGGAGTATTTACGTTAGAAATGTTACCCATGATAACATTTTGGCGTTGTAATTGCATATCCATTACACGGCTTACTAACTGCATATGATTTTCATCTATAGTTTTCATATCAACCTCCATTTCCTATGCAAGCTTATAAGCATAGACCATACCAAAATTATAAAATATATACATTTCAATAAGATATAATAAAATTTTATCAAATATTATTTTCAATTTGCTTGCTTTACTGACATTTTTTTGACTTTGATATTTTCTTGCAAGTCCGCTAAAAATATCTATAATAAACGAAATAGAAAAATGATTATTCTTCAAAAATGGAGTAAAAATGCTCAATCCCAATTTTGCAAAACCCAGTATTATTTATACCCATCATGTTTCCTATGGTGAAACAGATGCCATGGGCGTTGTGTATTATGCTGAATACGCCCACATTTTTGAACGCTCTCGCACTGCTCTCAGCCATGCAGCCAATTTCCCCTATAAAAATATGGAAGAAAAAGGAATAATGCTCCCTGTTTCAGAGCTCAATATCAAATATAAAAGACCCGCCCGCTATGATGATATTTTGAAAGTGCGCGTTGCTATTTCTGAATGGAGAAATGCCTCTTTAGTCTTCTCCTATGAAATTTATAATGAAGATTTCAGCCAAATTCTCACCACAGGCACAACACTCCATGCCTGCGCCAATTTGCAGGGAAAACCTATCCGTGTTCCGGACTGGCTTAAAGAAATATTTACCAAAAATATTCCGCAGGAATAATATTGAGAATTTTTGCAGGGGAAAAACTTTTGTAAAAGTTTCTTCCCCTGCACCCCTTTACAAAACTTTTTAACATATTTTTACTATACATTTTTAGAGGTATTCCTAAATTATATAGCAAAACCGTTATGAACAATGTCCATAACGGTTTTGCATTTAGAGCATTTCCGAAAAAGGTTAAGAATAATACCCGCAAGATTTAAACCAATTTTTAGCGTCAAGGGGTGTAATTTTTTCAAAAGCGATTTTGATTGCTTCTTCAAGTTGTTGCGATGTTCTTGCTTCAATTTTACGAAGAACGGCCTTTATTTTACTCCACATTTTTTCAATAGGATTAAGGTCTGGGCTGTAGGGGGGTAAATATAAAACCTGGGCTCCGCGCTCTTCAATAGATTTTGTAATACGTGGGCTTTTGTGAGCAGACAAAT
>CAJTRG010000017.1 GCA_910578585.1 uncultured Mailhella sp.
TGCTTTATATCATAACTTAAAAACAATTAAAAGAAAAATTTAGAAACACACCCTAGTTTTAGGTTGATTTTATAATTATGAAGATTTATTAAAAATCATTATTTTATGGGGGAAATGATTTCCTCCATACCCCCTCATCGCTTGTTTTTATTTCATAAAAACAAGAAGTTATGTCTTATATGTGAAAGAATTAAATTTGTTCATCAATCTTATATTAGAATATAGCAAAAAACTATTATTCCAAAATGAAGTGATTGGGAGCGGCTTCGTGTAATTGACCGGTTTTGTTGATTTTGATGTCAATATGCGTTGTGAATGTTTTATTCTTTTCCGTATCTGGATCTGGCTTGGGGATAGCGGAAAGAAGCATTTGTGTATAGGGGTGTAGAGGATTGCTGAACAGTGTTTTGGTTTCGGCAATTTCAACAATTTTTCCCCTGTACATAACCCCAACCCGGTCGCAAAGATATTGCACCATGGATAAATCATGGGCAATGAAAAGCAGAGAAAAGCCTAATTTCTTGCGCAGTTCAAGAAAAAGATTGATAATTTGTGCCTGAATAGAAGCATCAAGCGAAGAAACCGGCTCATCAGCAATAATAATTTTAGGTTTCAGCGCAAGAGCACGGGCAATGCAGACACGCTGTTTTTGTCCGCCGGAAATTTCAGCAGGAATTTTGTCTAAAAAGGAAGCATTCAGCCCAACCATATTGAGGAGCTTGACAACTTGCTCGCGCCGTTCTGCTTTATCATGAAAAAGTCTATGAATATCAAAAGGTTCTGCAATACAGTCTTCAATACTCATGCGTGGATTGAGTGCCACAGAGGAGTCCTGAAAAATAATTTGCATGGAGCGCTGCAATTCTTTTTTGAGCTCTTTGGAAATGTGCTTGTCTGTAATGCATTGATTTTGATAATAAATTTCACCTTTGCTTGGCTTGTACATGCCCATAATTGCTCGTGCAAGGGTAGATTTCCCGCAGCCGGATTCTCCCACAAGTCCAAAAATTTCGCCTGCATACATATCAAAGTTGACCCCGTCCAGTGCATGCACATGGTGGAAGGTGTTCAGCGGAAAAATTTGGTGATAATCATGGATGGAGAGCTGGGGAATTGTTTCCATTTTTTGCCTGATTAAAAAGGATTTTTTTGCGCATAGTGCGGGGCAGGAATATGAGGAGCGCGTTTATCTAAAAGCCATGTTGCCGCCTTGTGCGTATCAGAAAGGGAAAACACAGGGGGCGGCGTGGTGTAATCAATGGCAAGGGCATATTCATTGCGGACGGCAAAGGCATCACCTTGAGGGGGATTGATGAGGGAAGGCGGCATGCCCTGAATAGCTTTGAGTTCGCCCGTTTTGAGCGCCAGTGAGGGGAGCGCGCCGAGTAAGCCCCAGGTATAGGGGTGCTGTGCATGATAAAAAATTTCTTCGGTTGTGCCGGTTTCTACAATTTTTCCTGCATACATAATTGCCACTCTGTCTGCAATGCGGGCAACAACGGAGAGATCGTGGGTCACAATCACAATGGCAATGCCTGTATTCTTTTGGATATCCTTTAATAAATCAAAGATTCGGGCTTGTACCGTGACATCAAGAGCCGTCGTGGGTTCATCAGCAAAAAGAATTTTTGGAGAGAGGGCAAGGGCAATAGCAAGGGCGCAGCGCTGACGCATACCGCCGGAAAAGAAGTGGGGCTGCTGGGAAATTCGCGTCGCGGGATTATCAATTCCCACCAGTTCCAGGAGTTCTATTGCCTTCTTTTCAGCTTCTTTTTTGGAAATTTTTTTGTGGAGTTGTATGCCTTCGGTAATTTGTTTACCAATGGGAATAACGGGATTGAGAGTTGCCATGGGATCCTGAAAGACCATGCCAAAGCTGGTGCCGCGTATTTTGCACATTTCGCGTTCACCAAGTTTGACAATATCACACTCTTTATCTTGGTTTTGGCTCAGGATTTTGCCTGTTATTTTGGCATGTTCCGGCAGCATTTTTAATATGGAACGACAGAAAACAGATTTACCGCAGCCAGATTCCCCCACAATGGCAAGGGTTTCGCCTTTATTGATGTGTAGAGAGACATCACGCACCGCGTGAACAATTCCGTCTTTTGTCTCAAAAGAAACAGAGAGATTTTCAATAGATAATAAGTGTTCCATAGTCTTTTCCCGGCGGCATGGGAGCTGAAACTCCCATACCCTTTATCGTTTTTTATTATAGGGGCTTATTTAGACAATGTCCATTCTTCAATATTCCACATTACGCCCACAGCATGGTGACCAAGTATACGTTCGGTATTGAGACCGCTGAGCTTGTCCGTGCTTACATAGTTGCCGTGCAGGTAGGCAACAAGGAGGTGTCCGGGGCGTTTTGCATAGGCTTCTTCAAAAGCCTGATAAGTAGCTTTTCTTTTGTCAATATTGGCTGTTGCACGACCCTTTTTGAGGAGCTCATCAACTTCAGGATTGGAATAATGCATGGTATTGTCACTGGCGTTTGTGACAAAATCTTTGTAAATGCCGTCAGGATCAAATTCCACAGCAAAGCCAGCCAAAAAACCATTATAGCCGGCTTTCCAGTCAAAACGGGTTACTGGCATAATACGCATTTCAACCCCTGCATCTTTGAGTTGTCTTGCTAAAATATTAGCAATATCAATGCGTTCTTCTTCATAATCACGCACCTGAATGATGAAAGAGAATTTTTGACCGTTTCTTTCATATATGCCATCTGCATCTTTTTTCCAGCCGAGTTTTTCCATTTCTGCTGCAAATTTAGCTAAATCATAGGGATAAATATCAGCCTTTTTATTGCCGCCAAAAGCATTCAATTGGATTGGGCTGTAAGCTGGCACGCCTTCTTTATTGAGCACACTGTTGATGATAGCCTGTTTATCCACAGCATAGTTCAGCACGCCAATGGAATCTCCATTTTTCTGCCAAAATTCAGTTCTGAAATCCATGGAGGCAGAGCGGTAATCCGCAGTGATAAAGTCGATATTTTTGAAACCTGCTTTGCCTTTGAAATTTTCTGCATATTTTGCATTGAGCCAGGCAAGGTCAGCTTCGCCGGATTGGAGCATGAGGGCTTTTGTGCTTTCCACAGCAACGGTTTTGTATACAATTCTTTCAATATTTGGCACTTTATCATAGTATTTTTCATTGCGTTCCAAGATAATCATTCCGCCGGCAGTATCCCATTCAATGAATTTATAGCGGCCGGTTCCCACTGGGGTGTGGTTGGCGGGGGCTGTATTGATGTCATGTCCTTCAAATAAATGTTTGGGGATAATGCCGATAGTAAAGTTATCAAGCATGGCGGCGTTATAGCGTTTCATTTTAATGGCAATTTGCCATGGTGCAGGAGAAGTTATGCTTTCGATATCTTCGTAGTTACTCAAAATGGAAGCAGTTAAGCGATCATCTTTTGTAAGAGAAGTGTATGTAAAAATAATATCATCAAGGGTAAAGGGCTTGCCGTCGTGCCAGGTTACAGTATCACGGATGGTGAAGGTATAAATCATGTTCTTTTCATCATAGGTATATGCTGTGGCAAGATCTGGAACAGGATTGCCCTTTGCATCGTATTTGAACAAACCTGAGAAAATAATTGTTGGCAATTCCTGGTGATTGTTGAGAATTGGGTTGATTGTATCTTCGTTTTCGCCTGCATAAACAAGAGTATTTGCCATGTCGTCGGCAAAGGCATTTGCTATACCCGTCAGCATAATCCCAAGAGCAAGAACACTTGCCATGAGGCTTGCTTTCAATTTTTTACATACAATTTTCATAAAAACTCCTTATTATTGTCATAGGTTGCTGAAACCTTTACAGTTCTCTTGTCTGAAAATATGTCCGATTTGGGTAATGCTGAACAGTGTAATCAGCAAAAATACACCCGGGAAAATAATTACCCACCAGGTATTCAAAAGCAACGCACGGTTGGAAAGCGCCAGCATACTGCCAAGGGAAAGTTCTTCAGGCGGCAGGCCAAGTCCCAGAAAACTCAGTGTTGCTTCCATTGCCATATTGGTGCTGATGGATGAAATCACAATAAACATAATGGCAGAAACAATATTCGGGATTAAATGCTTGCGCATAATCCAGAAAAAGGAAGCTCCCATGTGCCGTGAAAGGAGGATATATTCGCTGTTTCTGATTTGGCGAACTTCTGCCCGCACAATACGCGCGAGAGCAAACCAGCTTGTAATGCCAATAATCACGGAAATGGAAAGCGGAGTTTGCTTTTCCTGCAAAGAGAGTAAAAGCAATAGCGTGAGGATAACAGGAATGCTTTGGAACATTTCGGCAATGCGCATCATCACAGCATCAATAAACGTTGAGGCACAGCCGGAAATGCAGCCATAAATAATGCCCATAATGGTGGCGATAATGGTGCTGGTGATACCGATGAAAATAGATGCTCTTCCGCCGTTCCAGAGCACGGAAAAAATATCGCGTCCCAGAGAGTCGGTGCCAAACCAAAATTCACTGTTGGGCGGAGTATTGAGGTTCGTTAAATAAAATTGTGTTGGGTCGTGATTGACAAAGAGATGAGAAAAGAAGCAGCCAAGAATGATTGCGCAAAGGGTGAACACAGACAAAAAGGGAAAATTCTTGAATTTCTTTTTAGCTGTGTCTTGTTCATTGCTTTGGTTTTGGCTTTGTTCCTCAAAGTTAGCGCCAACAATTCTAAAGTCTTCGGCAGTAAAATTGTCGTGGCTGAAATTGTCGCGCACAGCTTGAAGTTCCGGATTTGCAGGAGCGTGGTTTTGTGTGTTCATAGCGTAATAATTTCAGCTCCTTTAATCCTCGGGTCAATGCGTTCATTGATAACTTGCGCAATAAAACTGCTGATAATAACCAAAAATCCCGTAATCAGCACAATGAGCATGAGCAAATTATAATCATGGTATTTAGCAGAAGAAACAGCCATAAGCCCAATGCCCGGGAAATTGAAAACCGTTTCCACCACATAGGTTCCGCTGATAATATGGGGCACTGAAACAGCCATAATATTGATAACGGTGGGCATCACATTGCGCAGACAGTGCTTGACCAGCACGCTCATTTTGCTCATGCCTTTAGCGCGGGCTAACAGCACGTAATCTTTACGCAGTTCATCCAAAAGTTTATTGCGTATCATATAGGCATAATACCAGAAATGGCTGGCAACCATAATCGTCACAGGCAAAATGAGGTGTTTTGCCCAGTTCAGCCAGTCTTTGGATTTTCCGTAATCATAAGCTCCGCTGGTAGGCAGCCATTGTAAATTAATACTGAAAATAAGCACCAGCACAACGCCAAGCCAGAAAGACGGCGTATAATAAGCAATTGTGCCAATTTTACAAATGAGTCTGTCAATCCATTTATCTTCATAGCGGGCGCAAATGAGCGCTAAACCAATGGCAAGCGTGAAAACAAATGTATAGGAAATAACGCCAAGAATAAGGGTATTGCCAAGCAAGGGGCTGATCACATCAAGAACAGGCCGTTTATAACGCAGAGAAATGCCAAAATTTCCCTGCACAGCGTGTTCAATCCATTTACCAAACTGGATATAAATAGGCTCATTGAGGCCCAGTCTGTCGCGGGCAGCGTCAAGCTGTTCCTGGGTCATGCTTTGCACAGCGTCGCCGTAAAAGGATTGCAGGGGGTCACCGGGAGTCAGTCTTGCTACATAAAAGACAATAATGGCTAAGATGAGCAACATGAAAGCAAGCTGTAAAAGGAATTTTAATCCTGTGTAGGTCAGGGAAAATCCCTTGTTTCTGATTAAGGCATGTTTCATGTTTTGCTCGGTAAGTAACTTGTGTGTTACGAAAATGAAAATAATAACACCAGAAGTAGCAAATGTAGATCAACCTGTCAAGGATATCAAAAAATTATTTGTTCTTTTTGTGTAACATATTAGAGTTATAGTATTTTGTTTTTCTATGGGGCAGAGCAAAATTTTTGATTGTGAATTATGCATGGATTGCGTATACTTTTATAAATTTCAGTTGGATGAATATATGGAACAATATGCTGATATAAAAGCACTTTCTGCAAAAACTGACAGTCATCCGTCTTTATTGGATGAGCTTGCGCACAGTGCGATTATTCGGGCTGTTCGAGCAGTTCAGGCAAATTCAAAGCATGCGGGCACTGCCATGTATTGCATTGATGCTACAGCTGGTAATGGGCATGATACGTGCTTTTTGGCAGGGCTTGGGGCGTCTTTGGAAGCTGTTGCTCAGAAAAAATTTTCTGTACTTGCTTGTGATGTGCAGGAAGAAGCACTGCATAATACGCGTGAACAGCTTCATCAATATGGCTTGCAGGCAGAACTTGTGCATACAGGGCATGAAAATATCGCAGAGTATTTACCAGAAAAGAGTTTGTTGGCTGGGGTTATGTTCAATCTTGGCTATTTGCCCAATAAAGACAGAAATGCTGAGTTTATCGTGACGAAAGCGGATACAACATTACAAGCGATCTCTTCTTTGGCAGAACGCCTTTCGCCGCGGGGAGTGATCAGTGTGCACTGCTATACAGGGCATGCAGGGGGGCTTACGGAATATCAGGCTGTTCATGATTTCATTACCAGACTTGAACCTAAATTTTGGCGTGCGCTTTGTGTTTCTGATATCAACCGCAGCCATAATTCAGAGTATTTATTTTTATTGGAAAAATTACAAATAAAGCAAAGGAAACAGTATGTTAAAAGTTGTCTCAAAAGGTGTATTTAAAGAAGCAAGCTTGCAAAAAGTGATTGCTTTGTATCATGAATTGATTGCAGAAACGCATAAGGAACAAGGCTGTATTTCCTATGAACTCTATCAGGACACAGAAAATCCCTGTATTTTGACCATGATTGAAACTTGGGAAAATAAGGCATGTCTTGAAGCGCATTTTGTGACCGAACATTTTAAGCGCCTTGTGCCTGAAATTGGGAAATTGAAAATAAGTGAAAAAGATTTGCACGTATATACAAAAATTGCATAATCAGAACAGAAGTTGCGAAAATAGAGGCTGTATAAGCCTAAAACTTGCCTAATCTTGACAAAAAACTTTTTCTGGACTATAAAAGAATAGTAGAATTTTAACCCACTGGAAAATAATTGAATGGGAGCTCTTATGGAAACGCCGTCAAAAATTGATACGTTAAATTCAGCACTGAAAGAAATTGTTGAACGCCATATTCCAGAAGAAGGAATTTTTCCAACTTCTGTGCCTCATTTATATTTTGTGCGTAAAAAACAATTAAATCAGACAGATAGATGTTTTAGTCACCCTCATGTTTCTGTTATTTTGCAGGGGTATAAAATTTCCATTCAAGGTAATCATGAGTACCATTTGCAGAAAAATAACTGTATTGTAACGGGTATTGAAATAACCAGTGCTTCCAATTTTATTGTACAGGAACCTTTTGAAGATTTCCTTTGTGTTTTTGCTGACCTTGATAAGGATATTATTTCTGAACTCATCATGGAAATGGAAAAACATCAGATCCCGTATCCAACGTCTAAACATGGTTTTGCTGTGGGCGATGTGGAAGTTGAGATTATGGAATGTATGTACCGTCTGGCTGAGCTTGTGGATAAGCCTGACCAAATTCGTTTGCGCGCGCCTATGATTTTGCGGGAACTGCACTACTTGGTTCTGATTGGCAAATACGGCGGAGTGTTATACAGCTTATATGCAAAAGGTTCTGAAAAAAATCAAGTTGTGCAGGCAATTTCCTTTTTGAAGAAACATCTGACCCAGCCTTTGAATGTGGAAGAACTTGCGGAACGGGTGAATATGTCTGTTTCAAGCCTTTATCGCCATTTCAAGGAGATCACGGGTTCAAGTCCCTTGCAGTATCAAAAGCAGCTTCGTTTGCAGGAAGCACAGCGGCTCATGCTCATGGAAAATGAACGGGCTTCTTCGGCGGCACTTTTGGTGGGCTATGAAAGTGTTTCTCAATTCAATCGTGAATATAAACGTATGTTTGGGGATCCGCCTCATCGGGATACGAATAAGCGAAAAGCGTTTGCTTTTATATAATAAACTTGTAAGACTGTCTTTTATAGGGCAGTCTTTTTTTTTGATAAAATTAGGCAATTTTTTAGGAAAATCAGGTCTTTTTGTTTTACATAGATGCGTTATTCTATAAGTATGGAAAGAAAGGAGTTTTTGTATGAAAAAATTTATAGGTATAGTATTAACCGCAATTTTATGTTTAGGAGTAACAACAATGAGCGCACAAGCAGCTGAAAATGGTTTAACCGCAAAAGAAAAATCCATGGTAAGTATTTCTGTTTTGGCAGGGGCAGGCGATTTGCCGCAGTTAGAAAAAGCTTTGGAAACTGGCTTGAAAAATGGACTTACTGTCAATGAAATCAAAGAATTACTGGTACAAGTGTATGCCTATGCAGGCTTTCCAAGAAGTTTGAACGGACTGCAAACTTTTTCTGCTGTGCTTGATAAAAGAAAAGCACAGGGAATTAATGATGTTATGGGCAAAGAGGCAAGCCCCATGCCAAAGAATAAAACAAGCCTGCAATTTGGCGCTGAAAACCAAACCAATCTTTTTAAGCGTGAAGTAAAAGGCGGATTATACGATTTTTCCCCTCTTATTGATTATTGTTTGAAAGCCCATTTATTCGGCGACCTTTTCCAGCGTGATGTTTTGACCTGGAAAGACAGGGAACTTATTACTGTTGGTATTCTTGCCGGAATTGATAATGTCAATCCTCAATTACAGGCACATTTGGCAACTTGTTACAATAATTCAGGCTGGACAAAAGAACAGCTTTTTGATTATGTGAATGTAATCCGTGAAAATCTGGGTGAAGACGCCGCCAAGAATGTACAGGGCTTGGTTGAGCAGGTTGTAAATAAATAAGAAGGGAATTGTATGAGTGACGACAGCAATATGCTTTTTGCAAAAGGCGAATACAATAAGTCGTATGAGCAATATTTTATTGGCAAAAGTTATTTGAATTTTCTTTCTAAAGAACAGGTTTTTGTCGCCAATGTAACGTTTGAGCCAGCATGCCGAAATAATTGGCATATTCACAATGCAGATGAAGGCGGTGGGCAAATCCTTATCTGCACGCACGGTGAAGGCTGGTATCAGGAATGGGGAAAAGAAGCTCGTTCTTTGAAAGTTGGTGATGTGGTGAATATTCCTGCCGGGGTCAAGCATTGGCACGGAGCGAAAAAGGATAGCTGGTTCTCTCATCTGGCTATTGAAGTGCCTGCAAAAAATGGCTCCAATACCTGGCTTGAACCGGTCACTGACGAGGAATATCTGAAATTACACGGGTAACAAAATTGAAAAGGTGGACAGAACGTCCGCCTTTTTTTATGTTGATTGTCTAGAAGAATTTCTTTAATATGCCTGCATGATCGAAATAATGAGGAATTAATTTTAATGATAAATATTTGGGCAGTATTTATTGGCGGGGGATTAGGGGCAGTTTTACGTTATTTGACAGGCTTGTTTGTTGCCCGCTTAGCCCTTTTGTCTTTTCCTTTTGCAACCTTTTTTGTTAATGTGGCAGGCAGTTTTTTAATTGGGCTTTTTTATGCTCTTTGTATGGAGAAAATGGTAATAAGCCCTGTTCTAAAAGTTGCTTTGACTGTGGGCCTTTGTGGCGGGCTGACAACTTTCAGTACCTTGTCGTATGAACTTTTTGATATGATTGTAAATGCCCGTTTCCTGCCGGCATTTTTGTATATACTGCTCAGCATCGCCCTTTGCCTTGTTGCCGTCTGCCTCGGCTCGAGTGTTGGGAAAATTGCAGTAAGCATGATAGGGTAATATTTTAAAAGACACTATCATACTATATTGCTGTTTGAATTTTTTTCAGTTTTTTGAAAAAAAACATTTGACAAGGTATGTAAATTTTTATAAAAGATTTCCTACGGCATACGTCCTCATCGTCTAGCCGGCCCAGGACAGCGGCCTTTCACGCCGTCAACGGGGGTTCAAATCCCCCTGAGGACGCCAAATATTTCAAGGACTTAGGATTTTCTAAGTCCTTTTTCTTTTTTCTTCCCCACACTATTCCCCACAGAAAAGATAAAATTTTTCTAGTAAAGTTTCTATTTTAAGAATTATCAATAATAACCTAAATTTTTTTGAAAGACCTTCTAAATGGGTATCAAATCAATGACAAGCAATAGGAACAAAAATATATTTGAAAACAGTTAGATAAAAATTTAACAAATTTAAAGTTGACATGAAATTTGATATAAAGCTATTTATATCTATATGTTTAATTTAAAGGTATGAGTATGTTAAATCAAGATTTTACATATTATAATTTTTTGAAGTTAGTAAAGCGGGGTGATTATACTACTTATTTTGATTATCCAAATAAAAAAAATAGTAACTTAAAAGAATATAAGGAAAAATTACTTAAAATCGCAGAAGATAGATTTACAAATGATAATTGTAATTTTTCAGCAATAAAGAAAATAGATATTAATGGTCAATCAATTTTTGTGTTAAAAAAAACAAATGATCAACAAGAATTAGAACAAAGAATATCAGAAGATTTTATTATAAGAAAAATTAATAGTAATCTTTGTAAAGTATATGGCATTCAACAAGCTGACCGTTATAAAATAATTACTGTAATAAAGAATATTCTTTCAGAGAAACAATCTTTCTATGTATTAAAAACAGATATTAAGAAATTTTATGAATCAATAAACAAAAAAGCCATTTTAGAAAATCTTAACCAATCTTCATTATTGTCTTTTGATACGAAATATTTATTGAATACCTTGTTTTCAATAGAAGAAATTCAGAATTCACAAGGAATTCCAAGAGGATTATGTATAAGTGCTTCACTTGCAGAATATTACATGAAAAAATTTGATCATCAAATTATTTCGCTTGACGGGGTCTTTTACTTTGCACGATATGTTGATGATATAATAATTTTTTCTATAAATGAAATTGATATAAAAAAAGATTTGGCTCCTATCTTACCTGACGGTTTATCTTTTAATTTAAATAAAACTCAGTGTATTAATACTAAAAAAAATTTTTCATTTCAATTTCTTGGCTATCAATTTTCACGTAAAAATATTAATGATAAGTTGCGGGTATCTATTTCTCCCAAAAAAATCAGTAAAATTAAACAACGAATTGTAAAAGCTTTTATTGCTTATAATCATGATCACAATTTTAAATTATTACGTAAGAGATTACTTTTTTTAACAGTAAATTATCCTTTGAAAACAGGTTCTCAAGAAGTAAGCAATATAGAAAAAAATGAGAATTTACATGGAGGACTGGCATATAATTACCCTTTGTTGCAAGATAATAACAGTTCTCTTAAAGATTTAGATAAGTTTTTCTCCAGTGTTTTATTTTCTAAACATTTTTCTAAAGTTAATCAAAAATTATCGAAGAAAAAAAAATTATTATTAAAAAAATACTCTTTTGAAAATGGCTTTAAAAAAAGAATTGTTCGCAAATTTGTTTTAAAAGATTTAAAAGAAATAACTGATTGTTGGAGTTGTTAAATGAAACCGAGTTTAATTAAACTAAATAAATTTATGCCATTGTTGACAGATACATTACCTTTTGAAACTCCTGTTTTATTTTCTAACAGGGGATTTTATGAGACAATAAAAAATGAATTTGATATTTATTATTCTGAACAAATGCAATGCAAATCAAGAGGAGAAGAATTTACTAACCTTTCTATTTTGGAATGTATAAAAGAGTTTTTTTTTAAAAATTCGGAATTAAAAAATATTTCAATTTTTTTAAATGACAACTTTTATGAACATGGTTTTTTACCCTATGAATTCATGGTAAACAAGAACCAAACATCATTAAGAAAAATATCATTAATTCATCCTTTAGTTCAAATACAACTATGTGATATTTATGCAAAATATACAGATGAGTTGTTATATTATACGAATAAGACAAACGTTTCATTACGTCATCCTACGAGTAGAGCTAAAAAGATTTATCGCCACTATGCTTCTTTATTTAATAAACTTACAAAAGAGAATGAAGAAATAAGTGAAGAACCAAGTGAAGAAGGTGCAGTAAAGATTTTAAATGATAACCAATCAGAAGTTATTATTCCAAATAATTTTTTTGTCTATAAAAAATATCGGCATTTATATTCTTTTTATGAATCAAAAAAATTACAAGATTTAGAAAATAAATTTGAATATTGCTATAAATTTGATATTAAAAGATGTTTTGAAAGTATTTATACCCATTCAATTGCTTGGGCAATAAAAAATAAAGAATATATAAAAGAAAATCTATCTCCCTCCCAAAAAAGTTTTGAAAATGAGCTTGATAAAATAATGCGAAATTCTAATTGGAACGAAACACATGGTATTCCTGTTGGTTCAGAGTTTTCAAGAATTTTTGCTGAAATTATTTTACAGCGAATAGATTTAAATGTTGAAAAACAACTAACAAATAACTACATGATAAATGGAAAAAAAATAATAATTAATAAAGATTTTGTTATAAAACGCTTTGTCGATGATTATTTTATATTTGTTACTTCTCATGAAGTAGGAGAAACAATTTTAAAAACATATGAACAGGCACTTTTAGAATACAAGTTGTTTATAAATGAGGCTAAAACTGAAATTATTCATCGCCCATTTGTTACTTCAATTTCAATAGCAAAACAACGAATTGTTCCTAATTTAAAAAATGCTTTTTTAAGTTTTCATGGTAAAGATTGGAAGAATAATCTATTATCAAAAGAAAATCTTTTTATAAATTATACTAACAAGCTCCAAACAATGATAAATGAAATACGAGTGATAACAGTTGAAAATAATGTCAATATAATTGATTTAGCAAATATTATTTTATCTGAAATAAAAATCGAATTAATAGCATTATTAAAAGTTTTTTTATTAATAGATTTTTCAATTGACAATGATATTAATATACAAAGAATCATAAAGCATACGAAAAGATTTTTGAATGATGTTTTAGAATTAACATTTTATATTTTTCATTTAAGTTCTAAAGCAAATAGTGCTTATGGTGTTTGTAAAATTTCATGCGAAATCTTAGAATTATTAGATCACATTAATGATAATAAATTATCAGGTGAAATAAAACAAAAAATGTATACTCATTTTTTGATTTTTTTAGAGAATAAAAAGAATCTTCCTAATTCATTTGTTGAGTATTTAGATATTATTTGGATAATAGAAAAATTGGGAGATCCTTTTTTATTAGATCAATCTCAGTTATATGATATTCTTAGGACAAAGCAGAGCAGTTATTTTGAATATATGGTAATTTTATCTTTCATTAAAAATAAACCAGAATATGCAAATATAAAATGTGAACTTATTGAAACAATTTATAATAGATTAAATAAATATGGTATGAATTCATTCTATCGATGTGAATTGTTTATGATGTTTTTTGATAGTATAAAATGTCCGTATATTGATTTGAAGAACAAAAAAAAATTATTAAATGTCGTAGGAATAAAAAAGAATCATAAAGAAGTTATTAACTTTATTAAAAACAAAAAATGGTTTTATGGCTGGAATGAAGATATAACGTTAAAAAAACTATTTGAAATTAAAGAGTTGCAAAAAATATATTAATCATATATTATTATTATTATTATGCTTGTCGTTTGACAAAGAGAGCTTGTCTTTCTCTGTATCACTCAATTAAATAATAGGTTTAAAACTATTGACTACTTGAGAAATGGCTTTTTAGCACACACACTATAGCAAGCACTAGCCCCTTAATTGGGGCTTTTTTTTTAGTTTTAGAGAGATTTCACAATAATGATTGCGTTTTTTTAATCCCCAGTAATTTTCGGAACCATATTTTTTCCTAAAAATTCTCTCTAGCTTTCTATACATACTTATAGTAAATTGTTTTTGGTTTTATTATACTATTTTTATTCTTATAATAGCGAAAGGAAAAGCCGATGAATAAACAACAGCTTGCAAATAAAATTTGGGAATCCGCCAATAAAATGCGTTCCAAGATAGAAGCCAATGAATATAAGGACTATATTCTTGGTTTTATTTTCTATAAATATTTGTCTGACCAGGAAGTAAAATTTTTGCAGGAACAAGAGTTTAGTGCTGACGACGTTGAAAATTTAGTTGAAGAAGACACTGATACGGTAGAATATATTCAGAAAAATATTGGATATTTTATTTCTTATGAAAATTTGTTCTCAACGTGGATTAAAATGGGACGGGATTTTGATGTTTCCAATGTCAGAGACGCTTTGTCGGCTTTCAGCAGGCTTATTTATTCTACCCACAAGAAAGTATTTGACAAGGTTTTTGATACTCTGCAAACAGGGTTGAGTAAGTTGGGCGACAGTTCAAACACACAGACAAAAGCTATCATCGGACTTTTGCAGCTCATTAAAGATATTCCCATGGACGGCAAGCAGGATTACGATGTCCTTGGTTTTATTTATGAATTTTTAATCAGCCAGTTTGCAGCCAATGCCGGTAAAAAAGCCGGAGAATTTTATACGCCCCATGAAGCTTCTGTGCTTATTTCTGAAATTATTGCCCATCATCTCAAAGAGAAAAATGAAATTAAAATCTATGACCCCACAAGCGGTTCCGGTTCTTTGCTCATCAATATTGGTAAAAGTGTTTCCAAATATATGGCAGACGCAAACAATATTAAATATTACGCTCAGGAGCTCAAAGAAAACACCTATAACCTTACGCGTATGAATTTAGTCATGCGGGGAATTAAACCCGATAATATTGTGACAAGAAATGGGGATACATTAGAGGAGGACTGGCCGTATTTTGAAGAAAATGACCCGGTCAAAACGTATAATCCCCTCTATGTGGATGCTGTAGTTTCAAACCCGCCTTATTCCCAGGCATGGGACAGCACCAACAAAGAGCATGACCCAAGATATGCCCGTTTTGGTGTTGCCCCTAAAGGAAAAGCAGACTATGCCTTTTTACTGCACGATTTATTCCATTTGAAGCCCGACGGAATTATGGCAATTGTGCTGCCGCACGGGGTTTTATTCAGAGGCGGTGAAGAAGGCGAAATCCGTAAAAATTTAATTGAAAAAAATCATATAGATGCAATTATCGGTCTGCCTGCCAATATTTTCTTTGGAACTGGTATTCCAACAATTATTATGGTATTGAAACAAAAGCGGACAAACACCGACACGCTGATTATTGACGCTTCAAAAGGATTTATCAAAGAGGGCAAAAACAATAAACTGCGTGCTTCTGATATTAAAAAAATTGCAGACACTATCAGCAAAAGAGAAAACATAGAAAAATATTCAAGGCTTGTTGCAAGGGAAGAAATCAGGGCAAATGATTATAATTTGAATATTCCGCGCTATGTTGATTCTTCGGAAGCGGCAGAAAGCTGGGATATTTATGCGTCCATGTTCGGGGGCATTCCGCTTGCTGAAATTGACGAACTGACAGAATATTGGAAAGCTTTTCCAACTCTGAAAAATGCACTGTTTACAACGAGTGAAATTCCTTATGTCGAAGTAGCTGCAAAAGATATAAAGGAAACCATTAAAAACCACAGCGATATTGTAAAATTTGAAGACGCTTTTGCCCGTGCCTTTGCGGATTTTCATGCCTGGTTAAATACAGAATGGCTTGAAAAAATGCAGGAAATCGAAATCGGCAAAGCAGAAAATAAAACAAGTGAAAATATTTTTGCCCGTTTGCAGGACATTCCTTTGATTGATAAATATGAAGCGTATCAGTTATTAGACAATCAATGGGGGAAAATCGCGGTTGATTTGGAAATCATTCAATCAGAAGGCTTTGAGGCAGCAAAAAAAGTTGACCCGCATTTGGTACTCAAGAAAAAAGGAGATAAAGAAGAGGAAGTGCAGGAAGGCTGGATGGGGCATGTCATTCCCTTTGAACTTGTGCAGAAAGAAATTCTTAGACCTCAATACCAAGCACTCAAAAATAAAGAAAACCGACTTGCTGAAATTTCTTCAGAATATGATGAAATCATTGATTCCATGACAGAAGAAGAAAAAGAAACAGAAGTGTTAAATGATACCAATGACGCTTTTACCGCCAAAGAAGTAACGAAAAAATTAAAAGAGCTGCAAAATGAAGAACAAACAGAAGAAGTAAAAGAATTTATAGGAAAACTGAAAAAATATGAAGCCCTGGCTCAGGAAGAAAAAAAGCTGAAAAATGAAATCAAAAAAGAAACAGCTGAACTTCATGTGCTGACAAAAAAGACAATCGAAACCTTATCTGATGAAATGGTTTATACACTCCTTGATAAAAAATGGATTGGCGGTTTGCTGGAAAGTATCAAGAAGCTGCCGGATACCATAGTCAACACCCTTGTTTCCAAAATTCAGTCTCTGCAAGCAAAGTATGAAACAACCTATTTTGCCGTAGAAGCAGAAATCAAAGAGACAGAAAAAATGCTTTCTGCCATGATTGACGAATTGGAAGGAAATGAATTTGATATGAAAGGATTAAGTGAATTTAAATCACTTTTGCGGGGTAAATAAAATGAAAGAAAAACCTGCCATTCGCTTCAAAGGATTTACGGACGCTTGGGAACAGCGTAAGCTGGGGGAAGTAGCTAGTGAATTGGTTGCCGGTGGTGATGTTGATAAGAGTATTTTATTGAGAGCAGGGCAATATCCGGTTATAGCAAATGCACTTACTGATGATGGTATTATAGGTTATTATGCTTCATTGTATCGAATTAAAGCACCAGCCGTTACGGTTACAGGGCGTGGTGATGTTGGTCATGCTACTGCAAGAATAGTTGATTTTACGCCAGTTGTAAGACTTCTTTCAATAAAATCAAAGCTTGATGTTTATTTTTTGGAGAATGCGATAAATCGATTAAATGTAGTTGTTGAATCAACAGGCGTTCCACAACTTACAGTGCCTCAACTTGCAAAATATGAAATTATATATCCTCAGAAACAAGAAGAACAAGAACAAATAGGTAAGTTCTTTAAATCAATTGACCGTCTTATCACCCTTCATCAGCGTAAGATTTTAGTGTTAAAACAAATCAAAAAAGCTATGCTGCATACAATGTTCCCAACAAAATTTACCCAAAAATACAATAAGGAGCCGCAAAAAATGACTTTTCAATATGAAGCTGACTTTGAACAAGCCCTCATTAAAGTTCTTTCCAGTGAAGGCTGGGAGCATGAAGTTATTAAATATCCCACAGAAAAAGACTTGCTTGATAACTGGGCAAAAATCTTATTCGATAACAACCGCGGCATTGACCGATTAAATAATTTTCCACTGACAGAGGGTGAAATGCAGCAGATTATCGAGCAAATCAGGACGCTGCAAACGCCCTGCAAGCTCAATACTTTTATCAACGGTAAAACAGTTTCCATAAAAAGGAACAATCCCGATGATACAATTCATTTTGGCAAAGAAGTAAGTTTGAAAATATACGACAGGCAGGAAATTGCAGCCGGACAAAGCAGATACCAAATTGTGCAGCAGCCGATTTTTCCTTCAAAATCAAAAGTATTAAACGACAGACGCGGCGATTTAATGCTGCTCATCAACGGTATGCCTGTTATCCACATTGAATTGAAACGAAGCGGCGTTCCGGTAAGTCAGGCGTATCATCAAATTGAAAAGTATTCCAAAGAAGGAATTTTTACCGGTCTATTTTCCCTTGTGCAAATATTTGTTGCCATGACGCCTGATGAAACAAGATATTTTGCAAATCCAGGCACAGGCGGGCAATTTAATCCTGATTATTATTTCCAATGGGCAGATTTTAATAATGAACCAATCAATGACTGGAAAAGTATTGCTTCTTCTTTGCTTTCCATTCCCATGGCTCACCAGCTTATAGGCTTTTATACTGTGGCAGATGAGGCTGACGGAAATCTGAAAGTCATGCGCAGCTATCAATATTATGCGGCAAATGCCATTTCTGATAAAGTAGCAAAAATAAAATGGAGCGAAAATAACCAACGGGGCGGTTTTATTTGGCATACCACAGGTTCAGGCAAAACAATGACAAGCTTTAAATCTGCCCAGTTAATTGCGGATTCCAAAGACGCGGATAAAGTTGTTTTTCTCATGGACAGGATTGAACTGGGAACACAGTCACTGGGAGAATACCGCGGCTTTGCCGGTGAAGCAAAAGGCATCAGCAACAACCAATCAAGCGTAAAAGCAACGGAAAACACATGGGAACTTATTACCAAGCTCAAAAGCTCTGCCCCTCTTGATACTCTGATTGTTACTTCCATTCAAAAAATGAGCCGCATAAAAGACGAAGACGGCGGTATCAATGCGTCTGACATTGAAATAATGAACAGCAAAAGAATTGTGTTTATTGTAGATGAAGCCCATAGATCCACGTTCGGCGATATGCTTTTAACCATTAAAAATACCTTTCCGCGGGCAATTTTCTTTGGTTTTACCGGAACACCCATTTTCGAAGAACATCAAAAAAAGATGAGTACCACGGATCTCGTTTTTGGTGACGAACTGCACAGGTACAGCATTGCTGACGGCATCAGGGATAAAAATGTTTTGGGATTTGACCCTTATAAAGTGCTGACTT
This sequence comes from uncultured Mailhella sp., assembly GCA_910578585.1. GTDB lineage: Bacteria > Desulfobacterota > Desulfovibrionia > Desulfovibrionales > Desulfovibrionaceae > Taurinivorans. Next base: position 18,557 of record CAJTRG010000017.1, read on the forward strand.
TTAAAGACAGTGATATGCGCAGGGTTATTGCTCTTGATAAGGCAAAAGCAAAAACTGTGGAAGAAGCACTGCAAGATAAAGAAAAATCAGAAATCTATTATAGTTATGTGCATACTGTGAAAATGGCAGGATATAAAGATGAAAATGGTGAATATGTCAAAGGAATTGAAGATTATATCCCTGCGTCTCAGTACCAAACGCCGGAACATCAAAATAAAGTAGTTGAAGATATAAAGGACAAGTGGCTTGATTTGAGCCATGCTTCAAAATTCCATGCTATTTTTGCAACAAGCAGTATTCCGGAAGCTATTGAATATTATCGTTTATTAAAAGAAAAAATGCCGGAATTAAAAACAACATGCTTATTTGACCCGAATATTGACAATAACGGAAACAGTGAGTTCAAAGAAGAAGGATTGGCAGAAATTATAACCGATTATAACAAGCTCTATAATCAGGATTTTTCCCTTGCAAGTTATGCATTATTCAAAAAAGATATTGCACTCAGGCTGGCACATAAAGAATATTATAAAACCATTGACAGAGAACCGGAAAAACAGCTGAATTTGCTCATTGTTGTTGATCAAATGCTGACGGGTTTTGATTCAAAATGGGTCAATACGCTGTATCTGGACAAGATGTTGGAATATGAAAATATTATCCAAGCATTTTCACGGACAAACAGATTATTCGGTCCGGAAAAACCCTTTGGAACAATCAGATATTATCGAAAACCCCATACAATGGAAAAAAATATCAACGAGGCGGTAAAATTATATTCCGGAGATAAGCCCATTGCGTTGTTTGCTGACAAGCTGAATAAAAATTTAGAAAAATTAAATGCACTCTTTGGGGACATCAAAAATTTGTATGAAAACGCAAAAATAAGCAATTTTTCCAAACTACCCGAAGACAAAACTGTTGTAGCAAAATTTGCGTCACTGTTCAGGGAATTTAATGAATATTTGGAAGCTGCAAAAATCCAGGGTTTTAAGTGGGATACCGCAGCATATACATTTACCGACGAAAAACAAAAGAAAAATACCATAACAATGCAGTTTGATGAAACGGCGTATCTTATTCTTGTGCAGAGATACAAGGAAATACCAAAGGGAGACAGCTCTTCTGTGAGCAGTGACAATATCCCCTATGATTTAGTCGGATATATTACAGAAATTGATACCGGACGTATTGATGCTGATTATATGAACAGCCGTTTTGAAAAATATTTAAAATTAATTCACAGCGATGACGCGTCTGAAGAATTGACAGAACAAGCACTGAATGAACTGCATAAATCCTTTGCCACACTGAACCAGGATGAACAGAAATATGCAAATATTTTCCTGCATGATGTGCAGCGGGGTGATGTTTTTGTTGAGGAGGGAAAAACGCTGCGGGATTATATTACAGAATATCAATATAAAGCGAAAAATGACCAAATTCACCGCGTTGCTGTGGCCTTTGGCTTAAATGAAGAAAAATTAAGAAATATGATGGATTTGAAACTGACAGAAGCAAATATCAATGAATTTGGAAGATTAGACGAACTGAAAAATACTGTTGATAAAGTAAAAGCCAGAGCCTACTTTGAACAAAAAGAAGGTATAAAGCTCAATCCGCCTAAGGTAAATATGAAGACAGACACACTTATTCGTAAATTTATTTTAAGCGGCGGCTTTGAAATAGATTGATTTTATAATGCAATAAAAAATAGGCTTCAACTATGAAAAGAGTCAGGAAATTATCCCTGGCTCTTTTCTTTTAACTTGGGAACAGCGTAAGCTGGGGGAAATATATGAATTTGAATATGGTGAATATAATAATAATCCAAGTAACGGCGGAGAATACCCAGTTTTTGGAGCAAATGGAATTATAGGCGGGTATACAAAATATAATGCAGAACATTCTGTAATAATAGGACATATGGGAGAATATGCCGGTTCTGTGTTATGGGGCAAAGGAAAGCATTTTGTCACATATAATGGAACAATTTCACGCCCTAAAGATGAATGTATCCATCCTGAATTTGGATATTATATGTTGTTTGGAATGGATATAAGAAAAATATGTGGAGGGAGTGGATTACCATTTTTATCTTATGATATGCTCAAAAAATTAGAAGCTTTTTATCCAGAAAATTTAACTGAACAACAAAAAATCGGAGCATTTTTTTCCGCCCTTGACCGTCTTATCACCCTTCATCAGCGTAAGATTTTAGTGTTAAAACAAATCAAAAAAGCTATGCTGCATACAATGTTCCCAACAAAATTTACCCAAAAATACAATAAGGAGCCGCAAAAAATGACTTTTCAATATGAAGCTGACTTTGAACAAGCCCTCATTAAAGTTCTTTCCAGTGAAGGCTGGGAGCATGAAGTTATTAAATATCCCACAGAAAAAGACTTGCTTGATAACTGGGCAAAAATCTTATTCGATAACAACCGCGGCATTGACCGATTAAATAATTTTCCACTGACAGAGGGTGAAATGCAGCAGATTATCGAGCAAATCAGGACGCTGCAAACGCCCTGCAAGCTCAATACTTTTATCAACGGTAAAACAGTTTCCATAAAAAGGAACAATCCCGATGATACAATTCATTTTGGCAAAGAAGTAAGTTTGAAAATATACGACAGGCAGGAAATTGCAGCCGGACAAAGCAGATACCAAATTGTGCAGCAGCCGATTTTTCCTTCAAAATCAAAAGTATTAAACGACAGACGCGGCGATTTAATGCTGCTCATCAACGGTATGCCTGTTATCCACATTGAATTGAAACGAAGCGGCGTTCCGGTAAGTCAGGCGTATCATCAAATTGAAAAGTATTCCAAAGAAGGAATTTTTACCGGTCTATTTTCCCTTGTGCAAATATTTGTTGCCATGACGCCTGATGAAACAAGATATTTTGCAAATCCAGGCACAGGCGGGCAATTTAATCCTGATTATTATTTCCAATGGGCAGATTTTAATAATGAACCAATCAATGACTGGAAAAGTATTGCTTCTTCTTTGCTTTCCATTCCCATGGCTCACCAGCTTATAGGCTTTTATACTGTGGCAGATGAGGCTGACGGAAATCTGAAAGTCATGCGCAGCTATCAATATTATGCGGCAAATGCCATTTCTGATAAAGTAGCAAAAATAAAATGGAGCGAAAATAACCAACGGGGCGGTTTTATTTGGCATACCACAGGTTCAGGCAAAACAATGACAAGCTTTAAATCTGCCCAGTTAATTGCGGATTCCAAAGACGCGGATAAAGTTGTTTTTCTCATGGACAGGATTGAACTGGGAACACAGTCACTGGGAGAATACCGCGGCTTTGCCGGTGAAGCAAAAGGCATCAGCAACAACCAATCAAGCGTAAAAGCAACGGAAAACACATGGGAACTTATTACCAAGCTCAAAAGCTCTGCCCCTCTTGATACTCTGATTGTTACTTCCATTCAAAAAATGAGCCGCATAAAAGACGAAGACGGCGGTATCAATGCGTCTGACATTGAAATAATGAACAGCAAAAGAATTGTGTTTATTGTAGATGAAGCCCATAGATCCACGTTCGGCGATATGCTTTTAACCATTAAAAATACCTTTCCGCGGGCAATTTTCTTTGGTTTTACCGGAACACCCATTTTCGAAGAACATCAAAAAAAGATGAGTACCACGGATCTCGTTTTTGGTGACGAACTGCACAGGTACAGCATTGCTGACGGCATCAGGGATAAAAATGTTTTGGGATTTGACCCTTATAAAGTGCTGACTTTTAAAGACAGTGATATGCGCAGGGTTATTGCTCTTGATAAGGCAAAAGCAAAAACTGTGGAAGAAGCACTGCAAGATAAAGAAAAATCAGAAATCTATTATAGTTATGTGCATACTGTGAAAATGGCAGGATATAAAGATGAAAATGGTGAATATGTCAAAGGAATTGAAGATTATATCCCTGCGTCTCAGTACCAAACGCCGGAACATCAAAATAAAGTAGTTGAAGATATAAAGGACAAGTGGCTTGATTTGAGCCATGCTTCAAAATTCCATGCTATTTTTGCAACAAGCAGTATTCCGGAAGCTATTGAATATTATCGTTTATTAAAAGAAAAAATGCCGGAATTAAAAACAACATGCTTATTTGACCCGAATATTGACAATAACGGAAACAGTGAGTTCAAAGAAGAAGGATTGGCAGAAATTATAACCGATTATAACAAGCTCTATAATCAGGATTTTTCCCTTGCAAGTTATGCATTATTCAAAAAAGATATTGCACTCAGGCTGGCACATAAAGAATATTATAAAACCATTGACAGAGAACCGGAAAAACAGCTGAATTTGCTCATTGTTGTTGATCAAATGCTGACGGGTTTTGATTCAAAATGGGTCAATACGCTGTATCTGGACAAGATGTTGGAATATGAAAATATTATCCAAGCATTTTCACGGACAAACAGATTATTCGGTCCGGAAAAACCCTTTGGAACAATCAGATATTATCGAAAACCCCATACAATGGAAAAAAATATCAACGAGGCGGTAAAATTATATTCCGGAGATAAGCCCATTGCGTTGTTTGCTGACAAGCTGAATAAAAATTTAGAAAAATTAAATGCACTCTTTGGGGACATCAAAAATTTGTATGAAAACGCAAAAATAAGCAATTTTTCCAAACTACCCGAAGACAAAACTGTTGTAGCAAAATTTGCGTCACTGTTCAGGGAATTTAATGAATATTTGGAAGCTGCAAAAATCCAGGGTTTTAAGTGGGATACCGCAGCATATACATTTACCGACGAAAAACAAAAGAAAAATACCATAACAATGCAGTTTGATGAAACGGCGTATCTTATTCTTGTGCAGAGATACAAGGAAATACCAAAGGGAGACAGCTCTTCTGTGAGCAGTGACAATATCCCCTATGATTTAGTCGGATATATTACAGAAATTGATACCGGACGTATTGATGCTGATTATATGAACAGCCGTTTTGAAAAATATTTAAAATTAATTCACAGCGATGACGCGTCTGAAGAATTGACAGAACAAGCACTGAATGAACTGCATAAATCCTTTGCCACACTGAACCAGGATGAACAGAAATATGCAAATATTTTCCTGCATGATGTGCAGCGGGGTGATGTTTTTGTTGAGGAGGGAAAAACGCTGCGGGATTATATTACAGAATATCAATATAAAGCGAAAAATGACCAAATTCACCGCGTTGCTGTGGCCTTTGGCTTAAATGAAGAAAAATTAAGAAATATGATGGATTTGAAACTGACAGAAGCAAATATCAATGAATTTGGAAGATTAGACGAACTGAAAAATACTGTTGATAAAGTAAAAGCCAGAGCCTACTTTGAACAAAAAGAAGGTATAAAGCTCAATCCGCCTAAGGTAAATATGAAGACAGACACACTTATTCGTAAATTTATTTTAAGCGGCGGCTTTGAAATAGATTGATTTTATAATGCAATAAAAAATAGGCTTCAACTATGAAAAGAGTCAGGAAATTATCCCTGGCTCTTTTCTTTTAACTTGGGAACAGCGTAAGCTGGGGGAAATATATGAATTTGAATATGGTGAATATAATAATAATCCAAGTAACGGCGGAGAATACCCAGTTTTTGGAGCAAATGGAATTATAGGCGGGTATACAAAATATAATGCAGAACATTCTGTAATAATAGGACATATGGGAGAATATGCCGGTTCTGTGTTATGGGGCAAAGGAAAGCATTTTGTCACATATAATGGAACAATTTCACGCCCTAAAGATGAATGTATCCATCCTGAATTTGGATATTATATGTTGTTTGGAATGGATATAAGAAAAATATGTGGAGGGAGTGGATTACCATTTTTATCTTATGATATGCTCAAAAAATTAGAAGCTTTTTATCCAGAAAATTTAACTGAACAACAAAAAATCGGAGCATTTTTTTCCGCCCTTGACCGTCTTATCACCCTTCATCAACGTAAGTCATTTATATATAAAACTTTAGGAGGAAAAATGAAAAATAATCAAAACAAGACCGAATTATTTTGCAGCTATTATGCAAAATGGATTTCAGTATATAAAGAGGGGGCAATACGGGATGTTACCTTAGATAAGTATAAAATGACCCAAAAGTGGTTAGAAAAACTTGCACCTAATTTAAAGCTGTCTGAATTGAACAGGATTTCTTATCAGCAGCTTTTAAATGATTATTCTGCAACACACGAACGTCAAACAACAATGGATTTTCATCATCAATTAAAAGGAGCAATTTTAGATGCAGTTGACGAAGGAATTATTGAGCGTGACCCGACAAGAAAAGCTATTATCAAAGGAAAAACACCAAACGAAAATAAAAAAATCAAATACTTGAACCAGTTTGAACTGCATACGCTTCTAACATGCTTGAAACTTACTTCTGAAATTACATGGGATTGGTTTATCCTGCTTGTGGCTAAAACCGGTTTAAGATTTTCAGAAGCTCTTGCTTTAACTCCAAAAGATTTTGACTTTGCCCACCAGTGTATTACTGTTTGCAAAACTTGGAATTATAAAGGTAACGGAGGATTTTTGCCCACCAAAAATAAATCTTCTGTGCGAAAAGTTCAAATTGACTGGCAAATGATTATTCAATTTTCAGAATTGATTAAAAAAGTGCCGGAAGATGAGCTCTTGTTTGTCAAAGGAAAAGTATACAATTCAACGGTGAATGATATCTTATGCAGGTATTGCAAAAAAGCAAATATCCCTGTTATTTCAATTCATGGTTTGCGGCATACCCATGCTTCGATTTTGCTGTTTGCCGGCGTTTCCATTGCAAGTGTTGCAAGAAGATTAGGACATTCCAGCATAAATACAACGCAAAAAACATATCTTCATATTATCCAGGAATTGGAAAACAGAGATATTGACTTAGTTATGCGCTCATTGTCTGTATTAAATTAATGTTACCTGATTAAATGACTTACGTTGAACAAATTTAATAAAGGATTACCTATTTTATATCATAAACCGATATTTGCCTTTGCCGTGACCTTGGACTTGTTCAATAATATTAACTTCACGCATTTTGCGGATAAGTTCACCAGCAGGAGAGGGGCTTAGTTTAATAGCTTTAAAAATATCAGTACGACCAAAAAACTGTTCAAAGCCAAAAGCTTCAAATAATGTAATAATGTTATTTTTAGTGGATTGGCTGAAATTTAAATTAGTTAAATTTTCTAAAAAAAGTTGTTTATTATTTAAATCACCTGATTGAGATTGAGCAATCACCTGTTTTTTATCCCAATCGCCTGTTTTAGATTGAGCAATCGCCTGTTTTTCACTCCAATCGCCTGTTTCAAGAGCTTGACCATAGTTGAGATTGAACAAAGTAACCTGAAAGGAAGAAATGTCAGAATAGAATTTTGGAGAAAGTTCTGCCTTGTAATTGTGGGCAGAGGAATAAGCGTCTGTTATTTTTTTGAATCCACTGCCTTGGCGTTCCATATAGCCAAGCCGTCCGAAAATATCAGCAAGAACAGGATTTCGTCTTGTGGAAGAAATACTCAAAATATCTCTTTCCTGTATACGACTGCCGTCAACCATACCTCCTGGAGAATAAATAGTTAGACGGTCATCATAAACATCAATATGCACTTCACTTCCCAAAATTAAATAATCTCTGTGTATTAAAGCATTGACCAATGCTTCAAAAACACTGCGTTCACAATATTCAGGCATTTCAATACGGGAATTGGCAGTCTTTTTCCAGCTTGTTTTCATATTCCGTTTAACAAAACTCATTCCTTCATTGAGCAAAATAATAAGGCTTCCGGAAAATTCAGCACTATCCAAGGCATCTACAATACCACCGCTCTTATCCAGTCCGTTCCACCTCGTGCAGAACAGCCTGGAATGTTTAATGGGAGAATCATCAGCAAGCAAAGCCCCTGCATGGGTAAGCTTGCCATTATCACGGCGGATTTCACATGAATCAAAGAATTTGTCTTCCATACTGTTTCCAGTCCATGCTTTATACCGTTCACGCAGCTTGGAAAACGCATAATCCTTGAAGTCAAATTCAGACACAAGAGCGTCATAGGATTTGTTCATGCCATTCAGAATAAGCTGGTTCAGCACATAACTGGGAGCAATGACACTTTCATTACCCATGCGGATATAGGCTTCCATTATACCATCAGCCTTGTAGTAATAGGGGGTACTGCGCCCAGCAAAAACTGTCAGAATGAGTAAGTCCTTTTCATTTTTTTGCTTAGGAGTAAGAATAAAATCAGGATATGGAGTGATACGCTCCTTGATTAAACGACTGATTGCTTCTGCATTTTTTTGTGTGTCGTTCAAGCCAATAATTTCTTTACTGTCATCAACACCAAAAATCAACGTGCCGCCCACACCATTGGCAAAGGCGCTGACGCTTTTCAGCCAGCTTTTGGGCTTGTTCAGTTCAACTGCAACTTTGAAATCACATTCTGTTGCTTCGGCAATCAATTTATCAATCATAAAAAAATCCTATAGACAGCTATCAATTCTAATATTGCTAAGTATAATAATTCCATAGTAATTTTGCAAGATAATAATACCTTATGGGATTATCTTTCTTTTGCCCTTACTTTTTCAAAAGTTTTTGCAAGGATTGCAGTAAGGGATTTAAATTGTTGTACACACTGGTCAAGTGCTGCAAGGTTTCGGCGAATTGGGTCAAGGTTGATTGAAAATCCTGGTTTTGTTGTGTCAGGAATGTTATTTGTTGTGCCAGGTTTCGCAGTGTTTGTTCCTGTTGATTGAGTTGTGTTTGTTGGCTGCTTTGCGTTTGCAGTAATTCCTGCTGCAATGAGAGCAGTGTTTCTTTGAGTGTGCGTTCCAGTTCGGTCATTGTGATGTTCCTTTTCGTTTTTAGTCTGATTTTGCATATATCCTATGAGCTTTTCAAAAATATCATCACTATCTTCTTTTTGAATATCCACAAGACGTTTTGATATATTTTGTGCTATTTGCTGATTTTCCAGACATTCTGTTTCCCTTTTGTTCCATAAAACGTTATTTGCCAGTTTTGCGGTGTCAGCAAATAATTCTCGCCTTGATAGGGATATGACTCCAGCCCTTTGAATCTGTTCCAAACTTTGATATATTCTGCTTCGGTCTGCTCCGTCTGTTCTTTCAAATTCTGTAGTTCTATTCTCAGGGATTTTATTTGAAAGTGGGCTAATCCCATTATTCCTGCTATCGTGAAGCTTGTTATCAGGAGTATTGTGATACTCCATAAAAGGGCTTTGCGATACTGGCAGTTGAAAAGACTTTGAATACTCTGACAATCCGTTTTGATAGCGCTCTCCAAGAGTAACAGGTTTTTGTGAATATCGTTTTCTGTTATAGTCAGTACGTTTTTGGATAATTTGCTCAAGCTCTCCTGCAAGTCTTGAAAGTTCTGCTTGAGTATTGCTTCTGTTTCTTTCTGTTCCTGTTCTGCTCTTGCTTTGATTTTCTCGCTCAGTGAGGTCAAACTGTTCTGCATACATTGCTCCTTTTAGGCGTAACTTTTCTTTGCTGGCTGGGTCAACAACTGTAATATAATCCTTGCCTTGTCTGTTTATTTGTAAGCCAACATCTTGTAATGCTTGTATAATATCTGTTCTGTTTTTTATCTTTCCATATTCAATTTGCTGGATAATATATGCATGCAAAGCTTCTTTTGCCTCTTCCCGTTCTTCTTTTTTCAAAGGCGTTTTACCCCAGCGGATAAGCCTTGCATTTTTCAGGTCAGCCTGTTCAGGCAGATATAATCTTGCCCGTTTCGGGTCGTCCGGTCTTGCCCAATTTTCTTTGATATTGAAATAATCTCGCAAGACATCAAAAGATTTTTGCCAGCCTGGAGGGCAGGGATTGTATGCCTTGCCTCCATAAAGTTCCACACGGGGAATAACAAAATGTAGTTCATGGTGCTTTGCGTGGCTGTGCCGCACCCATAAAATATTGCGTTGGTCTTGTTCCAATCCTGCAAAAGCAAGATTTTCAAAACTGTTCATAAGCTCTTCTTCCTGCTCTTTGCTGACAATATCCTGCGGGTGCCAAGACAAAACTCCTGCCGTAAATTTCCATTTGGTTTCCAAACTATCAATTAACCTTTGCGTTTCTTCCACATCACCACGCAGCACAACAGGTGGATTTTCCTTTCTATGCGGATAATCAAGGCGGACAAGATAATGCGTAGGACTTTTGCCGTTTCCTTTGCCGTGTGGAAAAACTTTTATATACATATTATTCCGCCTGTTCTTTTATATGTTGCAGGGAATGTAATTCCTGCTCAATACTTGTCAGTGTCAGCACTACTTCCAAAGCCTCTGCCTTGGATTTATACAGGTTAGCCCATTTTGCTAATTGGTTAAGGTTATTTCCAATGCGGGCAAGCTGAAACAAATATTCTTTTGTCAATGGATTTTGTCGAACTCTGTACTTGAGAGTTCGCACACGTATAAAATCTGTAAGGCTTAATCCTAACTCGCTTGCTTTTTGCATGAGCAATATTTTTTCATTTGGAGTAACGCGAATTTTTACCCATGCAGTTTTACAATTTTTTTTCTTTAAAGAAGAGTTTTTTCTCATACTATGCCTTTTAAAATTTGGGGGTTTGAAGGGGGCTTTGCCCACTCACCAGCCTATGGGGTCACGTTTGCGTGTACCCACAATGGGTAGGCTGGCTCTAAAACATAACTCCAACAGGAGTTCAATGAATTTTGATATTATTTTGCATAAGCAGCAGGTTAAAAATTTTGAAACAACAGTTTCTAAAAATAAAAAAGCGAAATAAGAAAAAAGAGAATTATGCGAAAAAAGCAAAAGAAGTTTTTACGCTTTTTTCTCTTTTTTAGCTTTTTTCTTTTTTCTCATTCAGAGAATTAAGACGTAAAATGATACGGGGGCGACCTGCTGTTTTTTGTCTTTCAATAAAAATTTTCTGTTTTGCTTCAAGCTGTTCCAAAACAGGCTGCAAGCGTTCTTTGGATAAATGCCCATTAAAAATTTTGCTTAATTCCGTCGCATTCAGCGGACCTTGCTCCAGTGCGTCTACTATTTTTTGCTCATAATCATTTTTTTCTTTATTGCGGAAAATATAAAGAGCAGATTGTTCAGCATAGTTCCACATAGCAAGAGCGGATTGCAAATGCTTTTTATCAATATAGCCTTTACAATCCAGTAAAGCATACACAAGTGCCAAACGTAAGGTCTGGGCTTCTGCTCTATTGATGACACTTCCAGCAAGTCCTGAATGTTCCCTGGAAAGCTCAAAATAAACATCTTTCCAGAGAGATAAACATGCTCCGGTCATTTCCATTGTGCCACGCTGTTGTGCTGTTGCGATAATTTGCCATAAACGCTTTTGCAGTCTTTGAATTTCAGCTTCAGACATACGGCGAGGCAGAGGCACAAGCTTGGCACGTCTGGCACAAATCCATAAAAAACGGCTGGCAAAGCCATTGTATGCCTGCAATCCATTAAGATAATAAGAAAGTTCCTGTATGGTAATATGGCTGACAATATTGATATGAGCCCCTTTCACCTTAAATGAATTATTTTTTGTTAACGCTTCATACTCGTCTGAATCCCAAAATGTCCGCAAGCCCATGGAAAGGGTATTGCCCTCACGTTTAGTACACATAAGCCCGCTTGCAAATTCTTCATCGAGAATGATAAGACGTTTGTCATTATTATTTCGTATAAATTTGTCTTGCTGCAAAAGCCGTTCCTGCTCCTGTTCTGTCAGGTCACGGACATGATATGCCAAGCCTTCGCCAGTGGATAATGGTCCGCTGCTTTCTTTTGCTGGTGGAGGCAGTTTTGTTAATTCTTCCTGTGTGCAAAACTCTCTGCTGAAAAGTTTCAGCACTGGCTGTTTTGACGTACCTTTTCTTGCTTTGCTTGAATTACCGCAAATAACGGCAAAAAGTTTAGGCGGATGAATTTTCTCACCAATATAAATATGCGGACCTTTTTGCGGTGCAAAGCCATATACTTCTGCACAAAACCGAACAAGCGCTGTTATGCAGACAGCAGCAGGATCAGCTTCACTGTTTTCAGTAGCCAGGTGGACAAATTCACCTAAAAAGCCAGGGCAGGCATCAAAACTGAATTTTGGCCATTCTTGAATGTCAAAATCTTCAATGCTTTCTTGTTCAAGAACTTCATATTTTATTTGCAAGTTGGGATAACGTAAAAACGCAGCTTTTGAAAATTCTTGAAAGGAAAGGGGATGTTCCAATAATTCTTGAATATTCACTTCATTTGGACATTCATCAGCTAAATCCCAGGCTGCTGGCAATATGTCAGGAGGAAGAACAAAACGAAGTTCAGCATAATCCTGCAATATTTTGGCAAGTTCAAAACACGCCTTGAAACCTGATTCGTCATTATCCGCCCAGATTGTAATATTTTTATTGTATAATGGGGAAAAATCTGTTTTTGCAGTAGCATTTGCTCCTCCGCTCCATGTTAGCACAGCATGGTCAGGAAATAATCCTTGAGCCTTATCTGCTGTCTTTTCACCTTCCACAAGCAAGATTCTTTTATTCTCATTGAGTTTTTGCAAACCGTATAATGGTCTTTGTGTGGGAAAAGCTTTCCAATACCACTTTGGACTGCTGTTTTGTGTTTTTGCATAGATTTGTGGAAGTACAATCTTACCTTTATTTGTTTCAAAGCGAGAAGTACACATCAAAAGCTGATTTTGCATATCCTTATAAAGCCACTGTTTTTGGGCATAGCCGTATTGTGGGTGTGATTTATACGGACGCGGGGCAGTTACAGGTACGGGGACTATGGGGATTAATTCTTCATGTTGTTGCAGATAGAATAATTTTTGAGATTCATCTATGCCATATTGATTTGCCAATTTTTGTGCAGCTTCATAAAAAGAACAAGCCCAAACTTTACTTGCCAAATCAATAATATTAGCCCAGGTTTCGCCCGTTGCAAAGTCACTGCCTATTCCTGTTTCAATATTGGTCTTGCAGGAATTACCTTGTCCGCCTTGCAAAGATGCACAAACATATTCTTTTCCGAAAAATTTTCCGTCAGGCAAAAGATTTTCAATAACGCGTACCAGATTAGGCTTCAATCCTTCAAGGATTTGCTCATAGAAACTATTCATATCAAGCCTCTAATGACCATAACTATCTGTGTCCAGGGTTTCAACCTTGTTTTGTTCTAGATACTCTTCCAAGTCTTGTACCTTATAGACGATTCTTCTGCCTATTTTGGAATAACGCGGACCTTTGTGTTCACTCCTCCATTTTGCCAAGGTCGCTGGTTTGATACTTAAAAAATTGGCTGCTTCTTTGTTGTTTAGAATAAGATTATTATCCATAGCATCTCCTTAATTTGAATTGTTATGGATAAGCGTAGATTAAATTTTATGGGGGAAATAGACGGAACTTAAAAATAATCTCCAAAAAGCTGTTCTTTTGAAGATTATTTTTAAAATTATTTATAATTACAAGTAATTATAAAATAGTATAAAGTTAAAAATTTTTTCTTCTATCACTCATCTTTAGGGGATTTTTGCTGATAAGCAGATCGTCAGTAAGTTAGATTTTGTTCCAATAACAATAATATTATTTTGTGTTGGAACGCCGTCCGCCTGTGGTTTGCCGAATATCCGAACAACATTCCTTTAAAATATTTTTCGCCCACCCTGGAAAGACTGTAGTTGGTTCCTTATTCTGTTGGCAATCTGTAAAAATCTCCATCATTTCTTGTTTTAATTTAGGGTGTGTTTCCAAATTATCTTAACCAAACTAAACAACACGCAATAAGGACAA
>CAJTRG010000018.1 GCA_910578585.1 uncultured Mailhella sp.
GGACAGCAGAGATAAAGTTTTTCCCCTGCAAGAAATTCGTAAGATTTACCGGAAACGCTCTAGAATATTTCCACTAACTATTGGTAAATTTTACAGGGAGAGAACTTTTACAAAAGTTCTCTCCCTGTACCCTCTCTCAAAACTTTTTATACTATTTTTATTCTATATTTTTGTAACTACCTAAAAAATATAGAATAAACCAAACCGTTATGGACAAAGTCCATAACGGTTTGGCGTTTAGGGGGGTTGGGGGAAATAATTTCCCCCAAAAAAATAATTTTACATTTTGGACTTAAATTGTTTTTCTGCGGGGAAAAAACTTGCGTTTTTCTGCTTTTTATGAAAATAATAGACGTTTCTTGCTTAACATTTTCATTTGGCATGGATCATTATGGAGCAATTTTTTCTACAAATTATTAACGGTTTAGCCATTGGGGGTATTTACGCCCTTGTAGCCCTTGGGTATACAATGGTTTACGGCGTTTTAAAACTCATCAACTTTGCCCACGGGGATTTATTCACCATTGGCGCGTATCTTGGCTTGACGCTTTTTGTCAGCTGCAAACTGGCAAACACTTTGCCTGTTTATGCTGCCATTATTATTGTTGCCCTCATGGTTATGGGCTTTGTTGCCATTATTGGCTGTCTCCTCGAACGTATTGCCTATCGCCCCCTGCGCAATGCCAACAGACTTTCAGCTGTTGTTTCTGCTGTGGGTGCCTCTATTTTCTTCCAAAATGCTGTTTTACTGATTTGGGGCGGCAACTATTATGTTTATCCTGAAATTGTGCGTCCTACCACCATTATCAATCTTTTCGGCATGGGTGTGCCGGTAATTCGTTTTGTGCTCATTGCTGCATCTATTTTGCTCATGGTGATTTTATACTGGTTTATTCACAGAACCAGAACAGGCACTGCCATCCGCGCTGCCGCCATTGACCAGGGCGCGGCAAAACTCATGGGTATTAATGTAAACCGCATTATTTCCCTTGTATTCCTTATTGGCCCGGGACTTGGCGGTGTGGCTGGGCTTATGGTGGGTCTTGCCTACGGGCAAATTGACTTTAACATGGGCTTTTCTTACGGGCTCAAAGCCTTTACTGCCGCTATTCTGGGCGGTATCGGCAATATCCCCGGCGCGATGATCGGCGGACTTATCCTGGGATTGGTGGAAGCTCTTGGCGCTGCCTATCTGACCATTGCCTGGAAAGACGCAATTTCTTTCTTTGTGCTTATTCTTATTCTGATTATCCGCCCGACCGGTATCTTGGGTGAAAGGGTGGCTGACAAGTTATGATCTTTAAAACGAAAAACTCTTATTTCTATATTTTCGGGATTTTTGCCCTGTTTATGGCGGTGCTCCCGCTTATGCTCAATACCTACTGGACTGCGGTTTTTGTCAGCGTGGGGCTGGGCACTTTGCTTTCTCTTTCCCTCAACGTAATTTTAGGGCAAGCAGGCATTTTCCACATGGGACACGCTGCATTTTACGCTGTGGGCGCTTATTTGACAGCCATTTTAAATACGCGCTTTGGCATTCCAATTTTGTATCTTATCCCTGTGGCAGGCATTGCCTCTGCACTTTTTGCAGGGCTGGTGGCCCGCCCCATTATCCATTTGCGCGGTGACTATCTGCTCATGGTGACCATTGGTATTGTGGAAATTGTGCGTATTGCCCTTGTCAATGATTTATGCGGACTCACCGGCGGCGCCAACGGGCTTTTCGGCATTTCCCGTCCGGAACTTTTTGGCGTAAAAATCAAGAAAGATATACAATTCTATTATCTTATCTGGACTTTTGTCTTTGTCACCCTTGTTCTTTTCTATTGGCTTCATAATTCCCGCTTTGGACGAGCTCTTTCCTGCATTAAAGAAGATGATATTGCAGCTGAAGGCTGCGGCATCAATGTCACCCATTATAAAACCGTAGCGTTTATGCTCGGCGCATTCTGGGCCGGCATGGCAGGAACACTCTTTGCCGCCAAAATGACCATTATTTCTCCCGGCTCCTTTACCTACTGGGATTCTGTAATGCTCTTTGCAGCGGTTATCCTGGGCGGAGGAAGTCAAGCAGGAGTTATTCTTGGAGCATTCCTTGTTTTTGGCCTGCCTGAAATTTTCCGTGGTTTTGCCGATGCGCGCATGCTTATTTTCGGTATTGCCCTCATGGTTATGATGATTATTCGTCCCAAGGGCATTTTGCCTCCAAGACCCCGCAACTACACGCTGCCGGACAACTGGGTAAAGAAACTCAATCAAATTGACACAAATACTATTGCTGACTAAGGGCAATTTAAGGATATACGTATGGATACCCCCTTGCTTTCTTTAGAAAATGTCACCAAAACCTTTGGCGGGATCAAAGCCGTAAGCAATATGAGCTTTGATGTGGCTGACGGTTCTGTTATTGGCATTATTGGCCCAAATGGAGCAGGAAAAACAACGGTTTTCAACCTTATCACAGGAAACTATGTTCCTGACGGCGGGGATATTCGTTTTCAAGACCACTCTATTGTCAAATTGAAACCCCATGAAATCGTAGAACACGGCATTTCCCGTACATTCCAGTCTATTCGCCTTTTTGCGGATCTTCCTGCCATTGAAAATGTGCTTTCCGGACTGCACTGCCGCATGCAAAGCGGGCTGTTTTCTTCACTTTTCCGTTTCCGCAGTCAGCAGAAAGAAGAACAGCTTGCCCTTGACCGCGCCATGCAGGAGCTGGAATTTGTGGGACTGACCTCCCAGTGGAATGCAAGAGCCGGCTCACTTTCCTATGGCAATCAGCGCCTTTTGGAAATGGCACGGGCGCTTGCCTCTGATCCCAAGCTCATTATTCTGGACGAACCTGCCGGCAGTATGAACCAGCCGGAAACCGAAGTGCTCATTACGCTCATTCAGGCTATCCAAAAACGCGGCATTACCGTTATGCTCATTGAACACGACATGGGGCTGGTTATGAATGTGTGCGAAAAGCTCGTTGCCATTGAATACGGCATGAAAATAGCCGAAGGAACGCCTCAGGAAGTGCGCAATAATCCCCGCGTTATTGAAGCATATCTCGGACGTGATTAACAGATTTTTACGGTGGAATATATGTTTTTAGAATTAAAAAATTTACGTGCAGGATACGGACAAATTGAGGTTTTACACGGGGTCAGCCTCCATGTGAAAAAGGGCGAGATTGTCAGTATTTTAGGCGCAAACGGGGCTGGCAAAACCACAACCATGCACACCATCAGCGGCCTTGCCACCATCATGGACGGCAGTATCAAATTAGCCGGCGAAGAAATCAGCAAACTCCCCAGCCATGAAATTGTGACCCGCGGACTCACGCAGTCTCCAGAAGGCAGACGTGTTTTCAATTCTTTGACCGTGCTTGAAAACTTGAAATTAGGCGCTTTTACCATTGAAAATAAAAGAGTAATTGACGAAAGTTTAGACCAGATTTACGGGCTTTTCCCCCGCCTTTATGAACGCAGAAGCCAAATGGCAGGCACACTTTCCGGCGGTGAACAGCAAATGCTCGCCATTGGCAGGGCTCTCATGGGACAGCCTAAAATTCTGCTTCTGGACGAACCCTCCCTGGGCCTTGCGCCGCTTCTCGTGAAAACAATTTTTGAAACCGTGAAAAAAGTTAATGAAAACGGCGTAACTATTTTAATAGTGGAACAAAATGCCAAGGCTGCTCTCAAAATTGCCACCCGCGGCTATGTTATGGAAATGGGCAGAATTATTATGGAAGACAGCGCTGAAAATCTACTCACCAACCCCAGTGTCCAAAAGGCATATTTGGGGCATTAATTTTTTCTTTTTTTTGGGGAAATCATTCCCCCCTTTTCGCTTGCTTTTATTTCATAAAAGCAAGGAAGGATTAAATATATAAAAATCCCTGTTCAAAATGAACCGGGATTTTTTACTTTTTCCGGAGAAAATTATTTTAAAAAGTTTTGTAAAAAGGTGCAGGAACTTTTTTACGTATTGTTGGCATGGCAAAAGCCATGCAACGCCTATAATACAAAAGTTTTTCCCTGCAAAAATTCTTAATATATAGAGGGAATGCTTTAACTTGCAAAAAGTGCAGCCGCCACAGCTAAATGAAAAATTCCCGTGGAAGCCGCCGTTATATCTACCTGCTTGTCAAGAACAAGTGTTTCTCGGCTCGTATAAACCTTGTAGGTGCTGTACACAAGAGGCAAATAAAGAATAAAAAACAATAGATAGGTATTTGGAAGCATAATCCAAAAGTACACCAGCCAGCATAAAAAAGCACTGAATACAAGCAGTAAATGATAATAACGGGCGTATTCGTCGCCAAGACGCAGAGCGAGCGATTCTTTTCCATAAACAGCATCGCTCTTCATATCACGAATATTGTTGACATTAAGCACCGCACAGGAAAGCAAGCCCGCGGCACAAGCCGGAAATCCAGGAAGATGATAAAAAGAACCGCCATACAGGCAATAGGAACCCGCTACCGCCACAAGTCCAAAAAAAATGAATACGTAAAAATCGCCTTGAGCCCGGTATCCGTAAGGGTTTTTTCCCATAGTGTACGACATCGCCGCCCATATGGAAACAAGAAGCAATACGCTGAAAATTGACCATGCCCAAATACTGCTTCCGAAGCTGACATAAAAAAGAAGTAAGGAAAACAACACGATGAGAGCTATCACAAAAAAAATAGCCCGCAGCATTTTCTTCGGCGAAATCACGCCTGATGCAACAACCCCTTTCGGCCCCTGACGCAAAGAACCTTCAAGACCTTTTGTCGCATCACCGTAATCATTGGCAAAATTGGTGAGAATTTGCAAAAGCACACCGACAACAAGGCTTAAGACAAATATTTTCCATGAAAAAACATGATCAAAACTTGCGAATGCTCCCCCTAAAACAACTCCGGACAAGGAAAGAGGCAAAGACCTAAGCCTCATCGCCCGTATCCAACAAAAAACCGTCTGTATCATTTTATCTCCGTTTGACTATTTTTCTGCATGGAAGCTTCCAGAGCGTGATTGAGCGAAGAAGTACGGAAATACACTATGCCTTTTTCCAAATCTTCTTTACTCTGATATTGCATCTGCAAAAAATAACGGCGTAAAGTCCATGCTTCATAATCGACAATATCCAATTTTCCTTGGCTGTATTCACTTATGTATTTTGCTAAAATCCGTGCTGTTTCTTCATGGGGAAAATACTCTCCCTCGTGATATATATGCAACATGTTGTTTTCAGCGGTGAAAACTTCTTCACCTAAATACCATTCCGCACACAACACTGAAAGTTCCTGTATGCAAGCCTCCGCTGCCGGTTCAAAATATCCGAAAGCCTTTATAATAATCTCGCGCAAAGCTTCATCTCCTTATAATATAGAATAACATTCTTGTAAAATCATTTTCCTGTTGAAAAAAATTTGTCCGTTTTCATGCAAAAACGAAATATCGCCTTCTTCGGCAGTAGTTAACAAAGGAATATTTTTTGCTGTAAAATAGCGGCGGATTATGGATGCCGGGAAATGAAAATGATTATATTTAGCGCAGGATACCAGCACATAGGACGGGTGAACCAAAGAATAAAAAGCGGCTGAATAACTGTTTTCTGAACCATGATGCGGTAAAATTAAAATATCCGCCTGTAAGGAATGGATATTCTTTTTCTGCATGGACACAAGTTTGGCAAGGGATTCCTGCTCACTGTCTCCGCAAAAAAGCGCAATGCCGTGCCCGTCTTTCACCAGACGCAAAACAAGGGAACTGTTGTTCGATGAATATTCGGACAGCGCCCACGGACTTGCATTCAATTTCGGAGGATAGAGGACTTCCAAGCCATAACCAGCCCCAAGATCAAGAAAGTCTCCCATGCCGATTTGCTGAACGGGTACAGCATACTGGGCTAACGCTTTATCCAGAGCTTTTTTTACATAACTTTTCTTGTCCCGTGCACAGCTTGTTTCATAATATTTTCCCACAGAAAATGCCTGCAATAGCGGTGCAATGCCGTTGATGTGGTCGGTATCGTTATGGCTGGCAAGAATAAAATCAAATTTCGGAAATTGATTTTGCGTCAGCTTTTTGGCAACAATATCCCTGCCCACATTAAAATGTCTGGACTTGGTGCCGCCCACATCAAGCAGAATGAACTTTTCCTTTGTCTGTATGGAAATTGCCTGTCCATTACCCACGTCAAACAAGGTGACTTGCACGCCCTCACCAAAGGGAAGATATCGCAGCCCCGCTGGCAGCAAAAGAAAACAGAGGGCAAGGATTAAAAATATGGTGTTTTTCCGATTAGTTTGCCGCAATGTGAAAAAGAGTAATAAAACAAGCAGATAAAAGCCAATCAGCGCCATACCCATGGGACGTATGCCCTGCACAAGCTGAAAATAGTTACTCAATTTCTGTATAGCATCAATAAAAAGGGCAGCAGGCTCATAGGCAAGAGCCAGAAGAGACGGCGCGAAAGAAAAATTCATGCATAAAAAGCCAAAAAGTGCCAAGGGCATCACCCAAAAGGCTAAAAGCGGTATCCAGACAATATTCAAAAAAGAAAAATAACTGATTTGCCCGAAATACAAGAGCAAAAGCGGAATCATCACAATTTGCACAGTCAATGAAATCAGCAAAAGTGAAAAAAGAGCAAACACCATTTTCCGAAAAATCGGGCGAAATTCCAAAAAATATTTTTCACGGGAATAACGCAAAAAGGGCAGCAAAAAAGCAATAGTAAAAACACAGCAAAAGGAAAGCTGCACCCCTAAATGATACAGCGATAAAGGCTGAAAGAAAATAAACAGGGCAAGGGCATAAAAGAGCAAATCAAGCAAAGCCACAGGCTTTGCAAAGACATACAAAAGCCCTGCAATCCCTGCCATACTATAGGCACGAAGCAAGGAATAGGGCGACGAACCAAGCCAGCAATACAAAATTCCCAGCACCAATCCCAAATACACAAAAAGATGATACTTTGGAATATGCAAATAAACGCGGGGCGCAAAGCATGAAACAAAGAAAAGCGCAAGTGAGGCAAGCACGCCGGCTAAGGAAAGATGCTGTCCAGACAGCGCCAGAGAATGGGATAAATTAAATTCAACAAAGGAATTAATCGTTTCCTGTGTTAAATAAAATTTATCCCCAAACAAGAGAGCCAATAAAATAGCTTTTGCCTGCCCTAAAGAACTTGCAAAAACACGTTTATCAAAATTCTTTTCCTGACTAACTTGCTGTAATTCCTCGGCAAAAAGTACACGAACAAAGGCTGAACGCAAATTTTCACGGATATTGCTCCAATACTTGCCCTCGCCAAGAAGAACCACTTCATGCTTCCTGCCGTATTGCCACGCGCCATACCATGTATTTTGCCGCTGATAATATGCCTGCAAAGCCCCGGGAAAAGGACGAAGCCTTGTCTTCACCTGTAAATATTGCCCGGGCACAGGGCGTTTTTCATTATAAGGAACATTATCCCACGTAAAAACAATATTTCCCTGCAACGTTTTGCCTGCCGGATTCTCTCCAGAATGAAGACAGGGACTTGTATCCTTTTTGTGCACATGGGAAAGAAATATACGCAGCCGCCCATCAACCGCGCCCTGCACCTGTTCAATTTTTCCGCACAGTTCCTGCGGAGTCAACTCATCAAAATTTTCTTGATAATACGTGAGACTTTCACTCTCTTGCACGGGCTCCCGCCACAGCGTATAGCCATACGCCGCCCCAAAAGCCATACAAACCAGCAGCAGCCGAAGAAATCGCTGATCCTGATAATGCAAAGCAAGAAACAGGAGCAAAAGCCCTAAACACAAAGTAGCGTGACAGGGAAACGAAACGAAGAAAACACCAAGCACAGCACCAAGCACCATATACTGCCAAAAGAGCAAAGAAATTGCCCGATACTGCGTTTGGCGTTCCTGATACATTTTAGTTAAAATACCTCAGGCGCAAGGCATTGCTGACCACAGAAACAGAGGAAAGCGCCATGGCTGCCCCTGCAAACATAGGTGAGAAGCTAAGCCCATAAGCTGTATAGAAGAGCCCGCATGCCACCGGAATGAGAATGATATTATAGCAAAATGCCCAGAAAAGACTGAGTTTGATATTATTCATGGTGGCTTTGCTCAGGCGAAGCGCCGTATCAAGCCCGGCAATACCCCGTAAGAGCACAATATCACCGGCCTCAAGAGCAATATCCATGCCTCCGCCCATCACAATACCCACATGGGCAGACGCAAGAGCCGGCGCATCGTTAATGCCGTCGCCCACCATGGCAACGCATTTTCCCTGCTCTTTCAGTTTGGCAATGCAGGCTTCCTTATCTGTGGGCAAGACTTCATAAAAGCAATTTTCTTCGGCAATGCCCAGCTTTTCGGCAACACTGAGTACGGTTTTCTTATTGTCACCGCTCAAAAGTATGGGCGTAATTTGCTGTTTTTTGAGCTTTTCAATCACGCTGAAACTTTCTTCGCGTATACTGTCTTCAATGGAAAAGAGTGCCAGTAACCTGCCACTTTTCTGGGCGCTTTGCACTTCTCCCAAAAAGAGCGGACTTTTTGCATTTTTTGCAATTTCTTCAATCCTGTTTTGTTCTTCTTTACTCAAAACAAGACCATTCTCGAGCATAAAGGCTTCATTACCCAAAAGATAGCGCTTGCCCTTATAATCTGCGAGGATGCCGCGTCCTGTTTTCTCTTCCACATTTTCTAAAATGGGTAAAGCAAGTTCACTCATGGGGAAACTTTCTAAAAAGGCCTTTGCCAGGGGATGAGCAGAATTTTTTTCCATGGCATAGGCAAGAGCAAGAAGCGATGCTTCTTCCGCGCCCTGTGCCGCATATTCCAAATTCACCCTGGCTTTTCCTTCGGTCAGCGTGCCTGTTTTATCAAAAACAAGAGTATTCACTTTACCCGCAAGTTCAAGGGCTGTACCATTTTTAATGAGTAAACCTAATTTTGCGCCGCGGCCCGTTGCCACCATAATGGACATGGGCGTTGCAAGTCCAAGAGCACAAGGACAAGCCACCACCAGCACAGAAACCGTAAAGAGCACCGCAAGTTCAAAATTTCCAGCCATAAAAAGCCAATAAAGGAGCGTTGCCAAGGCAATGCCCAAAATAGCCGGCACAAAATAAAGACTGATAATATCCGCATATTTGGCAATAGGCGCTTTAGAGCTTTGCGCCTCCTGCACCAGACGAATAATTTTTGCAAGCACACTGTCTTCACCGGTTTTCTCAGCGCGCATGGTCAGGGCTGTGCCAATATTAATGGAACCTGAAATCAGCGCATCCCCCTCTTTCACGGCAAAGGGCATATATTCGCCGGTAATGGCGGAGGTATCAAGACTGCTTTCCCCTTTGAGCAACACACCGTCCACAGGAATTTGCTCACCTTTTAGAATAAATAGTAAATCCTGCGGGAACACATATTCTGTACCAATGCGTTCCTGTTCGCCGTTTTCTTTCAGTCGCAAGACCGTTTTCGGAGATAAATCCATGAGAGATTTTATGGCCAGGCCGGTTCTGCTTTTTGCCTTTAATTCCAAATATTTTCCTAAAGAAATCAAGGCAATAACAACAGCAGAAGATTCAAAATACAAATAATGCACCGTATTTTTCAGCACTTCCGGACTGTGGGCAACATAATCCGCATAAAAGAACTGCCCGGCATAATACAGGCTCACCGCAAAGGCAACGCCCGTGCCAAGCGCCACCAGGGTATCCATATTGGGATTTTTATGCCATAAACTGGGAATGCCTTTCAAATAAAAATCCCTGCCAGACCACAAAACAACAGCAGTACACACAAGCTGCAATACAATAAAGAGTTCAGCGGACAAGGAGAAAATCGCATTGCCAAAGCTGTGAAAATCCGCCAAAGCATGGGTAATGCCCACCCAGCCGGCATGATAGCCCATGGCAAGAATAAACACGGGCAGTGTGAATAAAATTTCCATGACCACACGGTGTTTCTTGATCGCAAGCTCTTTGTTCATACTGTCCTGCTGTTCCTGCCACAAACTTGTGGCGCTCACAGAATTATCAATATAAAATGCCTTGAAGCCGAGATTTTCAATTTTACCAATGATTGTTTCGCAAAGTTTTGCCTTCTCTTCGCCCGCAACGCTCTCATGCAAACGCACAATCGCCATGTTCGAAGCAAGGCTGACACTGAGTTTCTCCACTTCCGCCATTTTGGAAATAACTTTTTCAATTCGGGAAGAACAAGCAGAACAATGCATGCCCTCAAGTCTGAATTTTAATATCAAATCAAGCACTTGTATAACTCCTTGGAAGTATCCTATATCAACTCTATTTACAGAAACTTTACAAAGTTTTCACAAAGCGCGCAAGAGGGGGTATTGCCAAGCCTTTTTACACGTCACAACATACATAATCACTCATCGCAAAAAATCAATTGGCATGCTGCTCATTTTATACAGAAAATTATTTTGCCCCTTGCGCATTCAAAAATATGATTTATATTATGAAAAACGAAAAAATTTATAAGGAGCAATCCATGTTGACCATAACCGTAAATGGCATGCATTGCCAAAATTGCAGTAATTCCGTGAAAGAAGCCATGGTAAAAGCCGGTGCCGCCAATGTTGTTGTAGACCTTGACAAAAAATGCGTTACCTGGGACGGCAATGTGACAAAAGAACAAGCCAAAGATATCATTGACGGACAAGGTTTTGATGCTGTTTTATAATTTCCTTCCCTATAAAATTTTACGATAAAAATTGCCATTGCCAAAAGCCCTTGCGTTCTATCGCAGGGGCTTTTTCTTATTTTCGTGCAAGAGTTAGCGCGCGCTATAGAAAATCCATGCAAAAGCCAATAATTAACTATTAAAAAACTAAAGGAGATACAGTATGGATACAACCATTTATACACAAATTCCTTAAACACTTAACGTAAAAAAAATTTTAGAAAAACTGCATATTCCTTTAGATATGGAAAACGAATTTACAGAACTTGCCAATAAAGCTCTGGAAATCGGCAAACCTAAAGTGGCTGTGTACTTATGCACGCTGGAACTGAACAAATTGATGTCACTATTCAGCCCAATCTTTTGCTCAGCCCTCAATACAGTCAGTCCGGGATCATATTTGAGGCAGATAAAGATCAACACAACTGCTGTTTTTGCCCGGCTAAAAAATGCCCAAACCGTAAAGCACCGTATCAGGGCAGCAAATAAAAACTTTTTTGCGCTTAATGCGCGTGATTTGTTGTTCTGGTCACAGCAGAAGCCAGCATAATTGCAGTGCCAAGCTGCAAAGGATCATGCCACAATTTTGCGGCATACTCTTTTCTTCCCACCCATGGACAGGGAACACAAGGAGCTGTAATACAAGGATTTTTTGTTAAATATTTTTCTACATACAAGGTATCGGCAGGCGTTGCATCCAGCATACAGGAATAGGGTGCACAGCTCGCTATTGTTTCCAAATCAACGCCCATGCAATTGGTCAATGTTTTTGCATAATTCACAGATTTTTCACGCTCTTTATCGCATAAGACAACCTGATAGCCCGCCAGAGACAGAGCATAGGCAGCAGAACGCCCCACTGGCCCGGCTCCCAGCACAAGAACTTTCTTTTCATACTGACAGCGGGAAATCATTAAATCCAGAGCCGCGGCGTAGCCCAAGCCCGTTGCCCAGCCGTTTTCTGCATGAAATGCAAAAGGAAGATTTTCAGCCCAATAGCTATCATCATCAGACCATAAAATGATTTCATAATTATCTCTTTTGGCCTGTGCAAAACCTTCTTGATCCTGGGCTAAAATTTGTGTTTTGCATCCTAAAAAGCTTGCAGTTTCAAAGAGTAATTGACTAAAACCAGAGATAAGCCCTTCCCCGCTGCTGATGGGAATAATCCCAACCGTGCTTGCCTGCAATGCCAAAGCCACAGTTTTTTCTTCAAGCCCCAGAGCATGCGCGGCAACGCCGTGTATGCCAACACCCAGAATTTCGCGCATTTTTTCATTATATGCCTGCATATTTCCCATGGCGGGCATTAAATCTTCTGTTTTTAATCGTGTCATATTTCTATCCCTTTATTGGGTTAAATACTGAAGAGCCTGAGCTTTTCTTTTTTCTAATTCTTTATCATTTTCCGCCGCCAGGAATAAAACAGCAGACCATTTTTTCTCTTCTAAAGAACCGCCAATGAGCACTTCTTCTGCTCCGGGCACGGACTGCATCAGCCGAAGAGAGCCTGCCGTGGTAAGAGAATGCTCTCCTGCATAAAAGATCTTTTCCCCTTCTCGTGCCACGTGAAAATAACTTGCAGACTGCACATTTTTCGTCTGGGCTTGAGGCGTATAATTAATAAAACATGCCACGAAATGTTCCAATAAATTTACGCCCGTAGAATAATACACCGTCAAAGGGGTTTGGCTGGGAAAGCGCGCATCAATTTCAAAAACATGGATCCCCTGTTCATCCGCAGCCACTTCAATATCCATAATCCCGTGTAATTGCAGGCGTTCTGCCAATTTCAGCAGTTCTTTCTGCACAAGATTTTCTATTTCTTTTTCTTTCACAGGAGCCACAACGCCGCGGCAGTCAAAAACATCATCCATGAGCAGTTCTGTCAGCTGAAATGTTTGATATTTTTCGGGAGTTCCGCAAACTTCCATGGAAAATTGCCGCCCGGCGCAATAGGATTCAATAATCCAGCCAGAACTCTTCAGACCCTCGGGCAAATATGCCAAAAGCTCCTGCTCATTGTGCAAAAGCCGCACGCCCTGACTTCCGCTGCCTTTTGAAGGCTTTGCAATCAGAGGATATGGTATAGTATCCGTATTTTTTGCCGGCTTTGGAATAGGCGTGTTATTTTCTTCAAAAAAGCGCTGACTTTTTATTTTACTGCTGGAAATGGCATAGGCTTTTTCATCAAAAGCAAAGGCAAGTGCATGCTGCTTGCAAAAATGCACAAGAAATTGCAGCGCGTGATCGTTTTCCAAAGCAGGAATAAGTATTGCAATATCCAGAAAAATTTCCTGAAGGCGCTTTGCGGAAAACTGCGCGAGCTCTTCAACAGGCATGCACAGAAAATCATCCGCCAGCTCTTTGGCAATAGGATTTTCTGATTGATCAATCAAAAGTGTTTTCCAGCCTGCTTTCTTGGCAAGAAGACAAATTTCAACGCCTTGTAAACCTCCACCAATCACAGCCACTTTCATAGAATCAACCTATTGCATTATAAAGTATTTTGCTCTTTTATCCAGGCGGCATAGTCGCTTTGCGCTGCTATTTGCAGGCCCAGTTCTTCAACTTTTTTCCGCACTGCAAATACGCTTCGATTATTGTTATCAATATCAAGTTCTTTTGAAGCCACCCCGGCAAAGCCCCGTCCTGAAGGCACAATGGAAGTAACCACATTGGCCCCGGCGTTAAGCCGCATGGCAAGGCCTTCCAAGCCGTCCACATCCAATGAGGCAGGAATCAGTCTTTGAGGCATGAGTAAACGCATTAATGCAATGGCTTTTAATTCATGCTCGCGTCTTTCTTCCAGCGTATCACCCGCAGTAGAAGGAAACGTGCATTCATGGGGAACATAGCTCATTGCCCGCACTTGCGCCAAGGGCTCGCGATACATTTCTTCAATAGAATACAATAAGATATCATTATCTTCGCCCACGCCGGTCAATAAACCGTCTTCCACCAAAAGCCCTGCATCTTTTGCATCAAGCCGAGCCTGTTTACGAACAGTAAAATCTTGATTGAGCCGTAATTTTGCAAAAAGGCTGTGGTCGTGGGTTTCCTGATAGCAGGCATACCAATTGGCACCGGCTTTCTGTAATTTTTGCAGCTGGCCTTTTGTAATCACTCCGGGAGAAACCATAATGGGCAAGCCGAGTTGCCGATGCAGTTCAGAAACAATCTCTTCCAAGCGGGAGAAATTTTCTTCTGAGGTATAATACAGATCTTCCCCCAAGGTTAAATCCAATAAATGCACGCCGTCGTCCGCCAAACGTTTCCCTGCCTCAAGCAGTTCCCGCAAGGTTTTTCTGTAGCGTTCTTCCTGTTCATTGCTTGAACGGTATTGGCAAAACGCACAATTATTTTTACAAAAAGTACTTAAATACAGGAAACCGTAAACAAAAATTTTATTTCCCCAAGCGGAATTTCGCGCATCCCGAGCCTTTGCATAAAGCTCATCAGCCGCCAGATGCATATAGGAAGTCAAGGTATTTTTGATTTGTTCTTCCATTATAAATGTAACCTTATACCATTGATATAGGATAAACTTCTTCCGGCTTTTGCTAAATTATTTTCATTGGTTGCAGACATGGTTAAGCGTTCCATGCCAAAGCCGATGCCAACCCAGTTATCAGTAACGCCCCATTCCACGTCCAGCGGATGCGGGCCAATGGCGGAAGAACCTAATTCCATACCATTTTCATCAACAAAATCATCGGTTTCGCCATAAACAGTGGAATCTTCGCTGGCGAGTTTCCAGCCTTTAATCCCGGCTGTATCTAAAACGGTTTTGCCCCATTTTAATAATTGGTCACGCAAAGTTAGCTCTTTGGGAACACCCATTTCCACAAGATTGAGCATGGTAAATTCATTGGCATGCTTTTGCCCTTGGGTTTCTCTTCTAAAGCAGGGACCAATTTCAAAGAAGCGAATGGGACGGGGGCGCAGTCTTCCCAATTCTATCATATATTCATAGAGGTTAGGAGCAAGCATTGGACGCAGGCATCTTCTTTCATCAATCCAAAAGACCTGTTTTTCCATGATACTGCCTTTGAAAACACCCATTTTTTCAAGACGTTTTTTAGTCATAATAATAGGCGTATGCACTTGCAGAAAACCTTCAGCCCGAAGCGCAGCGGCGATTTTTTCTTCCAGACTCAAAATAAAGGGTCGGCGTTCGTTTTCGTATAATTCATCTAAGCGCTTATGCTGTATGGTTACTAATTCCTGTTCTTTTTTTTGAAAGAACCTATTTCTGCTTTGGTTATCCTGAAATTCCTGTTCTAAAAGTGCAGTTTCAACGCCTAATTCATTCAGTCTTCGTACTTGTTCTTCTGTAAATTGTACCATATTATTTTGTTTCCCTGTCTAAAACAGCACCTGATTTCTTTTGGAAGGAAGTGCCCTGATATTTTTCTAATTTCCAATCCGGAACTGCACAGGCTTTGCATGGTTTGACAAAAATTTTATTCCTGAGCCAGCGGCTTGCACGAGAATTTCTGGAATTGCGAATGGTGAATGTTTTACCGCAATGTGTTGTAATAATGGCACAATTCCCCACATACTCCATGGAACGAATTCCATGCAGATAGCCTTTACGTGAGGGCCATAATTTCATTTTTCCAATTAAAGTAAAAAGATTTTGATTTTTTCGATAGGTACGTTTTTTTTTAGCAGGTCGAGAAGGTTCAGGAATTTGAATCATACCATTACGCCTTTTTAACTAGCTATAAGTTGATGGCGGGGTGTCCGGGAGTTTCACCCGACTACTGGGGTTTAGAGTCCCAGCGATCAATTCGATCCACACCCCAAAAATTTTGATTTTTATACCAAAAAACCAAATTGAAGTCTAGCAAAAAAAACTCATTACTTACTTAAATAAATGGATTTTTCACCTTGACTAATATATTTCTATAGTATAGTGTCAACTATGATTAAAAGATACTTTGTTCCTCACCTCATTCAGGTCAATCCGGAATGGAGACACTTCAAAAAGCATAGTCAAGACATTGAAATTGACTATAAATCTCCTTATATTCCCAATGATTATGATTTAATTTTCATAAAAAAGGGCTATATAAAACTCTATTGCAAAACCAACAAAAAGAATGAAGTCTTTACCCTGATTGTGGGGGAAAACTCCCTTGCCAATGTGGGCGGAGCAATCACAGGAGCAAATCGTTTTTCCAAGATCATCACGGATACCAAGGCAGAATTACGCGTTTATGACTCCTATTTTTTCTGGGATTTGGATTTTATTCAGAAGCATGCATTACTCATTCAAGGGCTTTCAAAAGCCATTGCCCGCTGCATGAATTTTCATATTATCCGTTCCCACTACAGCTGCTTTTATTCCAGCCTGCCCCAATTATGCCAAACCATTTTAACCATTTCCCGCGACAATTACGACAGTCCTTCAGGCAGAGTCAAGCTCATTACCCAAAAGGATTTAGCTGACCTTAGCGGAATGCACCCAATCACAGCCTGCAACAATCTCAAAAAGCTTCGGGAAGCAGGCGTTATTGGAAAATTAACCCAACAATATATTGAAATTCTTGATATGGATCGTTTCAATCTTATTGCTACAAGCCAAATTATTCTCTAACTACTATGTATCCTACCAGTTTTGCCCACCTTTTCTTACGCCTGACCAATGTCAATGATAAATGGGCTTCTTTGCTGCCTGATTTCAAGCAAATTATTTATAAGAAAAACAGTATCATCAAAGGCGTGGAACAATTTCTTTTCTTTCTGGAAAAAGGCAGTATTCACACATCCTTTACCAGTATTTCCGGCACAGAATGGATATTCATTTTCCAGCAGCAGGGCTGTTTGTTTAATGAACTCTCCATTTTTGATAATTCCCTGAAATTTCAGTACACAACCAATTCAGAATGCACTGTGCGGCAAATTCCCATAAAGGCAATACAATCTCCTGGTTTTATTGAAAAACATCCGGATTTATATATCAACTTTATTGAAATGTTAGCCCTCAAAGAATCTATCAGTTATTCCTATTTTTCTGATTTGGCCTATTCCTCTGCCAGAAGCAAAGTTTGTCAGGCTATTCTTGCCCTTGCCAATGAACACGACACAACGGTTTTCAATCCCGGTATTACCCAATCAGAAATCGGCGCCATGCTCGGCCTGCACCAGACCAGTGTTGCCCGCGTTATTCAAGAACTGAGAAAAGAACATATTTTAGGCGCATTTACGAAAAACCGTGCGGAAATTTTTGACATTGACCTGCTCAAGAAAATCAGCAATGAGGAATATCAGCCTCAGCCCAATTTTTATTTTTAGTCTCTATTTCCTCCATTTTCTGAAACAACATCATTCCAATTAAAAATACCAAAAGAGTATGCTGAAAAAGTCCATATAAACCCCTCCCTGAACTTGAATGTTAATCTATTTTATGGCGGCTTCCTATAGCATAGGCTATTTCATCATCAACTTCCCCCTGCCAGCCGTCCACCGTATTTTGCACGCAGTCAATACGGTGTGAATAGGGTTTGATATCCAGCAATGGTGTGCCGTCCAGCACATCAACCCCTTCAATAACAAGGATATTATTTTGCCGTTCCAGCAAACGCACAATGCTCATGCCAATGGGGTTTGGCCGTCCGGGCACACGGGTAGAAAATAATCCCCGTTTTACATTCTGAATAAAAGGCTTCACCATCAATGGTGCGGGATTTGCCCTGTGGCAGTGATAGAGCAAATAAATATGCGAATAGCCTTCCAGATCATTGAGCCCCTCTGCATATTCCGGAAAAACCTCAACTTTTCCCATAGCCCCCTCTGCATAACAGGGCTGTATGGGGCTTTTCGCCGGATCTGTATGTTCACTGTGAATAATGCCAATAGGCTGATAACAAAAGGTATTTTTGTTCATACTATTCTTTTCAATGCCTTTTATGCATTATTTTTGCGGCACTTCATAGCCGGCTTCATGGAGAAGCGCAAAAGCTTCCGGTATGCCAAAGCCTGTCCAGGCTTCCTGATGTTCTGTCTGTTCACTGCGGGGAATTGAGCCAATTTCTGTGGTTACAACATTTGCCCCTGCCAGCAAACCTTGTTTGGAAGGAGGCACAACGCAAACATCAGGAGTAGAACTTCCCCCGCAAATACGGCTGATTGCCACGATTTGGCTGACTCTGTCTTCACTAATGGGTTCTTTATCTCCAAAAGGCGTGTCTTTGACATTAATCCGAGCCATCACCCCACCCAAAGACGCGCGGCAATCCCGTGCGGCCAAAAGACGATCGACAATTTCATCGTTGCTGTGTTCAGGTCCAAGGGGTTCTATTAAATGATACAGCTTCAAGCCTGAATCACTGACCGCCTTCATGGTTGCCAGCCGTACCGCCGGATCAAAGCAGGTTGCCGTGCCTTCACCCAGGCGCAGGGTATGATAAACGCCTGCTATTCCGGCATTTTTCAGTTCTTTTCCCTGCTCAGCTGTCAATTCGCCTGTATTTACCACCAAAGCATATTGACCGGGAACTTCTGCACGAATTTTCTTTGCCAGCGCGCATAAACGTTCAAGGCTGTACACTTCTGTGGTACGCAGGGTAAACCAGGAAACATGCTGCGCCGCGGATAAACGGGCAACACGGATAATTTCTTCATCAGACCATTCTGATTCTTTCTTGATCAAGCCCCATTTTTCCCCAAAAGAGCAAAAGTGGCAGTTCATGGGGCAGGCTTTATTTTCAACCCCAACAGCGCTCCAAACCCTTCCCTGATTTTGGCAAAGTATGGCTGCCATTTCTCTTGCCTTTTTTCGCATAAGATCACTTTGCGGCGCATCAGGAGCAATTTCCAGCAAACGGAGAATTTCTTCCCGGGAAAGATTTTCTCCCTGCATGGTGCGGACACTCAAACCATCAAGAAAGGATGAAAATGCATTCAACGTATTCGTGGCCATATTTACTCCTCCATACTTCTATCTATGCAAAAATAAAGGATTTGTTCTCTATATTCAAGACTCTTAGTTGGTAAAGCCTGCAAAAACCATATGCCGAATATCGGGAACAGCTTTCAGGCGATTAATGCTCTTTAAAAATTCTGCTGTTTGTTCCAGACTGTTGAGGATGTTTTCATCAAGGCGAACTTCCCAAGTCAATTTACGAAGTGTATCTTGTTCCACCTTGACAGGGCTGCCTGTAGAGGAGCAAAGTTCCATGCCGGCAGCATCAGGATCACTCTTAATATAGTCAACGCCCTTGCGTGTGCCTTCAATAAGCGCCTGCAAAATTTCAGGATGTTCATCCGCAAAAACTTTTGTTGTTACCATTATTAAAGGATAGGAATTTCCAAGGCCATTTAATGCGGTGAGAAACTGGGCATCAGGAATTTTTGTCAGGGCTAAGGTTGGAGAAGGTTCAGAAGCGGCAAAGGCATCAATACTGCCGCTGATAAGCGCTTCTGTTAAATTTTTTTGCGGCGTATTAACCAAGGTGACAGAAGACAATAAATCATGTTTCTTCAAAAAGAGATTAATCCCGCCGTGCGTGCTGGAGCCAAAATGCACGCCGATCTTTTTCCCTGCCAAATCGCTGATTGTCTTGATATCGGCTTTTTTGGAAACAATAATGGAGTGCATGTCTTCACCGCCGCCATAGGAACACACAAGCACACAGGGACGGGCAGAAGCCAACGCAATAATCGCCGGAACATCACCCATTACCGCCACATCGGCACTGCCGCTGACAAGCGCTTCTGTTGCGGAAATTCCTGTGCTCATGCCTAAATCAACAGCTGCAAATTTCACATCCGGAGCAGTAAACCAGCCTTTTTTCAGCGCCAGAATTTGCGGTGCATAATGGACTTTCGCCGTGTACGCCAGACGGCATGTGGTTTCTGCCTGCGCTGCCGCGCCAAGTCCCAGAGAGAGAAAAATGAGCATCAAAAGACCAGCTAAAAGAACACGAACTTTACCCATAACTATTTTCCCCTGTTAATATGCATTTCTGAATGAATTCGAGCCCAGCGTATTTGCCAGCTGTTCAGTCAGTTGTTTTAATTGAATAGCATTGCGGTCTCTTGCCCGCGGCACCGGCACGTCAAGAATTTGCGCCAAACCTTGCGGGGGCGAGTATAATAAAGCAATGCGATCTGCCATATACACAGCCTCATCCAATTGGTGAGTCACTAAAATCACTGTCCAGTTCTGCGTTTTCCACAATTGCAGAATTTCATCCTGAAGTCTGAAACGCGTTGCCGTATCAAGGGATGCCAGCGGTTCATCCAAAAGAAGAATATCCGGTTTCAAAATCAGGGCACGCGCCAAAGCCACCCGCTGGCACATTCCGCCGGACAAAGAAGCCGGATAGGCTTGCGCAAAGGGCAAAAGCCCCACCATGGCCAGGGCATGTTCTACTTGTTCCTGCAATTCTTTTGCGGAAATATTTTGCCGGCGCAGGCCGTATGCCACATTTTCAAAGGCTGTCAGCCATGGAAACAAGGCATGTTTCTGGAATACGACTACTCGGTCAGGGCCGGCGCCCTGTATTTCTGTATCTTCTTTATAAATGGTACCCTGACTGGGAAGGAAAAATCCGGCAATGAGATTAATCAAGGTGGATTTTCCGCTGCCGCTTGGCCCTATCACTGCTAAAAATTCGCCTTTCTGCACAGTCAGCTCCGGAATGCTCAAGGCTTCCATTTGCCCGCGTCCTATGGGAGCAGGAAAGAAATGATGAATATTTTTCAAATGCAGGATATCAGTTTTCATCTGCCGGCTTCCAGCGCTTTATGGTATGTTGTTCCAAAGGAACAAAAACAAATCGTTCCAAAGCAAGTCCGATCAAGGCAATAATCACAATGCAGGCAAAGGAGGATGCATAATCCATAGTCCAGCGGGACTGAATAATGGCAAAGCCAAGTCCCTGCCCGGAGCCCACAACCATTTCCGCCGCAACAAGCACGCGCCAGGATGTGCCCATGGCAATGCGCGTGCCGCTCAAAATATGGGGCAAGGCAGCGGGAAAATAAATACTTTTAAATATTCCCCAAAAACCATAGCCGCACATGCGCCCCACCCGCACATGGTCAGTATCCACATTGGAAAAGCCCATAAAGGTGGAAATGGCAATCACCGGAAATGTTGTAAAAACAATAATTGCCAAAGTGGCTGTCGGCCCAAGCCCGAAAAGCAATATCACCACGGGTACCCATGCCAGACCGGGAATAAGCTGCAAAACTTCTACTGTGGGCATGCTGAGCGCCCGAAAAAATGAAAAGCAAAACGCTGCAAATGCATAGAGAACACCCGCGCCAAAAGCAATGTTAAAGCCAATAAACCAGCGCAGACAGCTTGCCAGCGTATGTTCATAAATAGTGAAATCCAAAAATAATGAACCGTTCAAAAGCCCCTGCAAACTGAGCAGACAATCAAAGGGCGTGGGAAAAGGAATGCCCCGTGTCCACTGAACAATACAGGCAAGAAGCTGCCATATTCCAAGGCCAAACAAGGCTGCCCCCGCTGTTTTCAAAAATTGTGTCTGCTGTTTATGCAAAAAAGAGGTATTTAACATGCGCATGCTCATACAACCCGCTTTAACATTTTTCTTCACGCTAGCATGAAATTAAAGGAAAAAATACTGCATTCGCTAATTCTGCGGAAAAAATTTAATAATTTTTAGAAAAAGAATATGCTGATTTTTTTAATTACTCTTACAGTATATAATAAACAAAAGGGCACTATATAAATAGTGCCCTTTAATGTTATTTTGAGAGGAAACAATCTGAATTAATAAAGATTATTATCAATAAAGCGTTTTTCTTCTTTGCCCTTCCAGAAATCAGCAACGCCCAATTCTTCTTCAGCTTCGATAAGAATATTGCGGATTGCCTTTACTTGTTCAGGGCTGAGTGGATTCTTTTGCTTATGGGTAGCAAGAATATTTTTAGCTCTTTCGCGAGCTTGTTCGTAAATATCAGGTTTACCGGAGCGAACCCACATATCATAGTTTTCACGGTTCATTAAGTTATAGGTACTTAACATACCGAGATTTTCCATTGTATCCATTTCAGCAAGATACGTACCGAATGGGCCAACTTCTTTGATCATGTCAGTGCAAAGATTTGAGGCGTCAACCTTGAAGCCTGCCAGCATACGCAATACATAATCAACAACTTCGTCGTCCACAAGCAAGGTAGGAATGTCGAACGTGATACCCGTCTCAAGCATACCCTGACCAAAAAGAACACTAGCACCTGCAAGTGCGGTCATAAGGCGGTTGAGCGCGCGTTCGGCTCCAGCTTGCATATCGCTGCATTTGCTGTCTGTCTAGCCACCGGCAATATAACTTGGGATATTGTAGTATTTAGACATACGAGCATGAGCTGCGTTCAGAATAAATACTTCAGGAGCACCAACAAGAGAAAGACCTTTCTTCATATCCATAACACAGGCAGAAGAACCGTAGAATGTTGGATTTCCTTTATTGACGCATTGCATCAATGTATTGAAAGCAAGGAAGTCTGCGTTATGCACAGCAACACTGCCGGCATAGTGGATTGGAGAAGTAGCGCCTTGTTGAACCATAACAAGAATATGGTTGGGAAGGCCGGCTTCAGAAACAATCATTGCATTTTCGCAAGCTTCTTCAGAAATACGCAAAGGACTGATGGTTGTGTGGTTGAAAGCAGTACGAGGACGTTTCTTAAGTTCTTCCTTACCGCCGGCAGCAACTTCAGCCATTTGGAGCATCTTCTTGGTTTGGAATGGAGATGCTGAAACCAGGTGCATTGGTTTACTGGTATAGCAGAAAGCAACTTCAGCGTTGTGCATGGAAGCAGATTCTGCCGGAACGTCTTGTGGTCCAATAGCACGGTTATATATATGAATATTATCAAGAGCATCAACAACGCGAACAATATCAACAGCATCTTGCTTAATGGTTGAACGACGTTCGCCGGTATTCAAATCCAGGGTAAAAATACCTTCACCAAAGTTAGATGCATAAACCTGGTCTTGAGCCATGTGGATGTCATCTTCTTCAGTTCTGCCATAATGGGTAAATTCTGATGGAATAGCTTCCAACATATCTTCAACTAAGTGACGAGGAAAATGTGTGCAGCCTTCGCTGTCTTCCCAACATCCATGATCACGTAAAACTTCACGGGCTTTTTCGCTGCCAAAGGAAACGCCGCGATCTTTTAAAACTTCTATTGAAGCCTCATGAATTTTTTCACAGTCTTTTTCTTTGAGGAAGTTAAGAGAAATTCCAACTCCATCTTTAAGACTTGAATGTGCCCACCTCTTCATAAGAAAACCTCTTTTTGAGTATTAAGATGTGCTTTTAATAATGTGGATAAATCCACTCCATAGCCAATCCTGTTTACACAGGAAAAATCATATTCTCAATATAGGCATCAGAAAAGCCTGCATGGCTGGAAAGCTCAATGTACTGCATTTTCTGTATCAGTTCCTTTACGCCTTCCTGAACATGGGCTTCCGTTACATAGCGCAGCGCGCCAAAACTTGCCCCGTTGCCCAGAACATGAACTTTATCCCCAAGTTCCTGAGGAATCAAACCAATCCGAACAGCACTTTCCTTGCGAAGTGCAGAGCCAAACCCACCGGCAAGATACAGTTTATTAATGTCAGCAAAGGAGAGTGATGCTTCTTTTAATAAAATCTCTATGCCTGCCCGTACAGCAGATTTTGCCAATTGCACTTCACGGATGTCCTTTTGAGAAAAATACACTTTATCTGTCAGATAAAAAGAATCATCGTGCATATACTTTGCAAATTCAGGAACATTTTCTTCCAAACGTCCTGTTTCATCAACAATTCCTTTATCCAATAATAAAGCCAAAATATCTAAAACGCCAGAGCCGCAGATACCCTTGGCTTCGCCCTCTCCAATGGTTGTACAGGTAAAACCTTTTTCATCATCGCTGCAAACTTCAGCAATTGCACCTTTTTGCCCGGCCATGCCGCAGGAAAGCGTTGCACCTTCAAAGCAGGGGCCGGCTGCAGCAGAACAGGATAAAAATTTATTTTTATAAGAAAGGACAATTTCTGCATTGGTTCCCAGATCAATTAAAATAAAAGGCTCCTGCGGATGATGTGCATTTGCCGCCAAAAGGGAAGCAACAATATCTGCCCCGATATAAGAAGAAATACAAGGCATCAGATAACAAACAGCCTGTGAATGAATGCCCAGCTCCTCTGCATGCAGGCGCTGTGCATTTTGCAAAACAGGAATAAAGGGCGCTTTGCTGATAAATTCACCGGGAATACCGCAAAGCATGTGCATCATGGTTGTATTGCCTGTAAAAACGATGAAATCCACATCTTCAAGATTATGTTTATGCAGTAATTGCTGCAATAATCTGTCTATTTGAGAGGTAATTGCGTGAAAAAGCGGATTTTCCCCTTTACAACCATTACTTTGCCATTCCATTTCCGAGCGTATTCTGCTGATCACATCAGCCCCATAGGGAGCCTGTGCGTTTTGTTCGCCCACTGAGGCAAGAATTTCCCCGGTTGTGGTATTGATTAAACACACAGCAACTGTTGTTGTGCCAATATCAATAACAAGGCCATAGGAATTTTCATCCTTTCCCCAATTGATAAAACAGCTATTTTCCACTGCTGCATAGTTAAACTCATCTGCGCGCAAGGCATAGGGAAGGCGTTTTAATTTGGAAAAATTCAGAAAATATGCATCAAGGGAGAGTGCGTCAAGCACACGCTGCAAATCCGGGCGCTGATCATCGAGCGTTGGTTCAGCAACGGTAACTTTCCGGCGCTTTATAAACGGATCAAAAACATAATCCATTGCACTGTATTGCGTTAGCACTTCCAGCTCATTTCTGCCTGGAATGGTTATTTCAAGATTTTCCTTAGCTTTTGTATAACAAGCCAAACGAAGACCCTGCGCAATTTTTTCTGAGCCTAAAAGATTAATTTCTTCCGTACAGGGTTTGGTAGAAGCATAAATAAGGCATTTCCCGCATTTTCCAACGCCACAGGGCAAAGCAAGCAAGCCGTTTTCCCGTAAAAGAGAAGAAACCGCCTCGCCTTCCTCACAGCTGAATGTTAAACGCTCATTTTGGGTATGTACATAAATCTGCACATTCATATTATGCCTCTGCAATAACAATTTTACCATCGCCATTAATATCGATTGTTTTATGGGGCGGCACGCGCAAAAAGCGTTCGTCGTTTCCGCCTAAAAGGAGAGCTTTCAGAAAACTGTCCTTTCCATCAACAATACGAAAGGGCAACTTTGCGTCTTTTGCAACAAATTTTGCTTCCTGCAATAATTCTTCACGTTCCAGAATGTTTGGCCACTCAATGAAACAGGCATTGGTGTAATGCTGGAGCCACAAGGCTTCCTGTTCCATC
This sequence comes from uncultured Mailhella sp., assembly GCA_910578585.1. GTDB lineage: Bacteria > Desulfobacterota > Desulfovibrionia > Desulfovibrionales > Desulfovibrionaceae > Taurinivorans. The sequence goes on from CAJTRG010000018.1 coordinate 25,068, forward strand.
AAATAAAGAGCATTATCCAGTCCATACAACTCTTCATACTCTTTTTGTCTTTTCTCTCTGTTGCGGATAAAATTCAATTGTGAATACCGCAGCCAGCCGGGGCTTAGCCAAAACGTGCTTCCGTTTTGCGAGAGTATTCCCGCCTCCTGCTGGTCACAGCCAAGCAAGAGGGGGATACAATCGTGAATACTTGGGATAATCAATGTCGCATGCTTTGAGGTAAGCCCATATAAACCTTTTCCGCATAAGCCATAACCAAGTATTATCTCAGGAACATTTTGCTGCTCAAGCTCATCAACTTTTTGTTGAAGAGTTTTTCGCAACTCATCAGGAGTATCATGTAACCCTTGTTCTATGAAATGTATTTGAGGTGAAACTCCTGTCTCAGCAATAATTTTTTCAATTTCAAGCCGTAAAACTTCACAACAAATACAATGCATATACAATCCTTAATGGATATTAAGCGTGCATAGCTGCACAAACTTCAACAGCTTTTTCAGCAGCAGTAGAAGCATCTGGAGTATAGAAATCAGCACCAATAGAATCACAGAAAGCCTGGTTCAATGGAGCGCCGCCAACCATAACTTTTACTTTGCCCTTCAATTCAGGATCAGCTTCAACGCCTTTTACAACGTCTTTAATGTGAACCATGGTGGTGGTCAGCAATGCTGAGCAGGCAATAATGTCAGCATTATGTTTTTTAGCAGCTTCAAGATATTTTGCAGGAGCAACGCTGTTGCCAAGGTCGATAACGTTCAGACCCTTTGATTCCATCATCATACGAACAAGGTTTTTACCGATATCATGGAGGTCGTCTTTAATAGTACCGATAACGACAGTACCTTTTGATTCCATTTGTTCGCCAACGAGGAGAGGACGCAAAACATTGGTACCTGCTGCCATAGCACGTGCAGCAATAAGAACTTCAGGAATAAAGATATCATTGTTTTTGAAACGTTCGCCAATAATATCCATACCTGGCATAAGGCCTTCGTTCAAAATGGTAAGAGGTGCAACACCTTCTTCAAGAGCTTTTTTGGTAAGATCTTCAACTTCTTTCATTTTACCTTTTTGAAGCTTTTCAGAAATTTCTTGTAAAATAGCACTCATGATTTACTCCTTTGCGGACAGTACAATATTTTTGTCCTGCAATATGTTAATAATTTTTTTAGATGTTCCCTGCATACAAATAACAGTGAGTGGGACATCCATATCAGCGGTACGTTTTTCAATGGTTCTGCCTGTATCTGATATAAACCAGCTGCCGTTATCTGTATTGACCATTCCTTTTACCCGAAGCACTTCTTCATGGGCTTCCAAGACTGCAATCAATTCTTCTGCTGAGCTGACTTTTGAAGTAATCACAAAGCTGTCAGGTCTGGTTTCAGGGGTATTGAAACTAAACGCAAACGCCTTGCAGGCTCTTTTGGGAAGTGTATCTAATGCAATTTGCCCATTATAAGAAAGTATCACTGGTAAATCGGGCTGTTTTGATGAAATATAATCTTTTGCTTTATTAATTTCTATAGCATCGGCTAAGTCGCATTTAGTAATCACTGCCACTGTGGCTGACGCTAACTGCCGGGGAATAACCTCAAGCACAGAAGCTAATTTCAAGCTTTTTACAGGGTCAAAAAGACAAATAGTTGAGGTATGGTCAAAAAATTTGTCAAGGCCGGACAAGGATAACATTTTATCAATACTGGAAGGGTCTGACATGCCGGACGCTTCAACGATCACTAAATCTTCTTCACGTTTGCTCATTTCAATCATGGAAGTGACAAAGGATTCGCGAAGGCAGGCACAGAAAACAGAACCGCCGCCAATTTCAACAACCATACCGTTATCCACACCATCTTGGCGTAAAATTGCACCATCCACAGGAATTTCACCAAAATCATTCAATAATACGGCAACTTTTCTTGTTGCACATAATTTCAAAAGATTTCGCAAAACAGTAGTTTTTCCACTGCCTAAAAACCCTGATAAAATGATAAGCTCTTTACGCATTGCCTTTACCCTGATGTATTTCTGGAAGTTTTACTTTTTAATTTTTGCTAAAACTTCGTCGATTTCTTCTTTAATGGTTTCTACTGGAGGAATAAGAGAAACGTGGCAAACCTTGCCGTGAACAAGCAGGCTTGGCAGGTTGGAAATTTCTTTCTTCTTCATGAAGGAAAGACTTTCCGGACGCATGATGGAACGTTCAACAACTTTTACCTTATCGCCATAGCCCTTTGCTGCAGCTTCTGCTGCTGCAACCATATAACCGCAGGCAGCACAGGTCTTGGAATCAATGGTAACTGCTTCAAGAAGCACATAATCAAGATTATCATAATCGGGCATTTCGATTTCAGGCAAGTTTTCAACAGCCACATAGCTTTCCAATGCCTTTCTGACAACTTCAGGGTTACGTACTGCTTCGCCAACACCAATAAGGTTTGCAGCAGGAGCGTCAAATGGAACGTCACAGCCCGGAGCCAAAATAAATCTGTGGGTTCCGAGTTTATCCATCAAATCCAATGCTTCTTTCTGGTTGTCTTGCTGGGTGCCGAGAAGCATGGTAATGGTGAGCTGCAAGTTGCCTGAAATAGTAATATTGTAGCTGTCAGTAATTTTCTTTGCTTCAACAATATTTACGTTTTCGTCGATAGCAATGCAGTCTGGGTGAGTTTCACACATTGGTGTAATATTCTTGGTTGCGTCGCCGCAAACGAAGAAAGAAGTAGGAGTATTTTTTGAACGGACAAATTCAAAGAATTTTGAATATGGTTCGGTCAAAAATGTTTCAAACATATCCGGAGAAATTTGAGATACCAACGGGTCAACAGCAGCGATAATATCACAGCCTGCTTCAATGTAATATGCTGCTACATCTTGAACAACTTCTGCACAATAATTGACAAGAGCTTTTACATTGTCTTCATTATCGTACATGTCCATGAAAATATTGGTTCCACGCAAGTGTGATGCTAAGGTAAATGGGCCGCAAACCAAGCCGTACATGGCGATTTCAGGATTAGCAGCTTTAAAGCGTCTCATAACATCGAGAATAAGTGGAATTCTGCCTTCATCTTTAGATATTTTTTTACTTGGAATTGCAAATTCATCTGAAAGAGGGTGAGAGCAAACAGTAGGAGGAGTGTTATCATACCAAGCAAGTTCACAGCCTAAAATTTCCGCTTCGACTTGAAGGTCGAACATAGGAGTCATACCATCAGGCTTGTATTGCTTTTCTGCTTCAATGCAGCATTCAAACAACTTGTCAGCATTTTGAAACATTTCCTGAGCAGTATATCCTTTCAAATTTGCAATTTGTGATCCCGTATAAGGAACCCAAGGACAACGTTCAACTGGATTTCCCTTAAGAACCTCCAAAATCAATTGTTTCCCATTCATGAGCAACTCCTTGTATGGAACTTAGGGAAAATACCCTAAACCCCATTTGTGAAAAAAATATCTTTTAATGTAAAAATTTAAAAAAAGAACCCTAGCCGATCAATTTTTTATTTGTCTTCTTAAAATCGCTGTATAGTCGAAAAAAAAATTTATTTCTATAGCGCAGGCTAAGTGGAGTGAAGAAAATTCAATTTTTTTTGAGGGGCAAATTTTATAGACAATATATTGATTTTATTTATAAAACAGACATGTAAAAAATTACGTCTTTAAAAAAATTTTTTTTCACAATATTAATTTTTTTAAAACTGCAATTTTTTCTTTTCACGATTTTTAAGCAAAAATTCTTAAAAAATTTTTTTAAAAAATACTTTTTTTTTAACTTAAAAAATCTTAAAAAAATTTAATTTTTGCAAAAAAAAATTAATTTTAAGGAAAAAAATTTCAAAAAATACTTCTTAATATTTATTTTAATGTCCGCTTGCCTGTACTCTTAACCTGCCCCGTTAGAACGCGTTAAAAGTCTTCTCTTTGCGTTTTTTGTATCAGTCGTATCCAACAGCGGTTATTATAAATAATCGCTAAAAAACCAAATCTGCAAAGAATTTAAAATCTTTTCCAAAAAACAGCAAAAAAAAAGACCGACCCATTGCTGAGCCAGTCTTTTATAAACGTATCTAATTGAAATTAGATTTCCGGTTTGCCGCAGGCTTTGAGATACATATTAACAGCATCACGACCGCCAACAAAGTCCATCATTTCTGTCCAAACTTTTTCAAATGCAGCCTTTTTCCATACTTCTTCGTCTTTCAATTGAGAAACTACAACGCCTTGAGCAATAATATCTTCTTTTGCAGCTTGAGCTTCTTTGATTTGGTATTCTAATACTGCCTTTTGAGCGAGTTGTCCGCCTTCAATAATGAGGGCTTGCAATTTTGGATCCAATTTCTTGAAAACTCTTTCACTCATAACCATTGGCTGCAATTGGTATGTATAGTGAACTTCTGAAAGATATTTTTGGTTGGCTTCGATGAATTTGTTAGCACGGAAACCAATATAACCATAGCATTGACCGTCTACAACGCCTTGTTGGAGAGCTGTAAAGGTTTCTGCCCAGGAAATAGGGGTTGGGCTGCCGCCGAATGCTTTATAAGCAGCAATAAGCACAGCTGATTGAGGAACACGGAATTTAAGGTCTTTAATGTCGTCAATGGTTTCAATTGGGTGCTTTGAGTTAGAAATATAACGGAAGTCAGTATAGGTCCAGGTCAAAATACGGAAACCAACTTCTGTTGCATATTTATTTAAAATTTCAGCAGGAGCACCATTAGTACCAACTACAACTTCATCAAGGTTTGAGAAGAGGTAAGGCAGGGTAAGGATACCAAGTTTGCTTTGGAAAGGTACGATGTTAGCGATACCTGCAATAGCAATGGGCAGGGTTCCTTTTTGAACGTTTCTTAAACATTCGGTTTCATCGCCTAAAGAAGCATTGTAAAATACTTCAACTTTTACTTCACCGTTGGTTTTTTCTTCAATAAATTTTTTGAAAGTATTACCAACAACACCCATTTCTGAATCTTCCGGGTCACCAGCAGCAACATTGAGTGTCAAAGCTTGTGCGCTTGTTGTCCAAAGGAAACAAGAAGCAACCAAGGCCAAAGCCAATTTGAAAGGTTTCATAAAGCCTCCAAAATAATGTTTTTGTACTATAAAAACTTTTATAGTATTTTGTCCCATACTTACATCAGGAAAAAATTATTTTCAATATCATAGACTAAGTCTTGATATAGCAAATACATTTCTTTCTGAAAGACTATGGAAATTTTATACAGATCTAAAAATGTAATGCCCCCCATAAGTCAAGCAACTTTTAAGAGAGTATTTTGATTTTTTGTA
>CAJTRG010000019.1 GCA_910578585.1 uncultured Mailhella sp.
CAGAATGGATGCTCAACTTTACCGACAACGTATACCTTGTATGGTTCATGGTGGCGATCTTCCTGCTCTTCCTTGGCATGTTCATGGAAACGCTGGCTATCATCATGCTGGTAACGCCTGTTCTCCTGCCTCTTATGACAGCATTCGGCGTTGATCCGATCCACTTTGGTATCGTGCTGATTTGTTGTTGTGCAGTTGGTTTCGCAACTCCTCCGCTTGGCGAAAACATGTTCGTTGCTTCCGGTATTTCCAACGAAAGCCTCGAAGCAATTTCCGTAAAGGCATTGCCTCTTGTTGCCATCAACCTTATCGCAATCTTTATCATTATTTTAGTTCCACAGCTCTCTTTATGGTTGCCAAGCTTGGTAGAATAAACAAATTATAGTATAGACATACTATACTTTATTTATAAAGGGTTGAGTTTTGTTTTGAATAGAACTCAATCCTTTTTATTTAAAAAGAAAATATTCTTTGTAGGGGATAGTTTCCCCCTCCTAATTTTTAAAGGGGAGAACTTTAAAGGGGATACCCCTTTTTGTTCCCCCCATTCTATCCCCCTTCCTAAAACCCCATTAACTCACTTCGCAAAAAAGAACTAACGTCTTTTTTGTCGGAGCTCGTCACAAGTTATGTAGTGCCTATTTTTGGGACTGTTGTTTCCTGCTTTTTGCAAAGCTTGCACTCTTTACCCGTACTGCCTCGCAGAACGGCTTAGTTCACTCAAACAAAAATATTACCAGAATAAATAAAATTCCCTTTTAAAACAAAAAGTCCTTACTTTTCAGCAAGGACTTTTCTTATTATGTTTTGTCAAAACAGCAAATTATGCCATTCTGTGTGCAGCTTCAAAGATACCTTCAGCAAGGGTTGGGTGAGAGTGAATTGTGTGAGCAATATCAGCTACTGTTGCACCCATTTGCATTGCCATGGTAACTTCTGCAATGATATCAGAAGAGTGAGCACCAGCAAGGTGAGCACCGAGGATCTTATTGGTTTTAGCGTCAACAATAAGTTTGAATGCGCCTGGGAGCTGACCCATAGCTTGAGCTTTACCAAGTTCACGGAATTGGAAGAGTTCAACTTTGTAGTCGGTTCCTTCAACGAGTCCTTGTTTCTTGAGTTGAGCTTCAGAAGCACCAACGCTGCCGATTTCAGGGGTAACGAATACAGCTGAAGGAACAACTCTGTAATCTTGAGCAACTTTCTTATCGCCCATGATGTTTTGAACAACGGTAAGAGCTTCAGCAACAGCCATATGAGCGAGCATGATTTTAGCAGGGCCTAAAATATCGCCGATAGCCCAAATGTGAGGAATGCTGGTTTCAAGGTATTCGTTAGCAACGATGTAACCGCGGTTGAGTTCCATGCCGAGTTCTTCAAGGCCAAGACCTTTACTGTTTGCAGAACGGCCAACAGCAGAAATAACAACATCAGCTTCAGCGAATGCTGCTTCGCCTGGGGTTGCAGGTGGGCAGAATGGGGAGTCAACAACTTTAGCTTTTACTTTGCCGTCAACGATTTCAACGGAATCAACAACGCGTCTTACTTCGGTTTTGATGCCGGCTTTCTTCATTTCACGGGTAAGGATTTTACTGAGTTCTTCGTCAAGGCTTGGAACAGGAAGAATTCTGTCAGCGCCTTCAATAATGGTAACTTTTGTTCCAAAGGTATTGAATACCATAGCAAGTTCTGAACCGATAACGCCGCCGCCAACAATGATCATGGTCTTTGGAACATAGTTCAAAAGGAGTGCATCGTCAGAAGAAAGAACATATTTGTGGTCAACAGGAAGGCTTGGGAGGTTGAGAGGAGCTGAACCGGTTGCGATAATGAGATCGTCGCTTTCAACTTTTTCAACAGAGCCGTCCTCTTTGGTTACTTCAACAAGGTTAGCGCTGATAACTTTAGCAGTTCCCATGATAACGTTAACTTTGAGAAGGTCAGCGGTTTTTTCAAGACCGCCGCGAAGGGTAGCAGAAACTTTTTCCTTACGAGCAATAACTGCCGGCATATCAACAGCTGCAGAGCCTTCAACAGTAATACCATATTCTTTTGCTTGATGAATTGCTTCAAAAGCTTCAGCAGAAGCTTTCAAAGTTTTGGTTGGGATACAACCACAGTTTAAGCATGTGCCACCAAGCCATTTTTTTTCGATAAGGGTAACTTTTGCGCCTTTTTTAGCAGCGTCAAAAGCAGCGGTGTATCCTCCGGGACCAGCACCGATAACAGTAATGCGTTTACTCATAATAACCTCGTTATTTTTGATAAAATTTGCGCGCATGAGGCGTCTGCAAATTTTTATTTTCCATATTGTATAATTGCCATTAACAAAAATGGCATTGACTCCGTGATAGTATTCACAAACTTAAATTAAAGCAAGTCTTTTTAAGAAAAAATTTTTCTTTTTTTGCACATTTTACTGTCTGCATTTAAAGGAAAAAATTTTTTACAAAAAATATAAGTGCCCAAAAATAAAAAGATAAATTTAATGAGGGGATTGAGAAGAAAAAATGAAAATTTTGTTATTTTTGTCACAAAATGCTTGACAAAAAAGTTTTGCGTGTATACAAGAGTCCCAACAACTTTGGAAACAAAGTAATTTTTTATGCATTTTTAGGAGAAACGAAATGGCACTTTTTAGATCAGAATATCTTGGCGATTTGCAAGTAACCTGCACCAACACAATCAGCGGTGCAAAAGTTACAACCGACGCTTTCTTGGGTTATGAAAACAAAGGCGATTTGCTCAGCCCAATCGACCTTTGCGTAGCATCACTTTGCTGCTGCTCACTTTCTATGGTTGGTACTTATGCAGATAACCATGAAATTGATATTGATGGTGCATATTCTGAATGTGATTATAAAGTAGCTGTAAACCCAAAACGTATTACAGAAATCACCCTCACTTTCGTTATGCCTAAGGATAAAGAATTTTCTGACAAAGAAAAGATGATGCTCGAAAAAGTTGCTGCTTCTTGTGGTGTTCACCATAGCTTGCACACTGATATTGTTCAAACTGTAAAATTTGAATGGTAAGATATAGTTAATTAGCCAATTAACTTCCATAAACGAAAAGGACGCATGAAAATGCGTCCTTTTTGTTGTTGATTTAGAGCATTTTCAGAAATAAATTTTATAATTAAACTTAAAAAGTTTTATAAAGGGGTGCAGGGGAAGAAACTTTTACAGCCACCGAAGGCGGCGAAGTCGTTTGCGTTTGCGAAGAATGAGCAATTACGCAAATGGACAGCAGAGATGCCACCGAAGGCGACGAAGTCGTTTCTCTTATGTCGAGTTTACGAGACTTAGAGAAATGGACAGCAGAGATAAAGTTTTTCCCCTGCAAAAATTTCCAAGATTTATAGGAAACGTTCTAATAAAAGAAAACCCCGCACGAGGCGGGGTTATAAAATATCAATGCAGTATTGAACTTATTTGTTCAAGAAAGCACGGTATGCATCAGCAGTCAAAAGACCTTCGATGTCAGCTTCGTTTGCAACTTCAAAGCGAACAATCCAGCCTTTTTCATAAGGAGATTCGTTCAAAGTAGCAGGAGCGTCGCCTACAGCAGCGTTAACATCAATGATTTTACCTTTTACAGGGGTGAAAAGTTTGTTAACACTCTTGATAGATTCAACTTCACCGTAAGGTACACCAGCGTCAAATTCATCACCAACGGACGGAAGGTCAATGTAAACAACTTCACCTAATTGGTCTTGAGCAAAATCGCTGATACCGGAAAGGTAGCTGTTGCCGTCTTTTTTAAGCCAAATGTGTTCGTCTGTGTAGCGGCGGTCGTCTGGCAATAAAATTTCTTCTAATTTCTTGTGCATAGTGGAAACTCCTCTAAAATTTTCTTTCGGGTATTTATGAAAAAATTAACAAATACCAAGAAATACAAAACGCATGCTAGCTTAAGAAAACTGTTTTGTCCAGTGCTTGAGCGTGTATTTTATGTTTATTTTATGATTGCAAGTTTTTTTAGCGTGTTACTAATATTTTCAAGGCTGATTGGCTTTGCAATGTGCGCATTCATGCCTGCATTCAGGCAATTTTGCACATCTTCATTGAATGCATTAGCGGTCATGGCAATAATGGGGATTGTTTTGCCGTGTGCTTTTTTTGAGCTGCGAATAGCTTTTGTGGCTTCAATGCCGTTCATGACGGGCATTTGTATATCCATGAAAATAAAATCAATATCACCTTTTTTGCTTTTCAGGAATTTATTTACTGCGATTTCGCCGTTTTCGGCGGTGATGACCGTTGCTCCCATTTTTTCAAGGAATTTGGTGGCGACAAGGCTGTTGACGGGGTGGTCTTCAACAAGCAGGATATGTTTTTTGCTTAAATCGATAGTATGGAAATTGACGGCAGTATGTTCTTCATGTTTTGGTTTTTGCTCTGCAACGGCATATTCCAAATGCAGCGTGAACGTTGTGCCTTTGCCTTTTTCGCTTTCAGCGCAAACAGTGCCCCCTTGCATTTCCACTAAGGCTTTCACAATGGCAAGGCCGAGCCCGGAACCTTCAATGCGCTTGATTGTGTCGTTTTCTTCCCTTTGGAATGCTTCAAAAATTTTCGGCATCTGTTCTTTGGAAATGCCGATTCCAGTATCTTGGATTTGAATTTTAAAATGGGCTGTTTTGGGATTGTTGGTTTCTTCTTGGAACACTTTGAAAATGACAGTTCCGTGCATAGGTGTGAATTTCACCGCATTGCCGAGCAGATTCGTGAGTATGCGTTTAAAGTTGCTTATATCGCCGATAATGTAGTCGTTTGTAACGGAATTGCATTCAAATTTTAATTCTTGTTTTTTTTGCATGACGATACCTTTGAAGGTATTCACAATTTCTGCGCAAGCTTTTAGAAGGGCAAAAGGTTTATTGTTGAGATCCGCTTTTCCGCTTTCCATACGGTTGACATCAAGGATATCATTGATAATCGCAAGCAAGCTTTCGGAACTTGATTGGATGACGTCCAAGCTTTCTTTTATTTGCTCTTTATTGTCAATATCTTCAAGGGCGATATTCGCCATGCCGATGATTGCGTTCATGGGGGTTCTGATGTCATGGCTCATGGAAGCCAAGAATTGGCTTTTTGCTTTTATGGCCTCATTTGCCATTTGCAGCGACTTGTGGAGCATGGAATCTTTTTCTTGTTCGAGTTTGAAATTGTCCGTGATATCGAAGCTTCTTTCGCAAAACGTTTGGGAATTTTCGTCAAGCATGAAAAAATGTGCCCGATTGTAGCGGTTCTCGTTGTCTTTAGTGACAGTGCGGTAAATGAAGCTGAACTCGCCTTCAAGCTTGAGACGCTCCAAAATGTTTTGAGGTTTTACGGTTTCCAAATAGGTTGAACGTTCTTCTTTTATAACTATTGAATTGCCGAATGCCAAATAATCATAAAAATAATTGCCGGAAAAAGAGATGTCCTGAAGGGATTTTTGGATTTCGCTGCCAAAGGAAGATACGTAATTGCCCGTAGCATAGTTGATACGCATGATGAAATCGTATCTGTGATTGGAAAGTTTATTGCTGTAAGCTTTTTTAATGTAATTGATAGTGATGTCTTCCATCGTGATTTTTGCGAAATTTTCTTGCGTTGTCGGATTTTTCAATAAAACGATTTTGAGAGCGGTCCAAATGCTGTCGCTGCCGTTTGTTTTGAAAGGGAATATGATTGCTTCTTGGGAATTTTGTTCTCCGGTAAATTTCAATAGGTTTTTTCTGCTGATAGTTTTTAAAATAAGCTGTTTTTTCTCCTGATCAAGGCAAAGATCGGCGATATTGTCTCTTAATTCCTGCAAGCTCAGGTTTTCATGATTGAGGGATTCTATTGACGATATCATGCGGATAACTTTTCTTTCATTGAAGCTGTATATGCAGTTTAAAATGTTTGCTTCATTTTTTGTGTCAAAAAGTTTAAATTCCTGCTTATAGTTTTCTTCAAGGTTTTTCTGCTGTTGGATGTTGTAAATCGTGCCAATGGCTGAAGACGGACTGCCTATCTTGTTCGGTTTTACGGAAAATGAAACCTGATGCCAGACAAATTCATCCATGATGGAATCTTTTATTCGCAATTCTTCTTTGATTACAGCTTCGCCGGATTCAATTTTTTTGAAAATGTCTTTGCATTTTTCTATGTCGTCAGGATGGATGAGTTCCGCCTTAAAAAGACTGTCGGGAACATTGACAAAGGAAGTTGTTTGAAAGAAGTTTGATTTCGGATGGTTTTCAAGTGTCAATGTCCTTGCTGCGAAGTCGTAGTTCCAAATATAAAGTCCTGTCTGTTCTGTTGCGACGGAAAAAAGTTTTTTCAGCTCTATAAGATCATTGTTGTTTTCACATGTTCCGATAGCAAGCACGGAATTGTCGGTTTTTATGGCGCTGTATCGGATTTTTTGCCATTCTTCTTTGCCTTCCTTGTTATATACTTGTATATCGGCGGAAATTTCCGTTTCTCCCTTTAAAAGGGCTTTGTGCAAATCAATCAATTTTTGCTGTGAACGGGGAGTGATGTTGAAAAAGCGTCCGAGCATTTCGGTAAAGCCCGAATAACGGATTTCTTCCTTGTTATTGAAGATATCTATGTTGCCTTCGTCTTTGACAGGGTCGTATTCCCAATAAAAAATACCGCTGTGTTCCAATGCTGTTTTGAGCTTCAGAAGTTTGAGCGGGATTTGGTTGAGAGAACAAGGAACGCTCTTTTGAATTTTTGAAAGGTCACCATGTTTTGAAAGAAAATTCAGGGAACGGAGACGGAGATTGTTTACTTTATCGATAAGTTTATGGTTGCTGGTGGTGTCGGTGCATTCAAAAGATACATTCACAGCAGGTTTCAGGAGCGGAAACATCGGCTTGTTCTTGAGTGCCGTTATCGGAGAGTTTTGAAAAAGATCGGAAGAATTTGTCTCGCTGCGGACTGTTTCTTCGTTTGAGAAAAGAAATTTCACTTTTGAAGTGTTTTCCAAGGCTTTAGTAAGAAAATGCACTGAGCGGATTTTATTGTTGCTGATGACAAAATGGATTGTGACGGAAAAGTTGGCGCAGGGAAATTCCGCTTCAATGAAAAGCACGGACATGGCTTCGCTTTTAAAAAGAAACCGTTCGGAAACAAGTTCAAGTTGTTCCGGTTTTTTTTGAATTAAATCTGAAAAAATTTCGTTGAATTTGTCAGACACGGATATTTGATAGACTGTATCCTGCAATATAACAGTTAATGGAAAATCACAAAGCGAAAGGGCCAGTTTACAGTTTTTGCCAACAAAAATGGCATGAAGAAACTGAAAGCCGAGAGAAGATTGTTCTGAAGTTTTCATAGGCGGTTAGTCTGTTCGTTAGAAATTTTTTCTGAAAATATTTAGTATTGAACACGATGTCAAGTGATGCATGCATTGGTTTTTGCAGGTTTTCCTATATATATATATATATAGGTTTAACAATGTGAAAATATTGATTTTTTTGTCTGTTTTTCTGATGAAAATTTTATGATTTTTTTATTTTTAAAAACAAGAATAATTTAAATTTAATAAAAAAACTTGACAAGTGTTTGCTAAGTGTATATAAGAAAATCTCAAGTGCGCTTGTGGCTCAGCTGGATAGAGCAACAGGCTACGAACCTGTAGGTCGGGCGTTCGAATCGCTCCAGGCGCGCCACATATTTCAAGGACTTATGATGTTCATAAGTCCTTTTTTTTGCAAATAATATCTACATATCTTTACATGATGTTGTCAACAATTATTGACATATCTGCTTTTTGTATTATACTACTAACAACAAAAGGAGTAATCATGGCTAGTGTGCTTAAATTTTTGCGTGAAAAGGCTTCGCTTTCTCAAGAAGAATTAGCAAAAGAGCTGGGGTTATCACGCCAAACAGTTGTAAAATACGAAAATAGTGAAATGAATTTTTCAGCAGAAATGATCAAAAAGTTTTCACATTTTTTTGATGTGGATTATTCATGTTTTATTGATAATAAACTTCCTGTTTTCCGGGAATATAATATTATAGAATCTGACAGCATGCCAGAAAAGCAAGCGTTTAGAATAAATATTCCTCAAAATAATATATTAAAATTTAAGCAGGTTTTACTTTATATTCTCAATAAAGTAGGGGCGAAGCCTAATGTGGGGCAAACTGTTATTTATAAGCTCTTATATTTTATAGATTTTGATTATTATGAACTTTTTGAAGAACAGCTTATGGGACTTACTTATATAAAAAATACATACGGACCTACTCCTGTTGATTTTGCAAAATTAATCGCAGAAATGGAAAAAGAAGGAGTTTTAGAGGAAGTTAAAACAAAATATTTTAAAAAAGAACAAACAAAATATCTGCCAAGAATAAAACCTGATTTATCACTTTTGTCTGCGCAGGAATTAAATCATATTGATAGAGAACTGGAACGGCTTTCCGATAAAAGTGCGAAAGAACTCTCTGACTTTTCGCATAAGGATATTCCATGGGTTGTTGCAGCGGATAAAGAAGTAATAGAATATGAGAGCGTTTTTTATAGAGCGCCTGAAACTTCTGTTCGGGAGTATGCCGAAGAAGATGATTAAGTATATTTCTATTCCCGAATTTGAAAAAGATTTCAAAAAACTAGCGAAGAAGTTTTCAACGCTTGGTGCAGATTTTGAATTGATGAAAAAGGCAAGTATTGAAGCGTATTATGAATTTGATATTGATAATAAATCCATTGTTCCTATAGAAAGTTTTTGCGGGGAAACATATACATCAAATAAAATACGTAAATTCTCTTGCAGAGCATTGAAAGGGCGAGGTTCAGCTTCTGGACTTCGAGTGATTTTTGTCTGGGAAGAGGAAAAAAGAAAAGTAACTTTTATTGAAATATATTTTAAAGCTGATCAGGCAAATGAAGATAGAAATCGTTTGAAACAATTTATAAAAGAAAATTTTGAGAACTAACTTTTACCTTTTACTGTTTCAATATTAATAATTAGTTGTTATTAATAATTTTTTATATGTATTAATTTGAAGATCTTTCCATTCTATTAAATCAGCTATGACAAGTTTTTTTATGGCTTGGATGTAGTTTTCCATTAAAGCAATATTGAGTTGATCACAAGCAGAGATTGGCAGGTAAAGTTTTTCATTTTTCATTTTTGTCCAGTTGCACATCTCATTATAGTTGTATTTCTTTTTTAAATATGACATTGCTGAAACAAGGTAAAGCAAAACATTTTCACTGTATTGTTCTTTTGAAGATAAAGAAAAAACATGAGCATGGGTTGCCATTTTGTAAGCAAAATCTCGATACCATACGTAACCAAACATATCGACAGTAATAGTTTTAGCAGGAAAAATCTTTGCTTCTATATCAGTTTTTCCAACTATGCCTTGATTCTCTTGACCTGAATTAATATATATTTCTCCTTTGCCATTAACGTGGTGGCGTTGAATGTCAAAATTGCCAGTCTGAGCTTTATGAAAAATATTAGAAAAATTAAAAATGGCATAATTACTGCTCTCTCTCTCTCTCTCTCTCTCTCTCTCTCTCTCTCTCTCTCTCTCTCTTAAAGCATTTTTTTCTTGGCAAGTAAGGTTATAATTATTTAATCCACTAGCTAAAAGATAAGCATCTAGTTTGTTTATATGTTCAATTTCAAGTTCGTGTACATATTGTTCCATATAGGAAAAATCAAGTTGGTTATTGTTTTTTACGGGTAGAACGACATCAATTTTTGAAGCTAGTTTACGATTAAATTTATTTGCATAATCAAAGTTATGTTGTAAAGCTGATTTTTTAAAAATTGCTACAAAATAAAGTAAGGTTTTTTCATTCCAATTAGATATGTTTTTTTTAGGATATAATCCTTGTACATGTGAATACCCAATAAAGTCTTCACTTTGCAAAAAAATACTTTCTGCTGTAGTTGTATCAGAAAAAGTAATTGTATTTGCTTTTTCTGTTGGTTTTAAATTAACATATCCACCAATCCCATTTTGGGATGATGAATTAACAACAACAGGAGTTTTGCCTTTTGTTTGAAATAATTTATAATTTGTGAGACCATAATTTTTTGTAGGATGTATATCGAAAATATCACCTACTTTAAATGTCTCAAATTTGCCCCCGTTATTCTTGAAATTTTCTTCAAGGGTTTGCAAACGGGGGCTTACTTTTTTCCCAGGCTTAGTGAATCCTCACTTTGAATAATTTGGCTTACTTTCCATGAAAGAAAATCTTTTATTGTAGTTTTAAAATCCTCTTCTGTTGGAATAATACCTATTTTTTTGTGCTGATTGTAGGTCCAGTCATTCCCCTCTAAGCTAATTGTATCACGAATAACTAGTCCGTTATTTTCGTTATAATAATTAGTTTCTTTCTTTTTACCAAGAATGATTGCTTCTATCTCTTTATAACGAAGAACAGCATTATCTACATCTTGTAAATTAACGCTTTCTGTTGATTTGCGACGGTTCTGCCGTAAATATCCATCATTAGAGAAGTCAATAAAAGTGACAAGGCTGTCTTTATCATGCTGCTTATTAACTTCAAAAAGATAAATGGCTGTTTGTACACTGGCTTTTCCTTTAAAAATATCAGCCATGTGAATGCTTGCAAGTAAACTATTATTTTGTAAAATTTCTTTTGTATAGGGAAGTCCATTACCTGACCCAGCATTTTCTTGAATGAGTACACAAGCATAACCTTTAGTCATTTTAGAGAGTGCTCGTTCAACAAAATTAAAACCTTTACCTTCTGCGCTATAAGGAGGATTCAATAAGAAAACATTAGCAGGGAAATTACCATGATAGTGAAAACTGTCACCATTAATGATATTTGCGGAACCATCGCCCGTTAAAATCATATTAATAACTGCAAGTACAAAAATATTTCCTAGAACTTCAATTCCCAGAAGTTGATTAGTTTTTATTTGCTTTATTTTTTTTTCTCTTTCTTCTTGGGTCAAAATTTTTTTCTTTACGTCTTCAACCATTTGCTCCATAGCTGCAATAAGAAACCCGCCTGACCCCATGGCGGTATCCCAAACAAAAGAATCCTTGTTTGTACGATCAAGCTTCACCATTAATGATGTTACATAACGTGGAGTAAGTACCACATCATTATATTTGTCGTTATCAATTTTAAGCCAATCGCTTAATGAGTTTAGGATGATACCTGTAAAGTCAACATGCAATCGTAATTTAAGGATAGGAATAATATCTTCATATATTTCGTTATAAAAATTTCGTAGTTTGCTTAGACCGTTTATGGGCATACAGATAAGTTTATTATTAAAAATAGGACTAAGAAGACCAAGAATCATTTCTGATTTATCTTGTGGACTACTTTTGGAAGCTAAAAAAACTTTTATACGATCTAAAATTATTTTTCCGTCATGGGTTATATCGTTGTTGTTTCCTTTTAAATCTTCTACTTTGAGATCAGAACTACCCTCAATAGGTAATGCTGCCATAATTAGACCTGAGAAAAGATAGAGCTTTTCATTTGTAGAAAGTTTGGTTTTTATTTCTGTATCTTCATAAATGTCTTGATGAATTTGTTTTATTTTTTTTTCAAGTTGAATACGTTTGTCTTTTTTCAGTTCTTCTTTTTCCGCTTCTGTAAGCGTGCAATGATCTAAATCATCACATAATTTATCAAAATTTTTAGTTTTTAAAAAAGATAAATCATCAAATGGAAGGGTAATAGGAAAACGAGAGTTTTCTTCTGAAATATAAAAAACAGCAATTTCAGTTTTTAATATATCATTTTCTTCATAACCGTTTAAACCAATGGCAATAACTTCTTGATATGTTCCTTCATCAAGAATAGCATTTGCATAATGTAAGGCACCATTGACCGCAAAATTTGTTATTGCTGTACGGCTGCCACTTGAGGAATATTCAATTTTTCCGTGAGCATCATTTTTTATTAATTTATTTTTCCCGCCTTTTGCTTCAATCATAACAGGTATTGCTCGGTTATTAGCTCCATTTAAAAATACTTTAATGTCGGGATAATTGTTACCAGAGCCGCCAGATTTGCTTTGAGCTTGCTTTAGTGCATTATCAATTGCTATATTAATAGTTTCAGTTTTACAAAAATATTTAATATTGTTTTGAGAAAGTTGATTTTTGAAATAATCTTCAACTTTTTCTTCAACACTTTTGACCATATTATTTCCTATTGTAATAATTAATTTTATAAAAATTATTCGTAATTATAAAGGTTGTCAAGAAACCGTTTTAAGAAAAAGATAGTTGGTATGGTTACTCTTTGCCGTAGTTGCTGACGAGGAAGACGGAGCCGAGCAGGGCAACGCAGGCAATGATGTGGTAAATGGTCAGTTCTTCACCAAGGAAGAGGGCGCCAAGCCCGAGGGCGATTACCGGGTTGACGTATTCATAGGAGAAGGCAACGGCAGGGCGTACATGGTACAGCAGCCACAAATAGGTTGTGTAGCCCACAATGGAAGACATGAGCACGAGGAAAGAAAGAATAAGGAAGCCATTGAAATCAAAGAGGCTCACATCCCAGCGTTCGCCGATGAGGAAGCCAAAAATAAGGCACTCAATCCCGCCAATAAAGAGGATAAGCCCTGTTGATTGGAAAATATAGAGGCTGTTGCTGGTGCAGCACATTTTAGAATAATGTCCGGAATAAACCCAGGCAAGAACTGAAGAAATGGCGAGAGTCAAACCAATAATGGAAATCCCGCCCGTGAACAGGGTGGAAATATTGATGGAGGCAATGGCGGTTATGCCAATGCCGAGGCCAATAAAATGCTTGAGGTTTGGACGGTTTCCGCCCCACAAAAGCCATTCGCCCAGCATCATGAGCAAGGGAACTGTGCCGCATAAAAGTGCTGCAAGCCCGGAGGTAATGGTTTCCTGCCCCTTTGTCAGGAGGGCAGAACTGCAAAATACCTGAAAAAAGGCAAGGATAGTGGAGAATTTTATATCCGCCCAAGAGATTTTATAATAGCCCTGCGTGAATATGCCCAAGGCAAAGAGGATGATGCCTGCACAGACAGCCCGCACGCCGCCGAGCAAAACGCCGGGGATATAGGCAAGTCCCAGTTTGGTGAATAAGAAAGATGAGCCCCATGATATATAAAGAAGCGCCAAACAAAATAAAACAAAAAGTGTCTTTTTTCTATCTTTTGAAAGTGCCATATCTGCCTCAATTATTTCTCAATTCTATCAAATTTACCTCAATTTTTTAATTCTATTAAAATGAAGTAGTTGTCAATATTTTTTATGGTTGAATTTTTTTGGGGGATAATAGCTCTGCTGTCGCTATCCGTAAGCCAACAAGTTGGCAACGGCTACCGCTCCCCCAAACCCCTTATCGCAAAAATTTTACAAGTAAAATTTTTGGAATATTCGTCGTTTCGAGCATAACAAAGCAACCTTTTTTTTCTAAAAAATTTTGACGCAGGAATACAAAAGCTTAAAAAGCTTTGAGAGAGGGTACAGGGAGAGAACTCTCTCGAAAGTTCTTTCCCTGTAAAAATCAATAAGATTATATAGCAAAAAAAGGCTTTCCCTTGCGGGAAAGCCTTTTTATTTTTGAGAATAATCAATAAATTATTCTTTATTTGTTGCCTGCAGTTGTTCGATGAGTTGGCTGAGGACGTGGGTTTGGCTAACCATTTCTTCAACGGCCTTGCGGGCTTCCTGCATGTTGTTTGCGTTTTCTTTTGCAATGTTGTTGATACTGTCAACAGACTGGGTAATTTCTTCACTGGTTGCAGATTGTTCTTCTGATGCGGTTGCAATAGCACGAACCTGGTCGGCTGTTGTATCAGCAAGCTGAACAATACCGAGCAGAGCGTCGCCAGCCTGGCTAACCATTTCAGTTACCTTTTCAATTTTTTCAACAGCATCAATTACAAGACGGGTGTTGTCAGCTGTGGATTTTTGAATGGCTGAAATTGCATTGCCAACGTCTGTGGTACTGGTCATGGTTTTTTCAGCAAGGTTACGAACTTCGTCAGCAACAACCGCAAATCCGCGTCCGGCTTCACCTGCACGGGCAGCTTCGATAGCTGCGTTCAGAGCCAGCAAGTTGGTTTGGTCGGCAATATCGGAAATTACGTTCATAATTTCGTTAATGGCTTGTGCATGTTCAGAAAGAACTCCCATTTCAGACTGCAGTTTCAAGGATTCTTCACGAACTTCAACCATGGCTTTTACGCATTCCTGCATGGATTCAGAACCGGCAGAAGCTTCGGTACGTACGTTTGCAGCGCTGTCGGAAGTGGTTCCTGCGTTACGGGCAATTTCAAGAACAGTGGCGTTCATTTCTTCAAGAGCAGTAGCTGTGGTTGCTACACGGTCAGCCTGATCCTGAGCGCCGTTTTCAGAAAGTTCAATTTGAGCTGAAAGTTCTTCGGAAGCGGAAGAAGCAATGCTTGCAACCTGTTCCAGTTCAATAGCAATATTTTGCATGTTTTGATGAGAATCTGCAATAATTTTGTTTTGACGTACGCGTTCGGTAATATCCTGCCATACGCTGATAACGTCGGTAACGTTGTTATGGCTGTCAATAAGGGGCTGAGCAATGGTTGAAACGTTGATATGTTTGCCCTTATGGGTTTCATAGTCAAGATCGAGCTGACCCATTTGTTTGCTTGCAATAGCTTTAGCTGTTGCAGTGTTGAAGTTTTCCTGACGATACATGAAAGTACCGGAGGTTTCACCAATGCAGTCTTCCATTTTCTTGGTAATTTCAAGGAGGCTCATCATTTTGCGGTTTGCGTATTTGAGTCTGTTGTTGGCGCCAAATACAGCCACAGGGATTGGCATGGATGAAAGAATGCCTTGAGAAAATTCCAGAGTTTCTTTCAGTTTTTCAACCATCATGATAATATTGCGGTATACGCCAACATGTTCTTTTCCGTCGTTGATGTCGTAGTCGCCGTTGGTTACACGGGTAGCAATATCAGAAAGATCCTGAGGATCAGCACCAAGTTGTTTGAGCACGTTGCGGCTGATAAAGATTGTCAGGAAAATAGCAATAATAATTGCAATACCGCCAACGGTCATAATTTGCATAATGGTGTTTTGTTTTGTGTTTTCAAAGCGTTGACGAGCGATAACGGATAATTGTTTACCGCTGTCTTCGAGTTTTTGCACGTGGGCAGTGCCTTCAGCAATACCTCCATGCAGTTTTTTATGCGCTTCAATAAGAGGCAAACTTTCGCTGAGGTAATCGCCTGCTTTTACAAGTAATGTTCCGTAAACTTTATTGCCGCTGTTAGCATTGCAAAAAGCTTTCATATTATCAATACGTTCTTGCACATCTTTTAAAGATGCTTCTGTTTTGCTCATTTGGTAGTTAGCCAAAGCTTGACGAAGCTGCATCATCATTGAGTCAAATTCAGAAAGACGCATATAGGCATCTGCATTGCCTGTAGTATTGTATTTATTTACAGCGTCGGCGGTGAGGGTTTCAAGTTCTTTAATAATATCACTGCCAACAACACCAAGAGCATCGTCAATTTTACGGATTTGGTCGAAAGAACTGCCTAAGCCATAAATAATTTGGGGCAAAACAGCAGATTCTTCTTTTGTGCTTGTAAGAAGATTTTTGGTTACTTCCACGTTTGCAAGACTAAGGAGCTCTTCAATCACTGAGGCATTATTAGCAAAATCTTCTGCTGCTTTGTTCACTGCCTGTGTATCATTAACAGCAATAGCAGCCAGAACTTCGCCGTTGGCTCTCAATACGTCGGAAACAAAGTCTTCTGTTTTTGTCAAAAAGTCTTTTTGTCTTGTGAAGTCTTGTACGGCATACCATGATAATCCAGACATAATCAAAAGAAGAATTATAAGGCAGCTGAAAGACGCAATCAATTTGTTGGAAAGTTTCATATAGCACATCCTTTTTTATTTCATGCTCTGCGAGAGCAAATTTCTTTGACAGTGCAAAATAAAATTAAAAATTGACAAATAATTTTTGTTCATTAGTTTAATAGAATAAAATTAATTGTCAATATTGTTTAACGGCATTTTACAAAAAGAGAATAGGGTTTTTAATAAAAAAACGAGCTGTTTCTTTTTGAGAAAAAGCTCGTCTTATGTTTATTTAGTTAATAATTATTATTTTGATGCCTGCAATTGCTCAATAAGCTGGCTCAGTATATGGCTTTGGGACACCACTTCTTCAACAGCCTTGCGGGCTTCCTGCATATTGTTTGCATTTTCTTTTGCAATACTGTTGATGCTTTCCACAGAGTGGGTGATTTCTTCACTGGTTGCGGATTGTTCTTCAGAAGCGGCTGCAATGGCACGAACCTGATCGGCGGTTGTATCAGCAAGCTGAACAATTCCATGGAGAGCCTCACCGGCTTTGCTTACCATATCTGTTACTTCTTCTATTTTTACAACAGTTTCTGCGACAAGGCGCGTATTGTCAGCGGTTGATTTTTGAATTGCGGAAATTGCATTGCCAACATCTGTGGTGCTGGTCATGGTTTTTTCAGCAAGCTTTCTGACTTCGTCAGCAACAACCGCAAATCCGCGTCCTGCTTCACCGGCACGGGCAGCTTCGATTGCGGCGTTGAGCGCAAGGAGGTTGGTTTGGTCGGCAATATCGGAAATTACGTTCATAATTTCGTCAATTGCTTCTGCGTGGTTAGAAAGAACGCCCATTTCAGTTTGCAGTTTCAAGGATTCTTCTTTTACGCCTACCATTGCACGTACACATTCCTGCATGGATTCTGAACCTGCAGAAGCTTCGGAACGCACATTGGAGGCACTGTCAGAAGTTGTACCGGCGTTGCGGGCAATTTCAAGAACAGTCGCATTCATTTCTTCCAGAGCTGTAGCCGTTGTGGTAACACGATCAGCTTGATCCCTTGCACCGTTTTCAGAAAGTTCCACTTGAGCGGAGAGCTCTTCAGATGCAGAAGAAACGATATTGACTATGTGTTCCAATTCCTGAGCTACAGCCAGCATATTTTCACGCTGGGCAGCCGCAATTTTATTTTGTTCCTGTGCCTGTGCCATGGCAAGGGCTGCTTGTTTTGCTGCTTCTTCTGCCTGTGCTTTTGCTTCTTCCGTATTTAAGAGAAGACGCAGTCCTTTCAGCATTTCTTGTGTCCCCCGAGCCATGATACCTATTTCATCACTGCGTTTTCCGTCGCGAATAAGGTATTCTTCTTCCTCCTTAGGAAGATTGAGTTCTCCGTGGGCAATTTTTTCAATAAATCCTGCAAGGTTTCTCAGTACGCTGACGATGTCTTTGGCTACAAAGACAATAATCAGGCCTACAATCAGCATGGTTAAAAATGCAGCCAGAACACTTTGCATGAACATGGCACGAACAGGGGCAAAAATATCATCTTTTTCCACACTGATAATGATAAGCCAGTCAGCTAAAGGAATACGGTCAAAATATGCCTGCATTTCGACATCATTTTGTTTAAATTCATAATGTCCTGTGGCTGCGGACAGCATATATTGGAACCATGGCTGATTTGCGTCCTCTGCACCGACAAGCTCTTTATCAGGGTGCATGAGCAGTTTGCCGTTTTTATCATAAACAAAGCATTTGCCGGTTTGGGCAATTTGGACAGTATCTGTTGTTGTTTGTGCCACTTTTTCGAGTGCCATGGTGGTATAGACAACACCAATAATGTTGTCGCCATCTTTGACCGGAAATCCGGCGGCAGAGGATAAACGCCCGTTTGCCTTGCTTTGAATGGTAACAGGAGCTACTTCCCCTTTCATGGCAGCTTTAAAATATGCGCGTTCAGCAATGCTGTTTCCAATAAAACTTTCTGTGGAGTGGATAAGCACTGTGCCGTTTTTGTCTACCAGACCGACGTCACGCAGCAAACCATAGTTTTTGACCAGATATAAAATGCTTTCTTTTATTTTTTGTTCCAGTTCTTTGTTTTCATTGCCTGTATTATTGGCTTTTGCCCTCAAAAATTCAATGACATCAGCATTAAGGGCAAAATTATTCATGGTACTGGCGAGCAGATTAACCGTATTGAAAAGTTCAACTTTTTGTCCGTGCAAAACCAACTGCAATTCTTCGTTAATTTGGTTGGTTAGAGCTTTGTCTGCTGAATTGTAATTGAGAGCGGTAACAGCAATAAGTCCAATGATTGCAGGGAGTAAAATAAAAGTTAACATTTTTTGCAGTATTGATAGTCTCATAAAAAATCTCTTTACAATATTGTCAAGTTGTGCCGGTCATATCGTCGTTTCAGAAAGATATACAATGTACGGACAGGAGAGCGGTAAATGAAGATCAGGCATAAAACAGATATATTTGCTTTTACTCTGTTTCCAAACAAGAATAAGGACTTTTTTGAAAAGCCCTTATTTACTTGTCATCGATTATCCATTTTTACTGCTGTGTTGCAGTTGTTCAATAAGTTGGCTCAAAACTTGAGTTTGGCTTACCATTTCATTGACTGCCTTGCGGGCTTCCTGCATATTATTTGCGTTTTCCTTGGCAATATTGTTGATACTGTCAACAGACAGGGTGATTTCTTCACTGGTTGCGGATTGTTCTTCAGAAGCCGTTGCAATAGCACGAACCTGGTCGGCAGTTGTATCAGCAAGCTGAACAATACCAAGGAGAGCGTCTCCTGCGTGGCTAACCATTTCGGTAACCTTTTCAATCTTTTCAACAGCGTCAACTACAAGGCGGGTATTGTCGGCAGTTGATTTTTGAATTGCGGAAATTGCATTGCCAACGTCTGTGGTGCTGGTCATGGTTTTTTCAGCAAGGTTGCGAACTTCGTCCGCAACAACGGCAAATCCGCGTCCCGCTTCACCTGCACGGGCAGCTTCGATTGCGGCGTTGAGAGCAAGGAGGTTGGTTTGGTCGGCAATATCGGAAATCACGTTCATAATTTCGTTAATGGCTTGTGCGTGTTCGGAAAGAACTCCCATTTCAGTTTGCAGTTTCAAGGATTCTTCTTTTACTTCAACCATAGCCTTTACACATTCCTGCATGGATTCAGAACCTGCGGAAGCTTCAGCACGTACATTGGAAGCGCTGTCAGAGGTAGTGCCGGCGTTACGGGCAATTTCAAGAACGGTTGCATTCATTTCTTCAAGAGCGGTAGCTGTGGTTGCAACACGCTCTGCCTGGTCTTGGGCGCCGTTTTCAGAAAGTTCGATTTGAGCTGAAAGTTCTTCGGAAGCGGAAGAAGCAATGCTTGCAACCTGTTCCAGTTCAACTGCAATATTTTGCATGTTTTGGTGAGAGTCAGCGATAATTTTGTTTTGGCGTACAGTTTCGGTAATATCCTGCCATACGCTGATAACGTCTGATACGTTATTTTCATGGTCAAGAATAGGCTGGGCAATGGTGGCAACATTGATATGATTGCCGCGGTGGGTTTCATATTCAAGGTTCAGTTTGCCGGCTTGTTTGCTTGCAATGGCTTTACAGGTAGCTGTGTTGAAGTTTTCCTGACGGTACATGAATTGTCCGGAAGTTTCGCCGATGCAGTCTTCCATTTTCTTGGAAATTTCAAGCAGAGTCATCATTTCGCGGTTTGCATATTTGAGTTTGTTGTTAGAACCAAAGACAGCTACGGGAATAGGCATGGAAGCAAGAATATTTTGAGAGAATTCAAGCGTTTCTTTCAGCTTTTCAACCATCATGATAATGTTGTGGTAAACGCCGATATGTGGTTTTCCGTCGTTGATGTCGTAGTCGCCGTTGGTGACGCGTTCAGCCAAAACTGAAAGGTCGCTTAGGTCTGTGCCCAGTTGTTTCATCACATTTTTGCTGAGGAAAATAGCTAACGCAACAGCGAGAAGAACAGAGAAGCCGACAGCATATAAAACGGAACGTCTAACTTCACCTTCAACTCGTGCAAAGGCTTTATGGGCAATATCAGAAATAGCAGAAGCTTCTTCCAGATTAAAGGCACTGTATTCCATACCTTGTGCAAGGGCAGCATGGAGATTTTTATTTATGGTAAACAAAGGGGTTGCTGCTTGAAGATAGGATTCAATATCTTTGAGAACAGGAGCAAAAAGGGCATTATTTTTAAGCTCTGCTGTTTTATCGTTTAATTCCTGAATACGTTTATTCACCACAGCAAGATTTTCATCAGAATAGGCAATGACGAAGTTTGACACAGCAAGACGAGTATTGGTAAAATATTCACCAATCATTTTCGTTGTCAGCAAGAGATCTGCATTGCCTGTTTGATTATAGGTCTGTTCTGTGCTTTTTTCGATAGCAGACAAATCATTCTGAATAGCAGAGCCGGCTTTGATGAGTACTTGTTCAGTTTCATGGAATTGAGTGTAAAGTTTTAAAATTTTATCAATAAGGGGAACATACTTATCAGTTGTATTTTTGATATTGGTAACATGGTCTCTGGTAACTTGCTGATGAGCGATTTCCAGCAAATTATCACAGTTTTGGTAAATTTCCTGAAGGGATTTTTTTATTTCGTTAAAAAGTTCAAGGTTATTGGTTGAAATAGCCGCCAATGCTGTTTTATCGGTGCTTAAAACACCGACAATAATGTTGTCGCCATAGGCAAGAACATTTTTTTGTCTGTCAAATTTTGCTGCTGTATTCCAGGCAAGTATACCAATATACACAACAAGTAAAATGGTGATACTGAATGTTAAAAGGAGTTTTGTAGTTAATTTCATGTCGCTACCTCTTTTTCCTTGCTCAGGGAGCAAGCTATATATGGTGTATGCCCTGACGAGCATTGTTTGCTGAGTATATATAAATGTTAATTATTTGCGCTGGTACCGTATTCTGCATGCGGGTTCAAGAGAATACGGAAAAATTAATAAAAGTATACTATTGTCTGCATGCCAGAAAGAAAAAAAGAGGAAGAAAATCAGTCCAGACAGGAGCAAAAAAATTTTGTTTTTGAAAGAGCGTCAAGAGAGGTATTCTCTTTGTAATTATACATTATTATCGGCTGACAGTAAATCTTTTTTAGGGTGGAAGGCTTTTGTTTTACCGAAAAGCCTTCCACCGCTGATGTTTGCTATGTACTTTTATGCTTATTTGCGATGAGAATAAGGGCTTTTGTTTTCAGGCAAACGCCCTTATTTTCATTTACGCTTTATTCTTTGTTTTGAGCCTGCAATTGTTCAATCAGCTGGCTGAGAACATGGGTTTGGCTTACCACTTCATCAACTGCCTTGCGGGCTTCCTGCATGTTGTTGGCGTTTTCCTTAGCAATGTTGTTGATACTGTCCACAGACTGGGTGATTTCTTCACTGGTTGCGGATTGTTCTTCAGAAGCTGTAGCAATAGCACGAACCTGATCGGCAGTTGTATCAGCAAGCTGTACAATACCAAGGAGAGCGTCACCGGCCTGACTTACCATTTCAGTAACTTTTTCAATCTTTTCAACAGCGTCCACTACAAGGCGGGTATTGTCCGCAGTTGATTTTTGAATTGCAGAAATTGCATTGCCAACATCTGTAGTACTGGTCATGGTTTTTTCAGCAAGGTTTCTGACTTCGTCAGCAACAACTGCGAATCCGCGTCCTGCTTCACCTGCACGGGCAGCTTCGATAGCTGCGTTCAGAGCAAGGAGGTTGGTTTGGTCAGCAATATCAGAAATTACGTTCATAATTTCGTTAATGGCTTGTGCATGTTCGGAAAGAACTCCCATTTCAGTTTGCAGTTTCAAGGATTCTTCTTTTACTTCGATCATTGCCTTTACGCATTCCTGCATGGATTCAGAACCTGCGGAAGCTTCAGCTCGTACGTTTGCAGCACCGTCGGAAGTGGTACCTGCGTTACGGGCAATTTCAAGAACAGTAGCGTTCATTTCTTCAAGAGCGGTAGCGGTTGTAGCAACACGGTCAGCCTGATCCTGAGCTCCGTTTTCGGAAAGTTCGATTTGAGCTGAAAGTTCTTCAGAAGCAGAGGAAGCAATAGTAGCAACCTGTTCAAGTTCAACTGCAATATTTTGCATGTTTTGATGTGAGTCGGCAATAATCTTGTTTTGACGTACACGTTCGGTGATATCCTGCCATACGCTGATGACATCAGATACATTGTTATGGGTGTCAAGAAGTGGCTGAGCAATGGTTGAAACGTTGATGTGTTTACCCTTATGGGTTTCGTATTCAATTTCCAGCTGACCGGTTTGTTTGCTTGCAATAGCTTTAGCAGTTGCAGTGTTGAAGTTTTCCTGACGGTACATGAACTGTCCGGAAGTTTCGCCGATGCAGTCTTCCATTTTCTTAGGAATTTCAAGAAGGCTCATCATTTCGCGGTTAGCAAACTTGAGTCTGTTGTTGGCACCAAATACAGCAACAGGGATAGGCATGGATGAAAGAATGCCTTGAGAGAACTGCAGGGTTTCTTTCAGTTTTTCAACCATCATGATAATGTTGTGGTATACACCGATATGTTCCTGTCCGTCGTTGATATCGTAATCTCCGTTGGTTACGCGTTCAGCAAGAGCAGCGAGGTCACTTGGGTCAGTACCGAGCTGTTTCATAATGTTTCTGCTGATGAGAATGGTCAGGAGCACACCAAGGAGAACTGCAATAATAGTTGCAACAATAAGCTGTTGTTTTACAGAAGCGCTGACGCTGTTGAATAGTAGAATAGCAAGTTCAGTAACAGCGGAAGATTCCTGCAAAGCATATTGTACTCCCTTATTGGATTGTTCCTTCAGGTCTTGGATTTTGGTTCCGGCTTCAAGAAGAGGCCGTACTTGATTAAGGTAAAGTCTGATATCCTCAATGGTTTGTCTGAACATTGGGTTGTTTTTGACATTATCTTGATCATAAAGTTTATTGGCAGCTGCAATAACGTCCTCAGCATGTTTATATGCTTCATCTGTTTCAGCGTATAATGCCCCCATCAGCGCGTAACGGATATTGGCTGCTGAAAGTGCAATATGAGTTGCAGTTTTATAATCATCAGCATTGCCGGTGATCAGCATTTTCTTTTCTGCTTCAGCGCTGAGGTCATC
Organism: uncultured Mailhella sp.; assembly: GCA_910578585.1. Lineage (GTDB taxonomy): Bacteria > Desulfobacterota > Desulfovibrionia > Desulfovibrionales > Desulfovibrionaceae > Taurinivorans. The sequence continues at coordinate 22,925 of CAJTRG010000019.1, forward strand.
AAGTCTTTTTTGTACATTATTGCCCAATTTGCTTACATCAGCCATAATTTTGTTGAAATCATTGAAAAGAGTTTCAATGGTGTTCAAAATTGGACGGTATCCTTCAACACTTTTCAAAATATTGTTGAGGTGGTCTTTGTTTTCCTGACTTGTAACGATGCCTAACAATTGCTCAGCATTCTTTTTGCTGCTGTCAAGGCGTTTATAAGATTCTTCAATTGGATCCGGTTTGTAGTCAATAATAGCTTTCGCAACGTAACTTTCCGTTGCCATAACGTCATTAATGATACTTTCAGAAAGCAAAAGCACATCTTTTTGTCTGTCATATTTTGCAGTTGCATACCATGATAGACAGGAAATCGCAGCGATCAAAACAATGGTCGCACCAAAGGCTAAAAGCAATTTTGTGGTGAGTTTCATAGCTACATCCTTTTATTTGCGCTCATGTGAGCAATTTTTTTCTATAAGCTTAATTTCGGCAATAGAATTAAATAGTTTAGGCAAAAACCCGTAAAAAAAATTAACTTTTTTTAAGAAAATATCTTGAGGTTAAACTCTTTTTAAGGTAGTGTCACCCAAGATAATGGCATTATTATCTGCTTGATGGGTTTTTATTAGCACTTAACATTTAAATAAACAAGCCTTTTTTATAAGAATGTTGTGCTGTCCAAGCTTGGAGTTCATATGTTTTTTCTTGATACCGTGAAACAAAATAAAACTGTTTTATTGCAAAAATGGGTGGATAAATATTATGCTGCCTATCCTTTGGGGAGTACGGGCTTTATCCGCACCAGCACTGACAGGTTTCAAAATCCCATTGGAATTATTACTCAAACAAGCTTGAATGTCTTATATGACGCTGCTATTGGTGAGGATATTGAGCTTTCTGATGTACATAAGGCGCTGGCAGAACTTGTGCAGCTTCGTGCTGTGCAGGAAATGCCGCCTTCCCGTGCTGTTGGTCCCATGGCGCAGCTCAAGTCATTATTTAAAGAGGAAGTATTTGACAGCCTTGTCAAAGAAAATAAAGACCCAAAAATTTTTCAGGAAATTTTTGAGGAATTTTTTACGGTAGAGGCTCGTATTGACGGCCTTTTGCTTTTGTCACTGGATTTATATGAGGCAGACAGGGAAAAAGTCTTTAATTTACGAGTAGAGGAAATACATCGCAGTCAATCTCAGGTCGTTCGCTGGGCGAAGCTGCGGGAGGAAAAAATGTCAACTAACAACAACTCTGAGGAGTAATGGAATGGCTATTGCATTAGGAGCAATTTTAATCATTCTTGCTATTGCTTGGGGTGGAGCTTTGATCGGCTTGAAATACTTGCTTGGCGTCGTTTTGCCAAGTCTTGCACTTCTCGTCTTTATCATTGGCTTCATAATGCGATTAGTGTATTGGGCAAAATCCCCGGTACCTTTTGCAATTCCAACAACTGGCGGACAAGAAAAATCTCTTGATTGGATTAAGCCTGCTCGTCTCGATACCCCTACAAGCACAATGGCGCTTATCGGACGTATGGCTTTGGAAATCTTTGCGTTTAGATCTCTTTTTAGAAATACAAGAGCTGTACGTACTGATGACAACGGAACACCACGTATTACGTACTATTCTTCAAAATGGTTATGGCTTTTTGCATTGCTTTTCCATTATAGTATGCTTGTTATTGTTATTCGTCATGCTCGCTTCATTCTTGAACCAGTACCATTCTGTATTAATGCTGTGGAATTTTTAGACGGTCTTTTCCAGGTTGGAACACCACGTTTCTTCATGTCAAATGCATTGATCCTTGCCGGTCTTGGATTCTTGTTCCTTCGCCGTGTATGCAATGAAAGACTTCGCTATCTTTCTCTTCCTGCTGACTACTTTGCACTTTTCCTTTTACTTGCAGTAGTTGGTTCCGGTATTTGCATGCGTTATATTGACAAGGTTGATATTGCAATGGTGAAAGTGGTACTGATGGGGCTTGTTACCTTTAATCTTCCTACCATGGAACAAGTATCACAAATTGGCTCAATCTTCTTTATTCACGTTACTTTTGTGAGTGTGCTTCTCATTTACTTCCCATTCTCAAAACTGATGCATATGGGCGGTATCTTCTTCTCACCAACACGTAACCTCAAGTGTAATACCCGTGAAGTTCGCCACATTAACCCATGGAACCCACCAAAGAAATTCCATACCTATGCGGCTTATGAAGATGATTTCCGTGAACTTATGGTTGAAGCTGATCTTCCTGTAGATAAACCTCTCGAAGAAAGCGCTGATGAAGAACCAGCAACCGAAGAAACAAACGAAAAAGCACCAGCTTAAGGAGATAGAATATGGCTAAAATGCCTACCTCTAATCAGCTTTTGGCTGAAACGCCTGCTAGCTTTCCCGATAAAGGCTGGATGGACATCAAAGCTGAATTTATTCCCGGTCGTTATCCTTACCCAGCTAAAGCTGAAACTATGGAAAAAATGGGTTTCGTCAATGCTCACACCTGGGCTCCTGAGGAAGAAGACTGGAACCTTCCTGAAAATTGGGAAGAAATTTTGTATAATGGTTTGAAAGAACGCCTTGAAAAACACCGTTCTTTGAAAGTTTTCATGGATACTTGCGTACGCTGTGGTGCTTGTGCTGATAAATGCCACTTCTTCCTTGGTACCAATGATCCTAAAAATATGCCTGTGCTTCGTGCAGAACTCTTGCGTTCCATTTACCGTAAAGACTTTACTTTTGCAGGTAAAATCCTTGGTAAAGTTGCAGGTGCGCGCTCTGTAAACAAAGATGTTGTAAAAGAACTTTTCTCTTACGCATACCAATGCACAGAATGCCGCCGCTGCTCTCTGTTCTGCCCATACGGTATTGATACAGCTGAAATCACCGCCATTGTTCGTGAACTTTTATACGAACTTGGTCTTGGCATTAACTGGGTTATGGAACCTGTTGCCAACTGTAACCGTACCGGTAACCACCTTGGTATTCAGCCTCATGCCTTCAAAGAAATCGTTGAATTCTTGTGCGACGATATCGAAACTGTAACCGGTATCCGCATCAATCCTCCTTTCAACGAAAAAGGCCATGAAGTTCTCTTTATTACTCCTTCCGGCGACGTATTTGCTGACCCTGGTATTTATACCTTTATGGGTTACCTCATGCTCTTCCATGAAATCGGTCTTGACTACACCTTGTCAACCTATGCTTCAGAAGGCGGTAACTTTGGTTCTTTCGTGTCCTTTGATATGGCAAAGAAACTCAATGCAAAAATGTACCACGAAGCAGAACGCCTTGGCGTAAAATGGATTTTGGGCGGCGAATGCGGTCACATGTGGCGTGTCATCAACCAATACATGGCTACCTACAACGGCCCGACTCCTCCAAACATGGTAACTCCTGTTTCTCCAATTACCGGTACTGTTTTTGAAAATGCAAAAGCAACCAAAATGGTGCACATTGTTGAGTTTACTGCTGACCTTATTAAACACAATAAACTCAATCTGCGTCCTGAAAGAAACGATCATCTCATCACCACCTGGCACGACTCCTGTAACCCATCCCGTGCTATGGGCTGCTTTGAAGAACCTCGTTCTATCCTTAAAGCTGTCTGCAACAACTTCTATGAAATGCCTGAACACACTATTCGTGAAGAAACATTCTGCTGCGGTGCCGGTTCCGGTTTGAACTCAGAAGAAGTTATGAATCTGCGTATGCGCGGCGGTCTGCCACGTGCCAACGCTGTTCGCTGGGTTGCTGACCACAATGATGTAAACCGTCTTGTCTGCATGTGTGCTCTTGACCGTGCTATTTTGCCTCCGCTTATGAACTACTGGGTACCGGGCGTTGATGTCAGCGGTCTCCATGAATTAGTCGGCAACGCTCTGATCATGAAAGACGAACAGCAGCCTCGTACCATGGACCTCCGTCAGGAAGACCTCGAATTCCCTGACCCAGAACCAGAAGAAGAAGCTGGTGAAGAACAAGAAAATGGAGGAGAAGAATAATGTATAACTCAAAGTATGTTATTACAGGTATTATCCTCTTTGTAGTGCTTTTTACCAGCCCGATTTGGATCAATATCTGCACTCCTAAATATGATTATCCAGATGTTGCAAAACCAGTTGGCCAAAATGGTGAAGCTCTTGAATGTGTTGAACCAACCGAATGGATGCGCGCAAACCACATGGAACTCCTCATTGAATGGCGTGATCAAGCCCTTCGTGAAGAAAAACGTGTGTATGTTTCAAGCACTGGAAAAGAATGGGAAACAAGTTTACAAAAAACTTGCTTAGCTTGTCACACTGATTACGATAATTTCTGCAAAAAGTGTCACGACCAAAACGCTGTTGAACCTTATTGTTGGGATTGTCACATTCAGCCTCAGGGGAATAAATAATGAATGCTAATAGACGTTACTTTTTGAAAGTTGCGGGTCTTTCTACTTTTGCCCTCACTGCTGGTGTTGGTGCAAGCGTAGCAAAAGCTGTTACCGCAACAAAAGAAGCAGGTGACGGATCTTACAAGGTATCTGAAAAGGCAGTGCACGGTAAACGCTTTGCAATGGTTATTGATACCCGTAAGTTTGAAACCGAAGAAGATATGCTGCCAATCATTGAGGCTTGCCATAAGTACCATAACGTACCTAAAATCGAAGGCCCAAAAGAAATTAAATGGATTTGGCACGATAAATTCCACCATGCTTTCACCGACGATACTTCTCCGCTCATTCCTGAAGAAGTAAAAAATCGTCCATACTTTATGCTTTGCAACCACTGCTCAAACCCAAGCTGTGTACGTGTTTGCCCAACAAAAGCAACATATTTGACTTCTCAAAACCTTGTTGCCATTGACTATCACCGCTGTGTGGGCTGTCGTTTCTGTATGGCTGCCTGCCCTTACGGTTCACGTTCTTTCAACTTCACTGACCCACGTCAGTACATCAAAGCAGAAGATTTGAATTACGAATATCCGTCTCGTATGCGCGGTGTTGTTGAAAAATGTACATTCTGTGCTGAACGCCTCGAAATCGGCAAACTCCCTGTTTGTGTTGAAGCTTCCGACGGTGCAATTTTGTTTGGTGATTTGAATGATCCTGAGTCTGATGTTCGTCAAGCATTGGCTGAAAACTTTACTATACGCCGTAAACCATCTCTTGGTACTGATCCGGGCGTATACTATATTATTTAGGAGGCAATATGCTTGAGAAAGTATTAAAAGGTTCACCTAAATACTATGCGTGGCTTGGCTTTTTGTGCACAATAATTGCCATTGCCGGATGTGTATATATCTATCAGCTCATGTATGGTCTTGGTATCACCGGTTTGACAAGAGATAACTCCTGGGGATTCTATATCGCTCAGTTCACCTATTTGGTTGGGGTTGCAGCTTCTGCTGTTATGCTCGTTCTTCCTGCATACTTCCACCACTATGTAAAGTTCAAACGCGTGATCATCTTTGGTGAATTCCTCGCCATTGGTGCTGTTATCATGTGCATGCTCTTCATCGTTGTGGATATGGGACAGCCTCACCGTGTACTTAACGTTATCCTGCACCCAACTCCAAACTCAGTTCTCTTCTGGGATGCAACTGTTTTGACCGGTTATTTATTGCTCAACGCAATTATCGGCTGGACAACATTGGAAGCTGACAAAGTGGGCATGGCTCCTCCAAAATGGATTAAATACCTTGTATATATCTCCATTTTCTGGGCATTCTCCATCCACACAGTTACCGCGTTCCTGTACGCTGGTTTGCCGGGACGTCACTTCTGGTTGACCGCTATTTTGGCAGCACGTTTCCTTTCATCAGCATTCTGTTCAGGGCCTGCAATCCTGCTTCTCCTGATTATGCTCTTGAAGAAAGTTGCTGGTTTTGACTGCGGCAAGTCTGTTATCAAGACTTTGACCCTTATCATTACCTATGCAATGTGCCTGAACGTGTTCTTCTTCTGTCTGGAACTCTTCACTGCGTTCTACAGCGGTATCCCAAGCCACTATCTTCCTATTCAAGCTCTCTTTGGCGTTGTTGGCGCTGAAGGTGCATGGATTGGTGCTTGGATGTGGGTAGCAGCAGCTCTTGCTATTATTTCTGTTATCCTCCTGCTTTTCCCACAATTCAGAGAAAACCAAAACTTGCTTCCTTGGACATTGATCCTCCTCGTTATTGCAACCTGGATCGACAAGGGCTTAGGTCTTCTTATCGGCGGTTTCAACCCAACCCCATTTGAATATCTGACCGTTTACACCCCAACCTTTGCCGAAGTAACCATTTCCTGTGGTATCTTTGCAGTGGGTGCATTGGTAGTATCTCTCCTTTGGAAGATTGCTCTTGATGTCAAGAAGGAAAACCGCAGTTTTGATTTGCCAGCCGGTGAATAAGTATTAACCATATAAATATGAAGAGGCTCTCATTTTGGGGGCCTTTTTTATTTTTTCTGGGGGAAATCATTCCCCCCAGACCCCCCGATTACCAGTTTTTTATTCTGAAAAACTAGTTTATTTATTGCTACCCATTCTTAACAGTTGACAACTATGCAAAATTATGCAATTTATTTTGGAGCAAAAATGAGGAGGAAATATGGCAAAAGAAGAAGCCATTGAAATTTACGGCGTAGTTGAAGAAGCATTGCCCAACGCAATGTTCAGAGTACAATTGGAAAATGGGCACGAAATTCTCGCTCATATTTCTGGTAAAATGCGTAAATTTTATATTCGTATCCTCCCGGGAGATAAGGTTAAAGTAGAATTATCTCCTTACGACCTTACTCGTGGAAGAATTACCTATCGTGATAAATAGTTAGAGGCTCGCAAGAGCCTTTTTTATTACAAAATATTAATATGCGTTATAGAGAACCCAAACAGTTAGAACCAGCGCATGAAAGCAGTGTGCTTTATTTAGAACTTGCCCCAAAGCACATGGCAATGTTCCGTTTTTTATTGGAGGCATACGACAATGTTGCCATGTTCACTGTGCTTGACCCCAAGAAAACGCTTTTGAAGTTGATTTTCTCCCCGCACGATAGAAAATATATCCATGAAATTTTAATCTCCATGCAAAGTAAAGTTCCTTTTGTTATTGTTAATGATTAAATTTTTGTCTGGAACATCTTGTTTTAATAGCCTTAAAAATTAAAGTTAAAATAATTCATTGAATAGTGCAGATTTAAGTTGACAATGGCTGGAATTAAGGGCATTAATGCACTTCGTTGTTCGGGTGTCGAAACGGACTTTTTGAAAAAAAATTAAAAAAATATGAAAAAAGTTCTTGACAGCGG
>CAJTRG010000020.1 GCA_910578585.1 uncultured Mailhella sp.
GGTACATATAAGGTGTATCGCCATTTGGGCTAAAATCTATTGACGACACTATCTAATAAAAATTGGAATATTTTTTAACAATAAAGAAGAATCAAAATATTGTTTAACAGAAATCATAAAAAGTTTTAATGAAAAATATATTATTATTGGTTCAGGACAACAAAATGAATTTATTTATGCAAATGGTGGTAAAAATGATGTAGCAATTATTTTGATAGATAATACTCCGATTATTACAATCCAATATATTAATGTGGATTATGTACAAAAAGAATATGAACAAAATAAAAAAGATTTAGAATCGTTATAACTGATTTGTTATACATGAATATTATTATTTGATACGGCATTTCTTTGTCAATAAACAGGAAGAGGCTGGAGAGAAATCTCCGGCTTTTTTGCTTTTAAACTATATGCTTTTGACCGTGCGTTCCTGGGATATTTCGGAAATAGCCAAGCCCAAAACGGCAGGGGGCAAGGGGATACTACAGACCCTGCGTTCTGAAATAGAGCCTGCTTTTCCTGGACTGTTGGATAAACTCGATATGCTATTCCAGGAAATACGTCTGCAATGCAAGGGAACGCAAGGAAGCATTTATTATGCAAAGGAGGTGCTAACGCTACCTAAAAATTATTGTTCGGAAATGCAAGAGCAAGAAGAACAGAAGAAAGAAGAAAGTGGACAAAACAACACTGAACAAGGCGAAGCAGAACAGAAAGAGGAGATGCAGATGAAGCAGAAGAAAACACTCAAGACAGCAATCACAATGATATTACAGGGAAAACGAAAGAAGTATCATTACCGCCCGTAAAAGAATTGGCAGAACTTCTTGAGGGAAAGGAAAAAGCTTTGTCTTTGGATTTGGGAACGCTGCTTGCTGAAAATCTTAGTCAGAATTGCAGCGAAAACAGAAAAACAGCAACAATAATTGCAGAAGCTGATTCGTGTGCCGTTGTTCCAATGCTCGATTTTGAAAAGAAAAAAGCCCTCAGCATGAGTGTTGCTTTGCGGGCAAGGATGCAGGGCTTTTTGCAAAGTCTAATCCGTCAGGAAAGTGCGGTTGGAAGACACGGACGGCTTTATCCTCATAATCTTTACAGGGCAAGCGTGCATAATCCTAAAATCTTTTGCCGTGAAAGCCTGAAAAAAAGCATGAATACGGCAGTGCATATTTTGCTTGATACAAGCGGCAGTATGGACGGCATGCCTCTTTTTATTGCAAGGCAGGCGTGCTTTGCGCTGGGAAAAGTGCTTGGAGAAATTAAAAATGTCAATCCAGCCATAACTGTTTTTCCTGCAAATTCGGAAAATAAGGATTCTGTCTATCCATTGCTGAAACATGGGCAGAAGCTGACAGATGTTACCGTGCAGTCTGCCAGAGGGACAACTCCGCTTGCTCCCGCCCTTTGGTGGGTATTGCGGGAAATGCTCTTTCTCAAAGAAAATCGTAAGATAATTTTCATTCTCACTGACGGCAAGCCTGATTGCTGTGAAGCGGCAAGAGATGTTCTTGCAAAGGCTGAAACGCTTGGCTTTGAAGTATACGGCATAGGCATCAAAGACCGGAGTATTGAAGAAATTTTGCCAAAGACCAGTGCGGTTATTATGAACCTTGAGGAGCTTGTGCCTTCTGTCTTTACCATGCTGCAAAAGGCTCTGTTAAAATCATAGGAGGAAGTTATGTACGTTCCACTTGATTTTGTGCGTGACAGACAAGCCTTTGTCTGTATGAAGAACTCTTTTAAACGAAAAGTACATTATCCTCAATGGATATCGTATAAATTGAGTAATTTTCAGGGCAGGGGCTTCCCTTGCCTTTAACCTTTAACAAAGTGAGGTCACTATGAACTTCTTACCGTGGATACCTGTGGTTATTGCAGTCCTGGAAACTGTAAAAGAGCATTGGGATGATTAGTATGCAAAAGAAAACGCAAACTATGCAAGGGGCTGAGGACGTATCCTCAGTCCCATTGCTTTATGAAAATGGTGAAAATGAGAATACAAATTGTAATAGCTTTGATTCTCAAAATACTTCGTTAACCTTTTACCCTCAACCCTATAAGGAGAAATTTATGGGAAAATTAGCATCATTCCTGGCAGGAGTAATCTCAGGAGCAGTAGCCCTTGGCGTAACCGCCTGTTATATTGATCAACTTGATAAAAGCTCTTCATGTGAAGATGAGCAAGCAGATGATGAACAAAAATCCTCTTGCCTACAAGATGATAAATCTGCATCTTCAAGTGAGGTGCCTACTAATGAACTAAGTTAAAAGTTACTATAAATAGTATAAATTATTCTAAGGGAGTTTGTACTCCCTTAGTTGTAATTAGTTGTTTTTCTTTATTTTTCTTTTGGCTTGTTTTTTATTATGAAATATTATTAATGTATGATAAGTATTTAAGAAATAGACAAAGAATATATGTATAACTTAAGAAAATAAATAGGAATTAATATGAGTACATCAAAAGTGTTGACTAATCGGGCAAATGAACGAGTTGTTGATGAATTGAAAGAATATATAGGAAAGGGTTCAAAGATTTCTTTTGTATCGGCATATTTTACGATTTATGCCTATTCTGCTTTGCAAAAAGAACTTTCTAAGATAGAAAAAATGCGTTTTATTTTAACGCAGCCAGTAAAGCAAAAAGAAGCAGTTTATAAAGAATTTGGATTAATTCGTAAATTACCTTCTTTGTTTCAGGAAGGTATAAATAGTATTTCAGGTACGGAATATGAAATAAAATTAAAAAATGAAATGTTGCAGTCCACAATTGCAAAAGCGTGTGCAAAATGGGTGCAGGAAAAATGTGAAGTTCGTGCCTTTTGTGAAAAAGATATAGCAACTGCCCGTTATATTTGTGTAGAAAATAAGGAAAAATCTTTAACTATTAATGGTACAGTTGACTTTTCAACTGATGGTCTAGGTATAGGTTCATCTAAACGTCATGACGTGAATGTTGCGTTGTATGATAAAGAGAATTTGTCGGATTTTTTAAAAAGTTTTGATGAATTATGGAATGATAATACAAAGGTTGAAGATGTAAAAGCTGAACTTTTATCTCAATTACAGGTACTTTATAAGGAAAATTCTCCTGAATTTATTTATTTTATTATGCTTTATAATATTTTTTATGCTTATTTGGATGAGCTTACAGATGAAAATATTGTAAAAACAAAAACAGGTTTTAAAGATACTAAAATATGGAATAAATTATACACATTCCAACGTGATGCTGTAATGGGAATAATTGATAAAATTGAAAAATATAATGGATGTATACTTGCGGATAGCGTAGGTCTTGGTAAAACATTTACAGCACTTGCCGTGATTAAATATTATGAGCTTAGAAACGATAGAGTTCTTGTCTTAGCTCCAAAGAAACTCCGGGAAAATTGGACTATGTATACCCAGAATGATAATCGTAATCAGTTTGAATCTGATAGATTTAATTATACTGTTTTGAGTCATACGGATTTAAGTCGGCAATCAGGTACTTCAGGGGAAGTAAACTTAGCCACATTGAACTGGAGTAATTATGATTTGGTTGTCATAGACGAATCGCATAATTTTAGGAATAATCCTCCTGTAAAAGGACGTAAAACTCGCTATGAACGTTTAATGAATGATATTATAAAATCAGGTGTCCAAACGAAAGTATTAATGCTTTCAGCAACTCCAGTTAATAATAGAATGAATGATATTAAGAATCAGATAGCGTTTATAACCGAAGGCAAAAATGATGCATTTTCTGATCTTGGCTTACCTAATATTGAAGGTGTACTTCGTAAAGCACAGCTTATTTTTAACAAATGGTCAAGTTTAAAGAATGATGAGCGGACAACAGAGCTTTTTATTCAGATGATGGATATGGATTATTTTAAATTATTGGATACAGTGACCATAGCACGTTCTCGTAAGCATATAGAAAAATATTACAATATAAATGAAATAGGAAAATTTCCTAAGCGATTAAAACCTATAAATTGTAATCCTGAATTGGATAAAAAAGGTCATTTTCCTCCTATTGCAGAAGTCAATAAAGAAATAAAAAATTTAAATTTAGCGGTTTATTCTCCGCTACGTTATGTTTTGCCTGAGAAAAGCGGAAAATATGAACAGTTGTATGACATGGAAGTAAAGTCAGGTTCATCTGTTTTTCGTCAGTTAGACCGTGAAGCGAGCTTAGTAGGGCTTGTTCGAGTGGGACTTTTGAAGCGCATGGAGAGTTCTATACATTCATTTTCTTTGACTGTTGAAAATATTATTGAAAAAATAGAAACAACTTTGAAACTCATTGAAAAAAAACAAGGCAGTTTTCAAAATATTGATGTTAATGAACTTGATTTTGATGATGAAGATTTAGAAAGTCTTTCTTTTGGCAATAAAATTCAAGTTGCACTTGGTGATATGGATTTAATAAAATGGCAACAAGATTTGCAAGAAGATAGAGAAAAACTTACAAAAATTCAAAATGAAGCACAAGCCATAAAAGTTGATAACGATAAAAAGTTTTTAACGTTACGAGATTTAGTATTAGATAAAATCCAACATCCTATTAATGGACAAAATAGAAAAATAATAATTTTTACAGCATTTGCTGATACTGCTCTTTATTTGTATGAAAATTTACATAACGAATTAGAAAAACTAGGTATATATACGGCGTTAGTAACAGGTTCTGCTGATAATAAAACAACTCTTCCATTAACTGCACAGGATAAAAAGAAAATAAAAATACAAGATTTAAATACGTTATTAACGCTTTTTTCTCCTCTTTCAAAGGAACGTCATAAAGTTTATCCAGAATTTGAGAAAGAAATTGATATTCTTATTGCTACAGATTGTATATCTGAAGGTCAGAACTTGCAAGATTGTGATTATTTAGTAAATTATGATATTCACTGGAATCCCGTACGTATTATTCAACGGTTTGGCAGAATAGATCGTTTGGGGTCAAAAAATGCCAGTATTCAATTAGTTAATTTTTGGCCTATGGATGATTTGGATAGTTATATTGATTTACAGCGTCGAGTAAAAGGACGTATGGTGCTTTTAGATGTGTCTTCTACAGGAGAGGAAAACGTTATTGAAGAAACTAAGGAAATGAAAGACCTTGAATATCGTAAAAAGCAACTTGAACGTTTAAAGAATGAAGTTGTTGATTTGGAAGATATTTCAGGTGGAATTTCAATAACGGATTTAACTTTTAATGATTTTAAAATAGACTTACAAGAATATTTAAAGGAACATAAAAAAGAGCTTACTGAAGCCCCTACTGGTTTATATGCTTTAGTTGATATTTCTGAACAGGAAGAAATGGAAGAAGGCATGCTTATTACTTTGCGCCAGGTACAAGGAGAAGAAAAAGGCAAAGAACAGAATGTGCTTTTTCCATTTTATATGTTTTATATAACAGATAATGGTGAAATTAAGTATACAAGTGTACGAGCTAAACAAATTTTAGATTTTGCTAAAAAGATTTGTAAAGGAAACATTGAACTAGCAGCAGAAGCTATTAGAATTTTTAATGAACAAACACATGAGGGACAAGATATGAGCCATTACTCAGTGTTATTAAATAAAGTAATTGATACAATTTTAGGCAGAAAAATTCAAACTGGTAAAACAAGTATTTTTAATCGCGGAGGTACAAGTTTACATTCTGTTCAGGAAAGGGCTGAGGATTTTGAGCTTGTTAGTTTTCTTATTTTGAAAAAGTGTAAATAAGAAAATATAAGGAGAAAAACGTGCTTTTTTATTCGCAAATAGGAATTTGGAAGCGAACAGAACTTTATCAGTTTTTGCCAAAGAAAATGTTTTTTGAAAAATCTTCTTTGTCCTCAAAGGAAAAAGATTTTCTGTCTTCAGCTATACAAAAAATTATGGTTAAATATTGTCTAAAACCAGATTTAATAAATATTCCTAAGTTTCAGGATGAAGTCTATTGTTATGAAGAAATTTTAGTAATTGAAGTTCAAGTGGCTGAAGACATTTTGGAGCAAAAATATAAGCAAATAGCCTCATTTATTATGTCACCAGTGCCTTATCCCATGATTTTGCTTTTATGCAGGCAAAATGCATATCAGGTATGGCTCGCACACCAGCGGTTAAATACGGTTGACAAGAACAAAAATATTATAGAAAATTACATACATTCCCATTGGTTTGAAAATAATGCGGAACTTTCAAGCAATATGCGTTTGGAAAACTGCAGGCAAAAAAATCTTTTTGTCTTGTACGATGATTTGATTAATGCCGTTATTGTCAACAATGCCAGACAAAAAACAGGCATACAGGGAGAACTTTCGCCCGAAAAGGCAAAACAGCTCCTTCAGGAAACCGAGTTTTTGGAAGAACAAATCCAAAAGCTCAAAGCACAGCTGAAAAAGGAAAAGCAGTTTAATCACAAAGTTGCTTTGAATATGCAGATAAAAGAACTGGAAAATAAAAAGAACTTATTGAGGGGATAGAATGGGAAACAGGAAAAGTTTAGGAAATAGTGAACAAAGCCTTTTATATAATGAGGTTAATGGATTGTGTCCAGAGTGTTTAAATACATTAATGAAAATTAGTAAAGGATCTTTAGTATCTTTAAAAGAAAATGCTCATTGTTATCCACTTAATGCGACTAAAAAAGATAAAGAGTTACTGGAAGGTGTTGAAGAAGTTGAAGATTTAAATTCACTAGATAATTTTATTGCATTATGTCCGACTTGTCATTCTTTTTATGATAAGAGTGAGAAAAAGAAAGAACTTTATGATAAATATAAAAAGATAAAAATAAATGCAATTAATACGAGAATGGCACGAGAAACATATTTTGATTGCAATGTTAAAGAGATAAAAGCATTGTTAGAAAAAATATATAGTGAATTAAAAACATATAATAATGAATTACTTGATAGCAATGCGCTAAATATAAATAAAAAATTTAATAAAGATTTTGATAATACAATAATGAGGGATATAACACAGACTGTTTTATTTAATTATACTATTGTTAACAAAATACTTGAAGAATTAAGTCAAGAAGATCCTGAATTGCCAGATGCAATAGCACAACAAATACATTCAGCTTATTTTACTTTAAAAAGAAAAAAAATTCCTCCAGAATTAATATATAAAAGTTTAATTGAAATGTTATCACTTTATTTTAAAGATTTCTCTGAAGAATCATGTAAAATTATAATTTGTTATTATATACAACGATGTGAAGTTTTTGAAGAGGTTTTTGAAGATGTTTCCAAATAAATCAGTTGCTTTTGAGCAAAGTGTATTATGGCTTTTACCTGATATAATGAATATCGTAATAAAGCAAAATATACATATTGAAGAGCTTTGGATTCTTTTAGAAAATAAAGTTCAAGATATTAATAAGTTTCTAAATGGGTTATGTATTTTATATATGTTGGATAAAATAGAAATAACCCAAGCAGGAGAAATAGTATATGTTAGTAGAAATTAGTTGCGACTTATTTAATCAAAAAACTATTAAATTTCATAGAGGTCTCAATATAGTTACAGGAACAGAACTAGGAGCAAACTCAATAGGAAAAACATTATTTCTGTTAATTATAGATTTTATTTTTGGAGGAACTGATTATTTAAAAGAAATTAAACCAGCTCATTCGGTATTAGGTCATCATAAATTTGAATTTTCATTTCAATTTGGAAAAGAAATATTTACTTTTTGTCGTGGAACACAAAATTCAAATGAAATATTAAAAGTAAATTATGAGACAGGTGAATTAAACTCAATTTCTCTTGATGATTACAAGCAATTTTTAAAAGATAATTATTTGGGGAATTTTGACTTAAGTTTTAGAAAGGCAACAAGCTTACTATCACGTATTCCAAGAAAAAAAAATATTAGTAATCCATCTGACCCGTTAGCAAATCATGGCGATTCAAATCACCAAAAATCAATAACAACTTTATTTAAACTATTTGAAAAATTTAATGATTTAGAAGATATTAGGTATCAAATTGAAAAATTAGAAGACGATAAAAAACTTTATAATATTTCAAAAAAAAGAGGGGAATTAACAATATCAAATAAACAAGAATTAATAGATGGAAAAAAGCAATTAGAAGTAATATTAAATGAAATAGACGCATTATTGGTAAATGAAAAAATTACTACTTCTATTGAGTTTTCAAAGGACACAGTAGAAAAAATAAATAAAAAAAATGAATTAGTAGCAAAAAAGAATATATTATATATTCAATTAACTAAGATTAATAATTTGTTTTTTAATAGAGCTAAAAACATAAGTGAAAAATTAAATCTTCTATCATGCTACATTGATGGGGTTAATAAAGAAAAAATAGAAAAAATTAATAAGTTTCATGATGATATTTCTTCCCATATGAAAAGTTATCAAAAAAAACAAAAGGATAATATTGTAATTCAAATAAATAAGATTTTAGGAGAAATAAAAAAGACAAATAATGAAATTGAACAAAGCTTAAATTTAAAAAATAATTTATCAGAGATAAAAGATAAGCTAATAAAATTAATTGAACAAAAACAGTCTTTAGAAAAAAATATTATAAATTTTGAAGCTTATCAAAATATAAGACCTAATTTAGCTAAGCTCGAAGAAGATGAGCTAAAAAAATTTGAAGACATAAAAAAATCTATTAATAAAGAACTAAGTGATGAAATATATGAACTATCAAAATTAGTTTTTGACAGCTTTATTGAATTTCCTAAATTTGAAATAAATAATAAAAGATCGTATTATTACGGTTTAGTTAATGATACAGGAACAGGAAGAGGATTTGCTAGTTTAATTATTTTTGATATTGCATTACTTAGTTTAACTAAACTACCATATTTAATTCATGACTCAATCCTTTTTGACTCAATTGAGAATATAACAACAGAAAAGCTGCTATTTTGTTACAGTAATAATAAACAATCTTTTATTGCTATTGATAAAATAAAAAACTTTACGAAAGAAGCAAAAGATTTTATTGAAGAGAAGACGGTAATTTCTCTTTCAAAAGAACAAAAACTTTTTAAATTTGATTGGAATCAACAGGAGAACCAAAATGGATAGATTGACAGGGGCGACAATGGATATAGCAAAGGAAAATATTGAGCAGCTGAAAAGGATTTTTCCTGATGTGTTTGTTGAGGGGAAAGTGGATTTTGACAAGCTTCGTCAGGTTCTCGGTGAATATGTGGAGGAGAGTACGGAAAACTATTCCTTCACGTGGAACGGTAAGGGGCAGGCTTTGAAGCTTGCCCAAACGCCTACGACAGGCACACTCCGCCCCTGCAGGGAAGACAGCAAAAATTGGGACAGCACGAAAAATCTGTATATTGAGGGTGACAATTTAGAAGTTCTGAAGCTTTTGCAGAAAAGTTATTTTGCCAAGGTGAAAATGATTTATATTGACCCGCCGTACAATACGGGCAAGGATTTTGTGTATAAAGACGATTTTCGTGACAGCATACAGAATTATAAAGAAATTACGGGACAGGTGGACGGTGAAGGAAAAAGAGTTTCCACAAATGCCGAAACAAGCGGTCGTTACCATACCGACTGGCTGAATATGATGTATCCCCGCCTGCGTCTTGCCCGTAACCTCCTGACAGAAGACGGCGTTATTTTTATTTCCATTGACGATAACGAAGTTGCCAATTTAAGAAAAATTTGTGACGAAATTTTTGGGGAGGATAATTTTGTAACAAATTTAATTTGGAAATCTCGTTCTTCAATTTCAAATGATAGTGAAGTTTCAAGAAATCATAATCATACATTAGTATTTTGTAGGAGTAAAGAATATTTGGTTTTTGGAGGAGAAGCTATTGATAGTTCAGAGTATGATAATCCTGATAATGACCCGAGAGGTTCTTGGAAATTAGTTCCTATTGATGCGAACCATGTTGGAGGTGATACTTATTATTCTATAAAAAATCCTTATACAAATGTAGAATATTATCCACCAAACGGAAGAATATGGGCTTATAATCAAGATAAAATGAATGAATTAATAGCTCAAAATTTAATTAAATTTGGGAAAAAAGATGATTCTTCTCCAAAACGTAAATTATTTTATAATGATAGAATTAAAAAAGGCGATAAAAAAACTCCTAGTTCGATTATGGAAGACTGTGGAACAACTAAAGATGGTACTAAAATTATAATGGATTTGTTTGAAAATAAAAAAGTTTTTTCTTATCCAAAATCAATTGAATTCATAAAAAAATTAATTGAGTATGCAGAATTGAAATGTAATGATTTTATTTTAGATTTTTTTTCTGGTTCATCTACTACTGCACATGCGGTTATGCAATTAAATGCAGAATATAATGAAAAGTATCAGTTTATTATGGTTCAGCTCGATGAAAATTTAGATGTCTCATTAAAATATGCTGAAAATGAAGCAAAAAAGGTTTTAGAAAATTCTATTGAATTTTTAGACAGTATTAATAAGCCTCATAAATTGACGGAAATCGGCAAGGAACGCATACGCCGTGCAGGAGAAAAGATTAAAGAAGAAAAAGGTATGCTTGCCGATGAGTTGGACATTGGTTTTAAAGTGTTCAAACTGGATACGTCCAATATTTTGCAATGGCAGCCAAAGGAAGAAAAACAAGACCTAGAGGAGCTGAAACGGCAGTTAATGGCAATGGGACAGGTAATAGCCACGGGCAGGACTGACCTTGACGTTGTCTATGAAATCATGCTCAAAATGGGGCTTGATTTAACCTATCCTGTGGAAGAACTGACCTTTGCGGGCAAAAAAGTCTATTCCGTGGGGACAGGGGCTTTGCTGATATGCCTTGCCGACACTGTTCCCCTTAAAATTGCGGAAGAAATGCTCAAATACAAAGACATTAATCCTGAACTGACCCGCATTGTGTTCAGCGACAAAAGCTTTAAAAACGACAGCACCAAAATTTCCGTAAAAGAACGCTTTACCCAAGCAGGCTTTAACCAAAACGCTTTTATGACCATCTAGCGAGGCTGAAATGGCTGACGAAGATAATGATTTTTTTAAATTATCAGATTTTCTTTTTTCGTTTCTTCCTGATGATAAAGAACTTATTAGTAACGCTAAAAGAATTTTTGATGAAAAAAGAGATAAATATCTTGCAGAAAAAAAATGTTTTTTATGTGGCAGAGAGTTTAGGCGTATTAAATCTCATCATATTCCGTATTCAATTTTGAGGAATATCCAGCAAGAGGAAATTGGAAAGTATAATTTTTTTCTTAATTTGCCTTTTATTTCTGAAAAAGTTGATGGGGCAAAGAAAGCAGGTACATTTAGATTGATTTGTTCTGATTGCGATAGAAAATATTTTCAGAATTATGAGAAAAAAGAATTGTATTTTGATGAAAAAGAAGGGAATAGTTCTTATTCATTAAACGGACTGGATTTTATAACGGATAAGTTTGTAACAGAAATTGCATTAAAAAATTATTTAAAATCTTTTTATGAGCGAGATTATGAAAAATTAGCATATGATGCTTTGTTATTGGCTTTTCAAAATAAGTTTGGCTCTTGTTTATTGGAAAGATATATAAAAAATGATATGTCTGCAGAGGAAATGCAAACGTATTTTTGTAATATGATGGGATATTATTGTCCTCGATATGCAAATTTAAAAAGGCAATATGAAATTTATTTAACAGATCTTAATGATTATAATAGAATAATACATGAGCTGCAACAAACATATAATAATAATGAATTTATATATAAACCTTTTTTTGTAATACGTTTAAATTATGTAGTTCCCTATGCCGCACAAAGTGACATAACTCTTTATACTGATTTTAAAGGTACGCTTATTAATGATTGTTATGATTTAAAAAAATCAGCAAGTAATGAAGAAATTCATGTGGCTGTCTTTCCTTTGAAAAATACGAGTTATGTTATAGCAGGTTTTTATTATTATACCAAGAAATATAATAATTTCATTTTGGATTTTGAAGAACTGTCAATTCAAGACAAATTAAGAGCAATAAATTATATAATATTTAAATATTGTGATGATTATTATTTTTCAAAAAAAATATCACTTTCTTGGCATGAGCGAAAAAGTATTGCTAAAGTTATTGATTCAACACAATTTATAAGAAAAGAAATAAATTATGAAAAAATTATTAAATTTCATAGCCTTAATAATCGTTATGATATTCCCAATCTTTTAGATAAAAAGTATGCAATAGGGTAGCACCATGAAAATTAAATTTGAAGCGGATTTGGCGTATCAGCAGCAGGCTGTTTCTTCCGTGGTGGATTTGTTCAAAGGACAGGAGCAAAAGCAGTCTTTGTTTACCATAACGGGCGATGTTCTTATGGGGCAGAAGCTTACGGAAACGGGGATCGGCAACCGTTTGGATTTGGACAGGGCG
The DNA here is from genome assembly GCA_910578585.1 of uncultured Mailhella sp. Taxonomy (GTDB): domain Bacteria; phylum Desulfobacterota; class Desulfovibrionia; order Desulfovibrionales; family Desulfovibrionaceae; genus Taurinivorans. The sequence goes on from CAJTRG010000020.1 coordinate 12,381, forward strand.
GAATTAAGAAAGGTTCAGGATAACAGACGGCACAGAAAAGACCCCGATTATAAAAAACAACAGACCAATTTTGAACAAATTCTGAACAATCTGCAGACAATTCAGGTCAGAAACGGCATTGCCCCCAATACGAAACTGACTGACCTTGATTTTGATGTTGAAATGGAAACAGGCACGGGCAAAACCTATGTGTATCTGCGTTCTGTTTTGGCATTGCATAAGGAATACGGCTTTTCAAAATTTATTGTTGTTGTGCCGAGCATTGCTATTAAAGAAGGCGTGTATCACAGTCTGGAAATTACCAGGGAACACTTTGAGCATATTTTTGAGAAGGTGCCTTACGAGTTTTTTGTATATAACAGCGGAGACCTTGCCAAAATCCGTTCCTTTGCTACGAACAATACGCTTTCCATTATGGTTATTAATATTGATTCGTTCAAAAAAGATTTTGCTGACGATGACGAAGAAAACAGCAAATCCGTTAATATTATCAACAGAAAACATGATAAGTTCGACGGCATGAAGCCCATTGACGTTATTGCGGAAACCAATCCCATTGTTATCATTGATGAGCCGCAGTCTGTGGATACAACGGACAAATCAAGCCAAGCTATTGAAAGGTTGAATCCGCTGTGTATTTTCCGTTATTCTGCCACGCATGTGACAAAACATACGGCATTATACCGCCTTGACGCCGTGGACAGTTACGAGCTTGGACTTGTAAAACAAATTGAAGTGGCAGGCTTTGAAGAAGCGAAAAGCCATAATGATGCTTATTTGTGTCTGAAATCCGTCAGCAATAAAAATAATGCCATTAGTGCCAAAATCGAAATGGACGTACAGAACAAAAGCGGAACAGTAACACGCAAAACCGTTACAGTAAAACAAGGCAGTGACTTGGAAGAACTTTCGGGCGGAAGAGAAGTATATAAAAACTACCTTGTGGATGAAATTTATTGTGTCAAGGGGGAGGAATACGTCAGTTTTACGCAAAAAGACGAAATTCTGCTGATAAACAAGCCTGTGGGCAATATGTCGGATGATACCATAAAAAGAGGTCAAATCAAAAAGACCATTGAAGAACATTTGAATAAAGAACTTATTTTGAATGAAAAAGGAATAAAGGTTCTCAGCCTTTTCTTTATTGACAGGGTGGCGAATTACCGCGTGTATGACAGTGAGGGCAGACATAGCCTTGGAAAATACGGAAAATGGTTTGAAGAAGAATATACGGCGCTTATCAGAAAGCCTAAATACCAAAAACTGAAACATTACGAAGTGCCGGCTGAAAATGTACATAAGGGGTATTTTTCAATAGACAAAAAAAGAATGAAAGATACAACGGGCTCTACCAAGCTTGACGAAAATACCTATGACCTGATTATGAAGGACAAAGAAAAACTTTTGTCCCTTGATGAAGATTTGCGCTTTATTTTTTCCCATTCCGCTTTGCGTGAGGGCTGGGATAATCCGAATGTGTTCCAAATTTGCACACTCAATGAAACAAAAAGCGAAGTAAAAAAACGTCAGGAAATAGGGCGGGGACTTCGCCTTTGCGTCAATCAGAACGGTGAGCGTCAGTACGACAGAAATGTGAATATCCTTACCGTTATGGCAAACGAAAGCTACAACAGCTTTGCCGAGGCTCTGCAAAAAGAATATGCGGAAGATCAGGGCATACGTTTTGGCTATGTTGAGGAACAGACCTTTGCTAATATCGAATATAAAAACAAAGACGGGCAGACCGTACTTCTTGGTATGGAAAAATCCAAAGCTGTCTGCAAGTATTTCAAAGAAAACGGCTATATCGACAGTGACGGCAAAATTCAGGATACAATGCGCAGTGCTGTGAAAAGCGGTCAGCTTGATTTGCCCGAATGCATTGAAAAAGAAGCGGTTTCGGCTGTGACGGCGTATAACAAAAAGCTGTGCGGTAAAGTTGAAATCAAAAATTATGATGATAAAAAGACAATCACCCTTAACAAAGCTGTTTTCTGTTCTCTGGAATTTGAAGAATTGTGGAATAAAATCAAATGGAAAACCGTTTACAATATTCAGTTTGACAGCAAAGAACTGATAAAAAACTGCAATAAAGCCCTTGAGAATTTCTCCCTCAAAGCTCCGCAGCTCTTTTATAAAAAAGCGCAGCTTGATATTGACAGTTCAGGGGTAACAGCCAAGGAAAGCAAAAATGTTCTTGTGGAAAATCTTGAAATGTCTTTCCGCCTTCCCGATATTCTTTCTTGGCTGCAAAATAAAACAGGCTTGACCCGCCAGACTTTGATTGAAATTCTTGTGGGCAGCGACAGTCTGAAATATTTTCCCAAAAATCCTCAGATCTATATGGAAGAAGTTTTGAAAATCGTCCTTAAAGAAATGAGAAAATGCATTAAAGACGGCATAAAATACGAAAAATTGGGGGATAATGCCTTTTATTCCCAAGAACTTTTTAAAAGCGAAGAACTTGTTGCATATTTTACAGAAGAAAAAGAAAGAACCAAATCCGTTTACAGTCACATTGTTTTTGATAGCGAGGTGGAAAAAAGCTTTGCTGAACGTCTTGAAAGTGACTGCAATGTTAAATTGTATGTAAAATTGCCCGATTGGTTCAAAATTCATACTCCGCTTGGAAATTATATTCCTGACTGGGCTATTTTGTATGAAAAGGATGACGAGCAGCGTCTTTATTTTGTAGTGGAAACAAAATCAACACTTGATGAAGAAAAAAGACGTGATGACGAAAATTACCGCATAGCCTGCGGAAAAGCCCATTTCGATGCTCTGAAATCAGCTTCCGACGATGCTCTGCAATACGACGTCGCCGACAGTTATGAAACCTTTAAACATTTTGTTGAGGGGTAATATAAGATCCGGCATAAACCGGATCTTATGTTTGTTTTATATTATGTGAAATAGTTAAAACAATGATAACTGGTTGTCGGGTATTTTATGAACTATTGGTTTCTTTTCAAAAAGTTTTGCATTTTCAGGCAGTTGACCTATTAAAAGCGGTGAATTTTTATCATGCCTCATAATGTTTTTTTGTGTGCTTTCCTTGTTGTAGGTTGCATAACAATAGAGGCAGTTATTATTACAGGTATTATACATTCCGATATCTTGGCTTTGCATACAGCCGCATTCTGTACGTTGTGAACTGTCCTTTTTTATTTTGTATTTATAGTTGGTTATTTTTTCAAAAAGTTTATCATCAATACAGTGAGCATGTTCAATACCATATTGAGACAGATTTATATCCTCACAACAGGTTTCTATTTGCAGTCCATATTGATGAGCTATGGAACTTAAATTTTTCGCAAGTTCTTCTTTGTGTAACTGAGATAAATGTTGAACTTGCAATTCATTTAAATTTTTGATGATTTTAGTATAAAAATCTACATAGCTGAAGATTACTTTGTCTGTATAATTGTGTAACATTTTAGATAATATTTCAAAATGCCTGTAATGCTTTTCTAAAGTGTAAGCAGGAGTTATCAATATTGGATCATAACGCCAAATGATTTTCTCTTTTCCTATAAGATCAGAAAGCCGTTTGAATGTTTCTATAATAGAATTTTTGGAAGGTAAATTTTTTTCTAAATCATTTTCATATGCAGTAATAGAAAATTGAAAATAGTAGGGAAAATCAGACAATAAAGAAAGCTTGTCTAACATTGGAGCAGGATTTTTGGTCCAGAAAACAATACCATCAATTACTTCAGGACTAATAATAATTTTAGAAAATTGCTTTTTGTTCATTGGGTTTTGAACATAACAAAATCCTTCTTTCAGTCTATTAAAAAACCATTCAGAATAATAAGCCGGAATATCGGTTCTTCTGCTTACACTTAAAAACATTATTTACCCTTTTTTTAAAATCATTTGGATTGCTGACATTGATTTATATGGATTGAATCTTTTTGTATCTTCTGAACAATCAAAAATCAAACTATTCTCTTTAATTATTGGAGCATGCTCATAGGAATATTGTCTATCTTCTGTGTTCTTATTATTCCAATAGGTTTGACAAAATATTCTTTTATATTCAGGCTCAAAAACGTCTTTTAAAAGATGAGTTGCTCCTCTATATGAATCATTTGGAAAATTTAAATTTATATCATTAAATAAAATTATTGTATTTTTATTTTCAGTTGTTAATTTTTCTTTTATTGTAAGTAAAAATTTTTAACTGTTTGTTTTGAGGTATATTTTGCAAAATCAGAAATCATATAATTGAAAAGAATGATATCTGTTTGTTTGAAATCGTAATTTTGTATAAATTGTTCTGCATTATTTAGCTGAAAAGTTATATCTTCTTGGTCAGTATTATTATTTTGTATAATTTCCCATATTGGTTGCCAGTTACTATTATTATCAATTTCTGTATAACTATAAGAACTGATAATTTTATCATTTATTAATTGATTCAGAGCAAATAATTCAGTTGCAGGTCCTGCTCCAAAGGAAAGAATGTTTGGGGTGTGATAAGAAATATTTTTAAAAAGAACTTTAAATAGGTTATAGGTTTCGCTTGCATATTTATTTGCATACATACAAACATATGTAAAAGTAGATTTTGGACATTGATAACTTGACTCATTGTCATCATAGTGTGATTTTTTTAGACAATTTTGACACTCATTGCTATAGGTCAATAATAATCCTTGAGGGCAAAAATTACTTTTTTCAAATTGTATTCTACAATTTTTTATAATTAAATCTAAAAAAATATTTTTCATATTTGTTCCTATTTTTTGTAATACTATATAATTTAGGATTTTTTATCAAGTTATAAATAATAATTTTTCATATAACGCTAATAGTGTAAGCGATGCAATATTGTTAATAATAAGTTATGTTAGTTAATTATTGGATGGCCAGTATTATATTAATTTCATAAAATCAGTAAAGATTTAGTTGACATCGTAACGTATTATTGGTACAAGTGCAAAAAAACGAGTAAGTAAATAGTTTATTTATTCAAGTATGTTAAGTGTAACTTTTAAATTGATGACTAAAATCTCCCCCTCTCCGCCAGCAGTGTTATAACTACTTATATTTATTATATAAATTTTTAGTAAAAACCTTGGTTGTGGGCGTGGTACGTACAAGTTGCCCAAATCAAGGTTTTTTTATGTCCAATTTTCAAGCTCAAAATACCAAAGATTAGTATAAATATTAGCTAACCTATTATAATATTTAAATTTATCCTATTGTTTTTTATCTTGTGTATATTCTGTACTCAGTTCTTCAGTTAGATATAAATCGCTCATGCAATGTAGATCTGAAATGCCTTCTCGAAGCAGTTTATATGTAGTAGAATGATAGAAGAAATAGAGAGCATCATCAAAAGATAATTTATTTTCTTTTGCAAATGCAGCAATTATTCGAGTATATTTTTTTGAAGAAGAATAGGATTGGCATTCATAGTGCAATACTTTTTTGAAAGATCAGATGTTTATTTATAATGGATTGATTTCTAAAACAAATTTGCATATTGGGCTTTTCGTATTGTAAACGCTTTATTGCTTCTTTTTTATCTATAAGGTTGTCATAATAAAGCTCTATTGTGTTAAATACTTTGTCGTTTGCAACTCCGCCAATAATTATATCGTATTTGCTTGTATCTTTGCCGCTTCTGCAATTGATAATAAAATCCAGCCAGCTTTCAGAATAAGATTGAAATTCCAGCGTATTATATAACGAAAAAATAGTATCATCAATTTCATAAAAAGAAATAACGGCATTTTTATTTAGCCGTTTGAATTTATTACACCAGTTTTCAGCCTGTTCTTTTAACGGGGTAGTATAAAATCCTTTTCCGAAATCAACATTATTCCGGGAAAATGAAGTCTCAGGCTTTGGGTTTTTCGGAAAAGAGCCATGATAAAGTATCATATGCTTACTCCTTTCTCGGGCATGATATTAATAATGTCGTTTATGATATAATTTTTATCTTGAGTATGCAGAATGTTGTAATTGGCCACAATATAGTGATTTAATATGTCAGATTCATAAAGTTTGTTATAGAGCTGAATTGTATCAATATGCAAAAAGTGTGCTATGTTTTCAATACAAAAAATAGCAAATTCAAGTTGATCATCGGTTTGAATAAAAGAAGAATTATTCATACAAAACTCCATAACAAACTCTATATGAAATTGTTATAAATAGCAAGGATGCAAATTTGGGTATCTTTTATCTTTTGGATAATTTTGTTGTTACTCTAGTGCAAAAATATCCCAGCTAAGTTTGTGGAATAAAAAATCTTTAAATACCAGATTATTATTTATCTCAATTGATAGGTAACAATTCCTTTATAATTAATGCAGTTCATTTGTGGGTCTTGTTCCAGCCGTTTTTTGTAGTTTTCCGTATCTGTTACATTGCGTGAGGCTAAAAATGTTTCCAGCTCAAAGCTGTTCATGGGGTGGCGCTGGCAGATACTTTTTATGGCTTCATAATGGTCTGTGACGTCGCTGAAGAAACTGCCGGTGCTCAGCATATCAATGGAAATACCGGAAAGTTTTTCCACAGCTTTTTGGATTTGTTCTTTACTTGGGCATTCTGCAAAGCTTTCTGCCGGAGGACGCACAGGCGTATTGATATAGACTCGGTCGTATTTGATTTTAGGCAGGATAGCCGCAAATTTGTCTAAAGAAGCATCATCATCGTTTATGCCAGCCAGAAGCATGATTTCAAGCCAAAGCTGTCCCTTATATTTATGGGAAAATTCAATCAATCCCCTTTGCGTATCTTCATATTTGACGGAGAAATGCGGACGGTTGATTTTTCTAAATGTTTCTTCATCATAGGCATCCATGGAAGGAAGGACAATATCAGCGCCTAAGAGTGCATTTTGTACAGCTTCATCAGCAAGCAAAGAGCCATTAGTGATAACAGCCGCTGGCACGTCTGAAATTCTTTTTATTTCTTTGATAAGTTCATCCAAGCCGCTGTAAAGAGTGGGTTCGCCTTCACCAACAATAGAAATAACATCAAGTTTTTGCAGACTTTTTTGATAGTGGATAAATTCATCAACTATATCCTGCACAGGCATAAAAAGTTTTCGTTCTGACTGCATATGTTTTGTTCTGCCAAGCTGACAGTAAATGCAGGAATAGGAACAAGTTCTTTCAGGAATAGGGCTCACGCCCAAAGAAATGCCCATGCGTCTTGAAGGCACAGGTCCGAATAAAAATTTATATGAATTTTCCATTTTTTCTCTCCTTGGTACTGGCTGTACAGTAGCTTTTATCCCGGCAAATGTTAAGTGTTTTCAGGAATGAAAGAGAAAATATATGATTATGAAGCGTTACATATGATTTTTATGTGTTTTTATGGAAAGTTACAGCTCCGCAAGCTGGCGCAAGGCTTCAAGATCGCAAATTTCGACTTGTTTTGCACTGAATTTTGTTATCACATTGAGCTGTTTTAATTTTTGGATTGCGCGGGCAAGAGTTGCTCTATGCACGCCCAAGATTGTGGCAAGGTGGTCCTGACTGACGTCCAAGGGAAAGGTATTGCTGTTATGCTGCACCTGCAGGGAAAGAAGATAACGGCAAAATCTGTTGAAAAAGGTATCTATTTGCAGGTCAGTGAGCAGGGTGGAATAGGTAAGGGTAACACGGGATAAATGTTTGATCAGGGAAATGGCAAGTTCAGGATTTTCCTGTATTGTTTTTTCTGTGAGAACGGTATCTACAGGCAGAGAATGAATAACGCTGTCGGTAGGGCATTGATAATGTCCGGAAGTGTCGTGCAAAAGAGCCGCAGGGGCAATATTGAAAATACTGCCTTCGCCAAAGCTGATGATTGTTCTTTGCTGGCCTTTGATGTTTTCAAAAATAATCTGCACTTCACCTTTTTCAATATAAAAAATATCATATTGATTTGTTTCATTAATGGAAAGAATGGAATTGGCTTTTAAATGGAGTGTTTTTCCTTGATGAAAAAAGTCTTGGCAAATGGTGCAGGTTCCTGTAATTTTAGGAATTGCATAATGGGCAAAAGGAGGCGCTTTGTGTTTGGTATTCATAAGCTGACCTGTAGGGTAATTATTAAAATAAATGATAAAGAAAAAAAATAGTTAGGTCAACTTATTAAAGAAAAAAGGGGAAAAAATTCCCCTTTTATCATGTTTGAAAATTAATTGTTGTTTATCTTACATGAGATTAATCATCTTCCAGTACGGAATTGCAACCGCAATAAGGAAAGCTCCAACCAGCAGGATACGAACGGAAAGGGCAAAAATAACGTGACGGAGTGTAATCTTTTCCGTAATGAATATGTATAAGAAATATACTGCTTCATATGGGATGATGTATTGGTCAAGCCCAAAGTTCAAGGCATAGAAAAGAGGGAGTGGGTTTACGCCAAGAGCATTGCCAAGTTCCCCAATTGCAGGTGTAAAGGCTGCTGTTGCTGCTAAAGGAGTGAGCAGGAAGTTGACAACAACACCGGCAACATAGGCAAAGAAAACGCTCATGGTTGCTGATGCTTCCTGCAATAATGGAACTAACGCGTCAACAGCCCACTTGTTTGCGCCAACACTGCCGCCAACAAAGCCGATAGCCATACAGCCTGTAATAAAGAACAGGAACACAACATTCAGCTTATTGAATGATTCTGCTGTGAGAATGGAAACACCAGGTAAATAGCAGCAAAGGCTGAGTACACAGAAAAGGAATACTGGGTCAACACCAGTCCATGGTTCCAGCATAAATCCAGCAATGATGCCCATAATAATAACAAAGAGCTTGATTTCCTTTGCGGAAATAGGGCCAAGTTCAGCACGGCTTTCAGCAATAAATGCAGCTAATCTATCACTGAGAGGAAGTTGTTCCTTACCCTTTACGAGGAAAACAACAATCATGGAAACAGCATAATAAACAAGGTTAATCAGGGTGCCATGATAGCAGTAGTCCCAGAAATCAACAGTCTTGTCTGTTCCCTTGAGCATAATGTCAAAAGCCCAAATAAAGGATTCAGAAGAATGTAAATACATGAATTGAGGAGCTGCTGCAGCAAAGAAGCCTGTCAAAATAATGGCTGAAGATAAACGGGATTTTGGATCAATATTGAGTGCCTGAACAATACCGGAAGAAATTGCGCAGAAGATTACGCATCGTGCCAAAATGGAAGGAAGAATAAGAACAAGCACAAGACCGGCAACGAAAAATCCAATGGTCAGGCCGGTAAAGCTTCCGCCTGTGTTTTTCAAACAGAAAAGAGCTGAACGGCGAGCCAAATTACTGTCTTCCATGGCATCACCAATAATAACAGCGGCAAAAGAAATCCATGGCAAAACAGTTGCCCAGGGGCCAAATACTGTTTCAGCGTCTGCAACACCAAAAAGCATGTAGGCAAAGGTCAGCAATGCGGCAACGCCAACGGGTGGGAAGATATTTAATGCCCAAGAAATAATGGCCGCAGAAGTCAAAGCCATATAGGTGGGAAATTCCGGAGAGACATCTTGAGGCACGAAATTATAAAGCAAAAGTGGGATTATAACAACGGTAATCCATTTTAAATATGATAAAGCAACCATAATAACCTCTCAAAAATGATGTTAAAAAATATATAAAAATTATATGCAAATTTCCGCAAGGCTGGAAAGCCTTGCAGGAATAATCAGGAGAGTTGTATCTTATTTTATGCGATCACGCCAAGCATAGCATGGAGTGCCGTTTTCCTGCCAAATACGCAAAAACTTGTCGCGCAAAAGCGGGTTGGTAAAGGTGTAATCAGAACGCATATGGCGGCCGCGGCTTTCTTTGCGTTCGCGGGCAGAAACCATAAGAGCCTGTCCCAAATCCAGAAGGTTCAGAACTTCTGCCGCACGCATGAGTTCATGAGCGTCGTTAACATAGAGTTCTTGAGTCATTTTGCGGCGCAGGTCGCCAAGATATTTGATACCGGCAGTGAGCATGGAATCAGAACGTACTCTGTGTGGACCGCAGTCAGCATATTCTGTCATGATTTGCTGCAGGGCAAAGTTTGCTTCCTGCCAGCTTGCACCTGTTTTACGTTCAAAAATTTCAGTATACAGGTTCATGCGTTCCTTGCAGAAAGGCATAGCTTCAATATCTTCGCAAAGGTGTTTTTCGCTCTTGTAGTCAGCAGCATGCTGACCGGCAATAAAGCCGTAAACCGCAGCAGCACCAATATCACCGCTGATATTGCCCATCATGTCGCCGGCAGCAAAGAGGCCTTGGATATTGCTTTCGCCATTGATGTCAATTTCAATGCCGTTGGTGCAGAGGTTAGCTTCATATTGGCTGAATTCAACAGCATGTTTGCCTGGGTCAATATGTTCTTTATCCATGTAGTCAAGAAGTGCAGTGAGGCCTTCGCATTTCATTGCCCAGCGCATGTGTTCAAGATCTTCTTTGCTCGCACCGGAGCAGTCCATGTATGCAGGGCCGCGGCCGCTCATTTTGAGGTCAGTAAAGGCAGATGCCCAAACGTCACTGGTGATGTCGCCTGTTTCAACATTTGGTTCTTTAATAAATGGTCCAATAGGTTTGCCGTCAGGGTAACGGTATACGCCTATCCAGGTTGCCTTACCGCAGCGGGCTAAGAAGCGAGGGCCTGCATGGCGGTAGGTTTTTTCCATATTGACAAGGTATGCTCCGGCACGCCAGGCTTGAGCAATGGAGTCGCCTGTTCCCGATGGGCACATATTGGTATTGAACATTTGGCTTGGGGTTGGGTCTGTTGTAAATAAACGGCTTACATAGCCTGTTGCAGCAACAACAGCTTTTGCTTTGATCAAACGATAGCTTGGAGTATCGGTAGAAACATCAAGAGCCAGCACGCCTGTTACATGGCCGTTTTCAGATAAAATTTCAAGTGCAGGGGAGTGGTTGATAATACGCACACCGCTTTTCTTGGCTTGTTCAGTTAAGACTTTCTTTTGGTTGTGACCGTCGTATTTCAAGAAAATTTTTGGGCGTCCGGGATATGCATGGCCTTCAAAGTGGAAATCACCTGTTGGCTTCATATTGATGCCCCATTCCTGCCACATGTTGACAACTTCAGGGCTTGTTTTCAAAAAGCGCATAACCAGCGGTGTGTCGTTGCTGGTAGCGTTTTGGCTGTCCATAAATTCTTCATACACCACGCTGATATCACCGTGTTTTTCAGGAATCCAGCAAAGGAAATGGTCGTTGCCTGTTGCGCCGGCGCCGCTGCGCTTTGTATTTGCTTTATCTAATAAAATAACATCAGCGCCTTTATTTCCAGCAGCAATACCTGCCATAAGTCCTGCAATACCACCACCAATAATAAGAACATCGGTTTCTAATTTTTCTTTAATTGCGATCATTGTAGTTTCCTTTCTTAGCTCATGTTAAATATTAGTCTTCTTTTGGACGAAGAGTAGAAGAATCAACATATAAAAGCATGTGCGTCAATGGCAGACGAAGCTCAATAGCTTTTGCTTTGCAGTCAAGCACACAGGCATTGCAGTGCCAGCATTCATAAGGACGGCGCACAGTAGGAATTTTATCTTCTTTGATTTTGAAGGAAAATACTTGCAATGGACAAATATCTGCACAAATTCCACAGCCAATACATTTTTCTGGGTCAATTACTGGAGGCATGTTTTTCTCCTTTTATGGACTAAGCCGTTTTTGGTTATTTTATTGAAATTTAAGAAATCTTAAGTATAAAATTTCACAATAGGGAAGATTAAACTATCGCATTTGCGACATTTTCAAAAAAAATTAAAAAAAGTTGAAAAATTTTTTAGGCGAGTGAAAAGTCTCGAGTGTCATCTGAGAATTTTAGCTTTGGATTTGTATTAATTAACATATTGAAAAATAAAAATATTTTTACGCAATAGACTTTGTTGCTTATGAATAGCTTGTAAATAAAAATATCTATTTTCTGCAAGTTAAAAATTTCATTTATTGATAAAATTGATGTAGATGAATGTTTGAAATTGTGTTTTTATTACAAAAATAATTTGTAATGAGTTTACTTTTTATTTTTTTATTTGTTGGACATAACTATTGCTCTTATTTATATTATGAGAAAGTGAAAAAAATAATTAGCATTTTCACTTAAATGTATAAGGAGTCTGATATGAGTATAGATTTTAGGGTTCGTCCCCCTGTTCCAAGCTATAAAAGTGCAGAATTTTATACGAATATTGCAGATGTAAGTCAACGAGCCGCGCGCTTTGGAGCAGAAATTTCTCCTTGTGCGAAGACTTTTTCCATGGATGATTTAATCAAAGAAATGGATGAATGCGGTGTTGAACAGGCTGTTATTCCTATTCGTAAGGGCTGCGGCGGCAATAATGAAGATTTGCTTTATTTGCATGAAAACTGGCCCAATCGTTTTATAGGTCTTGCTGGCATTGCGCCTTTAATGGGCTTGGATAAAGCTTTTGCAGAAATTGAGCAATATGTAAAACATGGGCCTTGTGCCGGGATTGCCTTGGAGCCGGCTTTTGACCCTGAACCATGGTTTGTTGATGATGAACGGGTTTTTCCTTTGTATGAAAAGTGTCAGGCAGAGGACATCCCTGTTGTCTTCACCTTTGGGGGAATTTTTACACCGGGTCTTAAGCACTATTTGCCTCTTGCCATGGATTCGGTTGCAGCAACGTTTCCAAAACTGAACATTGCACTTTCCCACGGCGGCTGGCCCTTTGTTACAGAAGTTTGCCAATTGGCGTTTAATCGCGGCAATATTTATCTTGCGCCTGATATGTATATGCTGAATGCTCCGGGCAGCAGTGATTATATTGCAGCTGCGAACGGCATTTTGTACGACAGAATGATTTTTGCTTCAGCTGCCCCCATTATTTCTGTCAGGGATGCAGAACGGCATTATCGCACTTGCGGCGTGAAGGAAAAATTCCTTCCTTATCTTATGGAACAAAATGCACGGCGTTTTTTGCATTTATAAGCGGGAATTTTAGTTTCTTGCATGGATAAGGAGGTTTTATGAGACTGGAGCAGCTTGCTGTTTTAATAGAAGTAGTGAAATATAAATCATTAAATTTAGCTTGTGTTCCTTTGCATATGACACAGCAAACACTGAGTGCCTGCATAAAGAGTATGGAACGCGAGCTTGGTGTTGATATCCTTAAACGCTCCAATAAAGGAATAAGCTTGACTCTTGCCGGGAAAAAAGTTCTTGCTTATGCACTAATGGTTGTACCTGAATATCAAAAACTGCTTGGAAATATTGCACCTCAAGAAAATCAGGAAAAAGCTTTTCACGGCGAATTGCGTATTTATATTAATTCACTTTTTTATCTCGCCTCCTTATCTGAAATTATTATAGATTTTTGTTATCGTTATCCTGAAATGAAAGTGACAACCTTAGGGGCTTCACCTGCTGTTATCCGCGAGCGTTTATTGGAACCTAAGGAAAAAGATGTGTATAAAGTTGGGCTGGTCAATGTTCCCTATGGGGAAGACGGCATGCTTGATACCAATTTTATTGCCTTTGACAATTTAAATTTTCTTCCGGTGGAAAAGGGGTCTTATTATGCCTGTGTCAGTGAAAAATCTCAATTTGCAAAACGCCGTGAGATTTCTTTGCGGACACTTTTACGTGAACCTCTTGTGATTGGAGCAGCAGAAGAATTAAATGTTACGCCGCTGCATTCCATGCTTAAACGATACGGAAAACCGAATATTGTTATGGCAACAACCTCCCTGGCTCTTTGGCACAGTACCATTGTTGCAGACAGAGGAATTGGCTTTTTGCATGAAATATTTTTAGACGGCCGCGAACCTTTCCGCACCTATTTGGAACATATTGTGCCTATTCGCATCAAGGATAAACTCTTTGCGGTAACAGGATGCTTAATGATGGGTGAACCTAAAGGAATTATTGAAAAATTTGTAAATTTTTTACCAACCGGTAAAAATATAAAGAAAAACTAAAAGGAGAATACGTATGGAAAACACAGCAACAAAATCACGTGATTTGTATTGGCTGCATACGCTGATTTACTTTCTGCTCACATTTTGCTTTGGAGAAATTTCCTATTCAGGACTGCCTCCTATCGGAATGTCCATTGTGGGCATTTTTATAGGTTTGCTTTACGGCTGGACATTTATAGGTTTTATTTGGCCAAGTATGCTGAGTATTTTTGCCTTGGGACTTTGCGGCTTTTTTCCAACTCCGCAGGCTGCTTTTGCCAATGCTTTTAGTCAGCAATTAGTTGTATTTATGCTGTTAGTCCTTGTTTTCACTTCTTATTGTGAGCAAAGCGGATTAAATAAAAAATTGTCCAGCTGGTTTTTGAGCAGAAAAATGCTTGTTGGGCATCCTTGGCGTTTTACCTTTATGGTTTTGCTTGGTTCTTTTGTTGTAAGTTTTTTGGTTGACGGAAATGCTGTTGTATTTTTAGTTTGGAACTTGATGTACAGTATTTTTGATGAAGTTGGATATGAAAAAGGTGAACGCTATCCTGCCTTTGTGCTTGCCGGTATTGCCATTGCAGCTATTTTATCCTTTGGCTGCAAGCCTTGGGGCAACGTTTGTATTTTAGCTATTGGCGCTTTGGAAAGTTCAACGGGCGGTGCCTATACAGTGGATTATTTAACCTTCATGGCTGTCACCATTCCTATTTGTATTATGTTTGTTGTGGCATACTTTGTGGTGATGAAATATATTTTCAGACCCGATGTCAGCAAGCTGATGAACCTTTCTGATGAATATTTGGCAAAAATCCGCAGTGAATTGAAGCTGAATGCGCATGAAAAGATTGCTGCCAGTGCTTTGGTTATTTTCATGCTGCTGATGATTGTGCCAACACTCTCCGGCAGTAAGAGCATTGTTGGTATTCTTTCCAGTTTCAACTTCCTTTCTGCCATTGCTGTTGTTTTGATTGCCTTGACCTTGATGCGTCTGGAAGGCAGACCTTTGCTTGATTTTGACAAGTGCGCCCGTGAAGGCATCCATTGGCATGTTTTCTGGATTACCGCAGCTGCTTTGCCTATATCTGCTGCTGTAAGCAGTGATACTGCCGGTATTACCCAATGGCTCGGCAATGTGATGAACTCCTATTTCCAAGATGCAAATATTATTGTTTTCTTAGTCTTGTTCTCTATTGTGATCAATTTGGCAACCCAGCTTACACACAACGTAAGTCTTGTGCTGATTGCAGTGCCTATTGCTGTGCAGGTAAGTGTATCTTTGGGATTAAACCCTGTAGCTTTGACTGTGCTTGTTGTTATTGCTGCCGCTTGTGCCTATGCAACGCCTGCTGCCTCCACAGTTGCGGCCATTTTGTTCTCAAACGTTGACTGGATTGGCGTCAAGAATTCCTTTAAGGCCGGTATCAGCGCTGTGCTGGCGGGATTTGTTGTCCTTTTCGCCTTTGGTTTCCCAGTGATAGGACTTGTATACGGTTTTCCTCTAGATAGTGTCGTCAATAGATTTTAGCCCAAATGGCGATACACCTTATATGTA
>CAJTRG010000021.1 GCA_910578585.1 uncultured Mailhella sp.
CGAAGTGCATTAATGCCCTTAATTCCAGCCATTGTCAACTTAAATCTGCACTATTTAATGAATTATTTTAACTTTAATTTTTAACCAATACTTAACAGAAGGTTAGAACAAAATTTTCCTCAAACTAGATACGGATACTGTCACGAATATCTGAAATTCTGTTGCGGGCAAACAAGAGATAAGAAATAATCAGTTCGCCGGAGTTCACAGTAGACGTAATATAGAGTGGATCATAGGTACAAATTTTGTTCAATAAATCCATGGCTTCAGCATAATTTTCCGCATTGCCTTTGGCGGCGATTTCCGGATACAAGGTATAGAGTGCATTCACATAATCACGGACAACAAGCATAACCCCTTGTACTTCATAGATTTTGTTATCCAAAGTATAGAAGGGCAAATCTTGAGAACCTTGCAGCAAGCCGAGGGCATAACCAAAAACCGTTTCGCCTAAAATTACATTAAAAGCTTCATAAATATCATCGGTTCTGGCATTATAGATAGCCTTTTTATTCATCAAATCTGTCTGATACTTTTTGACTAAATTCAAACCTTTCTTGTAGGCTTGTTCTGCTGATGGAATAAAAAGCATACCCCAGCGCTGTGGTGAGAATGCGAATTGATTGAGACGAGCTTTGTACAAGTCTTCATTTTCTCTGTCGCTGCTGCCGAGCTTTGCAATAACTGTGGAATAGTTATCAAGAAGCATTTTGGTGGCAACATAGCTTCCAAATTGGCGATAGGCTCTGTTATCCATTACCCATTTATTAAAAAGAATATCATTAGCTGACCAACCATAGGTGGAATTAAGCTCATAGCTCATTCTGTTTACAAGAGCGTCTAAAAGCTGTACGCCTTTTTCTTCATCGGTCATTTCAGGATCATACGTAACCTGATAACATTCAGGAAAAACTGTTTTATCCGTCAAAGCATAGAGTTTTTGAAAACCCCACAAAGAAGCGAGCAGGACAATAAAAATTGCCACTTGTATCACCAAGGTTCTTCCTGCAATATAAATATGATCTTTACTGGGTGTATACATAGTATCCTCTTTATTCTTCAATAATTGCAATAAGATCATCAAGAGCATAAGCAAAAAACATGAGTCCTGCCTGCTGATGATTATAGTTTGTTACAATATTTTCTGTGGCATTATCCCGTTTTCCAAAGGGCTGGCCTATGCGGGCAATTGAGTTGCTCAGTGTCCAGGGTGCAGCAGCATAATCCAAATAAATATTTTTCCATTTTGCTATATGCGCTGCCTTGCCGCTTGGGCGAATAAGCCCCACAGGGTCAAGACTTACCAACAATTCTATTGGAATTGTTTCATCTTGCCAAAACTGTTTAAACACAGAACAGGCCCCCCAACTGTGTCCTGCAATTAAAATTTTTTTACCCTGTTTATGATATAATGTAAACAAATCTTTTATGCCATGCAATTCATCATGTTCCCGATAATAGATATCCACGGCAATATTTCTCTCTGCAAGTATTTTCTTTAGTTCAGGCACAACTCGATATAAATAGGCACGTACGCCATCGCAAAAGCCACCCACAAACAAGAGAGCATGATTTTCAATATATTCAGGATGTTGTAAAATATTTTCTATAAATTGACTTTCTTCCTGCCAATTCTGAGGTTTTGACATTTGCAGTTTTTCAACAAGCTGTGCATCGTTTCGTTCATAATTAAAATTAATATTTTTATGCCGGACAAAATCAGCAAAGCCCAAGACATTAGTCGTATAGGCAATAAAAATAAGAACACAAATAAATACAATACATTTAAGCATAGAAAAAAGCCTGCCATAAAGGCAGACTCCTCATTATTTCTTTTTCATTTTCTTTTCATACATGGATCGTTTCAAATAACTAATCCTGTCAATGAAAAGTTTACCGTCTAAATGGTCTGTTTCATGCTGCAGGCAAGCACTGAAATAGCCCTCGCCTTCAAAATGAACAGGCTTGCTGTCCAGATCCGTGCCGTCCATGGCAACACGTTTTGGACGTGCTACCTTTGCCCGAAAATCCGGGACAGAAAGACAGCCTTCATTTTCAATGTGTTTAGCAGGATCAAGCACAGTAATAACCGGATTGACCACAACACGAAAATCTTGCGGAACTTCCACGCCTTCCGGGTGTTCTTCAAGCAAACTGACATCAACAATCACAATACGGCGAAACACACCAATTTGCGGTGCGGCAATTCCAACTCCCCCAATAGTTTTCAGCGTATCAAGCATGTCTTGCGCCAGCTCACGAACACTATCATCAATATTTTCAATAGGTTCTGAAACTGTTTTCAAACGGGGATCTGGAAATTGGAGAACAGGTCTTAACATAACTTACTCTTGTTTTGGCTCTTGTTCTGCCTTTTTAGGTTCTTCACGCAAACGCAGGCCAAGATCGCGGAGCTGATTTGCTGCAACAAAATCTGGAGCATTGGTCAAAAGACAGGTAGCTTTTTGTGTTTTTGGGAATGCAATAACATCACGAATGGAACTTGCACCGGCAAGCAGCATGGTTACACGGTCAAGGCCAAAGGCAATACCGCCATGAGGAGGTGTTCCGTATTCCAATGCATTGATAAAGTAGCCAAATTGTGCATAGGCTGATTCATCACTGAATCCAAGAGCTTCAAACATATTGAATTGGTCTTCAGAAGTATGGATACGGATTGAACCACCGCCGATTTCATTACCATTCAAAACCATATCATAGGCACGAGCCTTAGCTTTGGCTGGATCTGTTTTCATAAGGCCTTTGCTGTCTTCTTTTGCCGCAGTGAATGGGTGGTGACAAGCAACATAACGTTTTTCTTCTTCACTGTATTCAAAAAGCGGGAAGTCTGTTACCCACAGGAAATTCCAGGTATTTTCAGGAATTAATCCAAGCTGCTGAGCCAAGCGGATACGCAGATTGCCAAGAGCAGCGTTTACCATTTCTTTTGCTCCAGCCTGGAAGAATGCAATATCGCCTACCCGCAAATCAAGAGCTTCCTTGATTGCCTGCTTTTCTTCTTCGCTGAAGAATTTGGTAATAGGTGACTGCCATTCATTTTCATGCACTTTAATCCATGCCAAACCTTGTGCACCGTAAATTTTTACAAATTCTGTGTGTTCTTCAATTTCTTTACGGGTCATGGCAGCACCGCCGGGAACTTTCAAACCTTTGACAAGTTCTGCTGTGGCAAAGAGTTTGAAGCCGGAACCGCGTACAATGGATGTAATATCTTTTAATTTCAAATCAAAACGAGTATCAGGTTTATCCACACCATAATCACGCATTGCATCTTCATAGAGCATGCGAGGGAATGGAGTAGGAATATCAACGCCCATAGCTTCTTTGAACACGCGTTTCATCATGCCTTCAGCCATGGTCATCACATCGTTTTCAGAAACATAGCTCATTTCAATATCAATTTGCGTAAATTCCGGCTGACGGTCTGCACGCAAGTCTTCATCACGGAAGCAGCGGGCAACTTGATAATAACGGTCAAGTCCGCTCATCATCAACATTTGTTTAAATTGCTGCGGTGATTGAGGAAGAGCATAAAATTCGCCATGATTTAAACGGCTTGGCACGAGGAAGTCACGTGCACCTTCTGGAGTTGATTTGGTGAGAATAGGAGTCTCAACTTCCAAAAAGCCCAATTCATCCAAATAGTTACGAGCGGCATTGGTAATGCGGTGACGCAAGCGCAGATTTTGGGTCATGCGAGGACGGCGAATATCCAAATAACGCCATTGCAAACGCAGGTTTTCACCGGCGTCAGTTCTGTCTTCCACTGGGAAAGGAGGAGTTTTTGCAGTATTCAAAAGTTTCCAGTCAAGCACAACAACTTCAATTTCCCCTGTTTTCATATTTGGGTTGACCATGCCGTCAGGACGATGGCGAACGCGTCCTTTTACCGCAAGAACATATTCACTGCGGATAATGTGAGCATCTGCATGTGCTTCTGGTGCGATTTCCGGACTGAAAACAACCTGGGTCAAGCCTTCACGGTCACGAAGGTCAACGAAAATAAGTCCGCCATGGTCACGGCGATATTGTGCCCAGCCCATAATGCAAACTTCCTGACCGTCGTTTTGGGCGGTAAGTTCTGCACAATGGTGTGTACGTGTCCAGTCGCCCAGGGGTTTAATATAGGCGGCATGTTCTTTTTGAAGGTTTGTGTTTTGTTTTTCAATAGACTGACTCATTACTTTCCCTCTTTAATATAGGATACAGCTTGTTCAAAAGGTACTGCCTCTTGAGAGCCATTTTCCATATTTTTTATCATAAGATTATTTTGTTCAAGTTCTGTAGAACCGATTAAAACGGCAAAACGAGCTTCGGATTTATCGGCCTGGCGCATGGCACTCTTGATACTTCTTGCTTCAAAACCCATAATTCCGGTCAGTTCACCCTGACGAAGTGACTGAGCCGTTTTGAATGCATATTCACGGCAGCTATCGTCAAGCGCAGCAATATAAAAATCCAGTTTCTTCGCTTCTGGAGCCTGCAAGAGAAGAGATAAGCGTTCCATTCCGCAGGCAAAACCAATACCCGCTACAGACGGGCCGCCAATGGATTCAATCAAGCCATCATAGCGTCCGCCGCCGGCAATGGAACCTTGCGCTCCAATATTATTAGAAACAACTTCAAACGCCGTTCTGGTATAATAATCAAGCCCGCGCACAAGTCTATGATTGATTTCGTAAGAAATATTTTGTGTATCCAGACAATTTTTCACAGTTTGGAAATGGTTCTTACAATCGTCGCAGGCATGCTCAAGCATAAGCGGTGCATTCTTTGTCATTTCCTTGCACTTCTCATTTTTGCAGTCAAGCACGCGCAGCGGATTGGTTTCCATGCGCCGCTTGCAGTCTTCGCAAAGCAGAGACGTATCCAAACTTTTCAGCCAGTTCTTCAAAAGCTCGCGATAGTCTGGACGGCAATTTGGACAGCCTAAAGAATTCAGCTGCAAGGTAATATTTTCAATGCCGATATATTTCAGGAAATACATGAGCATGCTGATCATTTCAGCATCTGCTTCAGGTTCTTTTGGCCCAATACATTCACAGTTGATTTGATGGAATTGACGCATACGTCCTTTTTGCGGACGTTCGTGACGAAACATGGGACCAGTGGTAAAGAATTTGCTGACACTTTCTTTTGCCCCAACATTATTTTCCATATAGGCACGCATAACCCCTGCTGTTGCTTCAGGACGCAAAGACATGGAGCGCCCCTTGCTGTCTGCAAAGGTATACATTTCCTTTTGCACAACATCAGTTTCTGTGCCAATGGAACGGCAAAATAAATCAGTATATTCCATTAAGGGTGTACGAAGTTCCGTAAAACCATACCTAGAAAACACAGTGCGCGCACTTTGTTCCAAAAAGGCAAATAAACGACTTTCATCGGCAAAAAGATCTGCAAAACCCTTAATTGCTTGAATTTTAGCCATTCTATACTCCAGTATAAAATTATTGAGAAAGACTTTAATATGTTTATGATACATTGTCAAAGAATAGTTTTTGATAATACCCTGGAAAAATTTTCCCTTTCCCTGCCTGTTTTTTGACAGAATTATTTTTTGATACCTATAATTTTATGTTAAAATGCCGTAAAAGCAATAAAGGTATATTTTTTGCAAGTATTTTCAACAATCATTAATAGTATAAAAGGTAGAAAAATGTTTAAAATTTTCAGCAAAAGTCTTGCTCTTCTTTTGGGGCTTGCATTTATTTTTGGCACAGTTTTCTCAAGTTTTGCAGGAAGCGGCGGTGCCGGCATGGTCTGGATACGCTCTCCCTATAAAGGCCACGATGATTATTACATTCCCTTTCCTTCCCTGCAAATTGAATCAAAATATTTCTTTATTAAAGAATTAAAACTGGGATTTTATTTATACCGTGATGATGCGGATGAACATGAATTGACCCTCGGCATTACTCCGGGTTTTACCATGTTTGATCCTGATAAAACCAATAATTTCAGGCTGAGCTATCTTGATAAGCGCAAAATGGCAGCAGATGTTTATTTGCAGTATTTAAGACGCTATCGCTATGGAACTGTCGGAGCTAAAATCTATATGGACGTCCTTGGCAATGCGGATGGTTTTGGCGTTGACGCTTTCTATAAACTCCCTGTTTTCATTAATGAATTTACTATTACTCCTGGTGTCGGACTCAGTTATTTGAGCGGTGACAGAACCGATTATTACTATGGCATCAGCAGAGCTGAGGCAATCCGCTCAGGTCTCAAATATTATCATGCAGATTTCAGCATCAGTCCGTATGTTTCTCTTGAAGCAAGCTATCTTACGGAAAATGGCTGGAATATTTTTGCCAATGCGCAATATACCTATCTGAGCGATGAAATCACTGACAGCCCAATGATTGGTGAAGATCAAGCCCTTATGTTAAGTTTTGGAGCCATGATGAGCTTTTAGGGATGAGTTTTAGAGGACAATTTTAAATAAAATATAATAAAATCAATAAATTAATATAACATTTTTTGTCTTGCCAAAAAAATTGCTATACGATATTTTTAAATCATGGATAAACACGAAAAATTTATCGCTATAGACTATGGAGTAAAGCGAGTGGGACTGGCAATTTGCAATACAGAAACGCAATTTGTTTTCCCGCTTTGCACCTTGGACAGGAGTGTTAAAAAGACTTTTTTTGAAAATTTTTCTGCCATACTTGAAGAACAAAAACCAACGGCTCTGGTTTTGGGTCTTCCATTTCATGAGGACGGAAGCCCCTGCATTACCACAAGTCAGGTAAAAAATTTTGCAGCTTCCCTTGCGCGGCGTTATCCGCTGCCTGTTTATTTTATGGAAGAACTTCTTTCCAGTTTTGAAGCAGAACAGGAAATGAAATCCTTTGGCGTCAGTGCCAAAAAAATCAAAGAAAAAGTTGATCAGGAAGCTGCGGTCAGAATTTTAGAATCATTTTTGGCAAGTCCGAAAAAGGTTCTTTATACGCCCGAAACAGCAAAAGAAAAATAAGGAATACATGCTCTTATGAAAACTCGCACCACATTTTTCTTTTTCATTTTTCTTCTCCTTTGCCTTGGTATAGGAACGTTTGCATACTATTCCTATACCTTTATCAATACTCCTGCTGACCCAAATGCAGGCGCCATGGCGCTTGAAATTCCAAAAGGAAGCAATCTTCAGCAAATTTGCCAAATTCTGGAAGATAAAAATATTGTTACTGATGCGGAAAAATTCAAACTCTATGCCCGTTTCAAAAATTCTGCCACCCATATCCAAGCCGGAACATTTTTAGTAAGTCCTGCCTGGACGCCTGAAAAAATTCTGACAGAACTTACCACCGGCTCTGCCATTCTTTATAAAATAACCATTCGTGAAGGTCTGCCCTGGTGGGAAGTGGCAAAACTTTTTGAAGAACAGGGCTTCTGCACAGCCCAAGACTTTAAAGCAGTTATTTATGATAAAGAATTCCTTCAAAAGAAAGGAATCCCCTTTACCAATGCCGAGGGGTATCTCTATCCGGAAACCTATCTTTTGCAGAGACCAAAAGAAATGTCTAAAGAAACCGCCTATAAAGTCGTTAATAGACTTATAGACACATTTTTCCAAAAAACAAAAGTTTTGCGTGAGAATGAAGAATACGACAAAATTTTTCACGATCCGCAAAAACTCAATGAAATTTTGACTCTTGCCTCCATTGTGGAAAAAGAGACAAGAGTGATGGAAGAACGGCCTATTGTGGCTGGCGTGTATACCAACAGGCTCAAAATGAATATGATTTTGCAGGCTGATCCAACGGTTATTTATGGCCTTGGGGAAAACTTTCAAGGGCAGCTTTTACGAAAACATTTGCAAGACGAAAGTAATCCTTATAATACCTATCAGCATATGGGATTGCCTCCAAGCCCCATTTGTTCTCCCTCCCTGTCAGCCATCAAAGCAAGCCTTGAACCGCAGGAACACGAGTATATCTTTTTTGTGGCAAAAGGAATTGGAGCAAGCCACGTTTTTACCACCAATTTGCACGATCACAATATTGCCGTGGAAGAATACAGAAAAAATTTAAAAAGAAACAAATAAAATGAGTACGTTATTTTTTGATGAAACAAAACCACTTCTCACTAAAGAAGAAATTAACCTTTTGCCTGCCATAACTTATGAAGGAGAAATTGTCCTTGTTCGTTCTGATGAGGAATTGCAGCTTGCTGTTAATGAATTGAAAAAAAATTCTCTTCTTGGCTTTGATACGGAAACTCGCCCTAAATTTATCAAGGGTGCCATGAATTTGCCCTCTCTTATTCAACTTGCAACAGACAAAAAAGTTTATCTCATCCAATTGCAGCATATCACCCAAACAGAAGAACTCGCAAAAATTCTTTCTGATGAACATATTATCAAAGCCGGAGTTGCCATACACGATGATTACCGCTCTTTGGCAAGACTTTTTCCTGTCAGTCAGGGCGGGCTTGTTGACCTTGCCAAACTTGCCAATCAAAAAGGCATAAAAGCGCAGGGGCTTCGCACAATCAGTGCAAACTTGCTCGGCTATAAAGTCAGCAAAGGCGCGCAATGTTCCAACTGGGCGTCAGAAACCTTAAGCCATTCACAAATCCAATACGCGGCAACTGATGCATGGATCGGACTGCTTCTGTATACCCAACTTATTCAACTCGCAGACAGCCCCACCTATCTTGCGGAACAAGCCAAACCCAAAAAGAAAAAAAGAAGATTTCGCTTTTTCAGCAAAAAAAATTCTGAACAAGAAAATATTGCAGGGAAAAGTCTTGAAGAAAGTTTAAATTAAGGATAAAATACTCTAAACTTTAAAGCAAAAACTCCGAAAAAGACAATAACAACCAAAAACTACAAAAACAGAGAAAGCTATGAGTCAACAATTAAATTTTCAAAATTTTCAGGCTAATAATGATAATAAATTAGTCCAACTTGTTTCTTTCAAAGTAAGTGAAGAAGAATATGGTATTGATATTCTTCAAGTGCAGGAAATTATTCGTATGCTCCCCATTGCCATTGTTCCTTCTGCACCGAATTTTGTAAAAGGGGTTATTGACCTTCGCGGGGAAGTTATTCCTATTATCGACATGCGCAAACGCTTCAAACTTGCCTCTACTCCTTACAATAACGAAACAAGAATTATTGTCGTTCATACGCATGATTTTACTGTTGGTTTCATTGTTGATGCTGTTTGCGAAGTTATCCGTATCAATGAATCCGCTATTGAACCAGCTCCTCCGGTTCTTACCAATGCGAACGGAGACGGCTCAAATTATATTCGCGGTGTAAGCAAATTGGAAAAAGGTCTGCTTATTCTTCTTGATCTCAACAATCTCATCAGCCTTGAAATTCTGGAAGAATTGATGAACAGCACAAAAAATATGAAAAACTGCCAAGATTGCCCAATGGCACCAAAAGATTAATTAACCAGCTAAAATAACAGATATTTTAAAAGGCAGTAAATGAAAACTTATTGCCTTTTTTAGTTTTGTTAAGTGGCAGCAAAACTATTTACATTTTCAGCACTTTGACATAGTATAGCAAAAAAGGAGACGTTATGAGTTATTCACAATATATGGATATAGCGAATTCCGTAATGTGGGAAGCTGTTCATTCAACGAATTATAATTCTCATAACACCAGCAGTGTGCGCTATAACCCTATAGCCTTTCACTATTCTGACCTGCGGGACAGAGCACCTGAAACCTATGTGTATCCCTATGGAGATGTGTTCAATCCTTTTGTGATGCTTGAAGGTTCTGACGAATCTTTTACATCTCATATGTATAAACTGATTAACCCGGAAACATACGATCCTTCTATGCTTCTGACTATAGATTCAACAAATGCTCCGTATACAATAACGAATTTGGATGCAACTCAGTACTTTTTGACTACGCATCCGGCAGCAAGCCTCAGCGCTAATGGAATTATTATTGACGGAACTGCATAAAAATAGTAATAATTTTTTAGATAAAAACGCCGAAGTGGTGGAATTGGTAGACACGCTGGTTTCAGGTTCCAGTGCAGCAATGCGTAGGAGTTCGAGTCTCCTCTTCGGCACCAAAATATAAGAAATCCCCTGCAAGGTAATAAAATTTTGCAGGGGATTTTTACTACCTAACTATTAAAATTTATTTACAATTAACTAAACAATAAAACTAGATATCAAATAAATCTGCATGCGTTCCTGTAGCTGTTGCATACAAACATAATTTATTTTCAACAATTCTATAGGCTCTTGACCATTATCTCAAGCAAGATTATGGTTAAAAGAAATGAAATTCAATAGATTAAGTAAATATAAAATTAAAAAAATTATTCAATGTTTTTCAATGGATTTAACTGCCACGGCAACAAGTGAATTATTGAAGTTAAACCGAAAAACAAACAATAATTATTTCACTGAATTTAGAGAACTAATTTTAGAGAATAGTATCCGACAGGAACAAAAAGAATTAGGCATATTTGAGCTTGATGAGAGCTATTTTGGAGCTAAACGAGTACGGGGTAAGCGAGGAGACGAGGTGCAGCCGGAAAAACCCCTGTTTTTGGTGTATTAAAGCGTGAGGGGAAAGTATTTGTAAGTATAGTTCCCAGGTGTTCACGGGAAGATTTAATGCCTATAATTCAGGGTAAAATCCTTGAGGGGTCAACTATTCATACTGACGGTTGGAAGGCGTATGACGGTCTTATTCTTAATGGTTATACCCATTATCGAGTATATCACCATGAAAATGAATTTGTAAGGGGAAAGTCACATGTAAACGGCATAGAAAGCTTCTGGAGCTTTGCTAAAAAACGATTGGCAAAGTTTAATGGTCTGACAGATGAAAAGTTTATTTTGCACTTAAAAGAATGTGAGTGTAGATTTAATTTTAGAAGTGAAAATTTTACACTCTTTATTGAACAATTATATTTTAAAAATAAAAAGTGATGGTCTAGAGCCTAAAAAAATTAGTTAAAAAATGTGCTTTTCAATAATTATTTTTACAGTTTTAAACAACTTTTCAAACTTAATTAAGTTGATTTTATCTTCATCAATAATAACAATTAATATACTCTCTTGACCATTATTTTCAACATGATTATAAAAATACAAATAAATTCACTTTATTTCAGCACGAACTAAAAATATGATACGAAAATCCACCCCAAAAGATATCATCCCCATTATGAAGATATGGCTTGATACCAATATAAAAGCCCATTCTTTCATACCTAAGGAATATTGGATCAATAATTATACCAGAGTGAAAGAGCTTTTGCCGCAGGCAGAAATTTATGTGTATGAGGAAAAGAAGAAACTTCTTGGTTTTATTGGGCTTATGCATAATCACATTGCGGGAATTTTTGTAAAGGAAGCAGCACAATCAAGGGGTATTGGAAAAGAGCTTATGGATTATGCCAAGAAAAAGTATGCTGCCCTCACTCTTGCTGTGTATCAAAAAAATACTCGTGCCATTGCATTTTATGAGCGAGAAACGTTTATAATCCAGGAAGAACATCTTGATGCAGAAACGGATGAAAAAGAATTTCTGATGCTCTGGAAAAAATAAAATTTCCGTTCAAAGCAATAAAAAAGCTCTTACTGCAAATAGAGCAAGAGCTTTTATTTCATAGCGTTATATAACGTTATGCATAATTATTTTTTCGCAATATCAGCATAGACCTGTACAAGCTGACTATTGATCACAGACTGCTCAGCTAAAAATGAAAAAGCCTGAGCAATAGTTTTTTTGCGTTCAGCCAATGTTTTCCTGCGTTCCTGCACTGCGTTTTCAGCCAAAAGTTTTTGGAATAATTCCAGCAAACGCAATACCCGCGCACTTACACTATGCTTTTCCTGCACAAGCTTTCTTCCCTGCATGGCAATCTGATAGAGTTCATCTTCCTGCTCTTTTGCAAGCCAATACAAAGAAAAATCCACTGCTTTTGCCACATCAAGACGAGGATAGGCAGGAAGTGAATTGACCCCAAAATTGAAAATTTCCCCAATATGATTCTTTTTGGTCGGCACATTATCAGCAAGACAGGCACAGCCAAGCGCCATGGCTTCAAAGGTTCTGAAATTCAGTTCGCCCACAGCGCTTTGATTAAGAATAATTTTTGAGCGCAAATAAATGGGAACAAAATTTCCAGAAGTAATAAAAATGGGATGAAACGCTTTAAAAAGTGTATAAAACGAATTACGGTCCGGGTTATTTTTATGTCCAAGCGTACCTACAAAAGCTATGGGGATATCACGCTTTGCAAGCCATTCTTCTTTACTTTCTTCTTCAGCAAACTGCGTCGCAAACAAAGGGAAATGCTCTGCACAGGCAGGAAATTTTTCAGCCTCTTCAGCCTGCGCATATAAAACATAATCAAACGCATGCGCATAAGATCCATGCCAGCGATGGCAATAGGTATCAATGGAAAAGAAGATACTGGGAACAGGCAAATCTTCTATGCCAAATAAATGAGGCAAGGTGCTGTCGTCAGCATACAAAAAGACATCGGGCACAAAACCTTTGCTTGTGCATACTTGGACTGCCTGTCTGGCTGACATCACAGACGTCAGTTTCAAATCACATTGATCTGTTTCTCCAATGCGAAAAACAGTATGTCCAAGAGACTCTAATTCTTTGATAAAATAAGGATTTTTGCCGTATTGCAAAATATTCATACTGAAAAAAGGCGTTCTCAAAACGAGAACGCCAAAAGATTATGCATGTTTAATTTCAACGCCAAGCAATTTAATAAATTCACCAATGAGAGCTGGATGGGCTGGCCATGCAGCAGAAGTTACTAAATTACCGTCAACTACAGAATCAGTAAAGGTTGCATTGGAGTTCGTCCAAATACCGCCGGCAAGTTTAATGTCAGGCATTACAGCAGGATAAGCTGTGCATTTTTTACCGCGTACAACATCAGCAGCAACCAAAAGCTGAGGGCCATGGCAAATAGCAGCAATAGGCTTTTTAGCTTTTTCAAATTCCTGCACAATTTGTACAACGCGTTCATTCAAGCGAATATATTCTGGAGCTCTGCCACCGGGAATGTATAAGCCTGCATAATCAGCAACATTTACTTTATCAAAATCATAATTCAACATGAAATTATGACCGCGTTTTTCTGAATAGGTTTGGTCGCCTTCAAAATCGTGGATAGCAGTTGCAACAGCTTGTCCGCTTTTTTTGTCAGGGCAAACAACATCAACTTGAAAACCACACATAACAAGCATTTGATAAGGAACCATGAGTTCATAATCTTCAACAAAATCGCCTGCCAATACAAGAATTTTCTTAGCCATTTCAAACTCCTTTAAGGTTTTACATAGGTATATTGTTCATTTTTCAGGCGAACAAGTTCCACAATTCCCGCAGGAACAACCTGCACGCCATCCATAAGCATTTCTTTGGTCAAAGAAAATTTATTCAATGCATTTTGACAAAGTTTAATCTGTAATCCTTTGTCTTGTAAAGTTTTTAATTCCGGCAAAGCAATTTCTTTTTTGAATAAATTCACCGCCGGGCCATTGACGAGCATCACAACATCAGCCTTTTGCCCTTCTATTGCGGTAAAATAATTGGTCACATTGGAAATGGCAATACCAAGCACTACACTATCGTTTAAATCCACGTGAAAAACAATATCTAAATTCATATCTTCTATCCTGAGGGTATTAATGTTTTAACTGTTCAATGGTTGCCAAATGGTGCACAGGGCCAATGCCTTTTCCCGGAGCATAGCTGTTGCGCAAAGCACAGTTCAAAAATTCCTGAGCTTTTTTGATTGCCACAAGAAGGGGGTGTTTCTTGGCTAAATAGGCAGTAATAGCGGAAGAAAGCGTGCAGCCGGTGCCGTGGCTGTTTGGCGTATCCACATGGGGCTGACGCAAAGCTTCTATCGTGCCTTTATCATCAAAGAACCAGTCCGTGACTAAAATAGGCTTTTCTTCAAAATGTCCGCCTTTGATGAGAACAGCCTTAGCACCCATGGCAAGAAGTGCCTTTCCTGCTTCTTCAACACTCTTATTATCAACAAGCTTAATGCCTGTCAGCGTTTCTGTTTCAGGTTTATTAGGCGTAATCAATGCCGCAAGCGGGAAAAGTTTTTCCTTCATCATAGCAACGGCATTATCTTCAATCAGTGCATGTCCGCTTGTGCTCACGCAAACAGGGTCAACCACCAAAGGAAAATCCACATTTTTCAATTCCTTCGCCAACGCTTCAATAATTTCCGCGCTGAAAAGCATACCTGTCTTCGCTGCATGGACAGGAAAACCGTCAAGAACAGCTTTTAATTGCTGTACCACAAAATCAGCACTTGGCGCGTGAATACCGGTTACGCCCAGTCCATTTTGAGCAGTCAGAGCAGTAATAACGCTTGTGCCGTACACGCCTAAAGCAGCAAAAGTTTTCAAATCAGCTTGTATGCCTGCACCGCCGCCGCTGTCAGAACCTGCTATCGTCAATGCATTGGGAAGAACTCCGCTGTACATATTGGCTCCTATAAATAAACAGCTTCAAAAACTGCTAATACTGTATTATTTTGTAATAATTTCAACAAAGAACCATTGATTTGCCAAGAATCCACTTTTTGCAAAGTTTGGTTAAATTCCATGGCCAGCTCTTCGCCGTGTGGACAAAGCATAAGGGTTGAGCCGCCTTGTCCGAATTTTATGGTATTATCTTTGATCTGCACACCAAGGAAGAAATTATTGCAGCCGTCTGAACCATTTGCCATATTATCGCGAATAATAATATGCGGTTCGCTTTGTCCTTCCACAAGTACCACATTTTTCTCATTAAGCATTGTCAAACGCCAATAGGTATTTTCTATGCCTGCAATTCCAATATGCTGAACCATATTTTCACATATTCCTTTATCTTCTGCTTTTGTTACTTTGATTGGGTAGGCATCAATCTCCCCGCTTTCCAGACGACGCAAAATAAGATCCATATTCACCATGCCGGGACGCGCAAAAGAATTATGAGGAAATGCCTTGGCAATTATCCCTTTATGCACAATGGGAAAACGGCATAAAGATGCACAGTCAATGAAATTTAAACCGTCTTTCGTTCCGTGCAGCACACCGGAAACATTGAATTTTCCAATCACAAAAAGTTCTTTTTCCACCCGGGAAAAAGAAATGGATTTTTTATCCTCATACTGGCTGAAAACAAAGGTATTTTCATCCTGAATTTTTGCCACCATGGGCACATCATTTTTTTGAATAAGCTCAAGATTATGATTTCTGTCAATTTGTGCCCAATGAGCTATGGAAAAAGCGCTGTCTTTCTTGAGAATGGCAAGATTGTTTCTTTCCAGAAAAATCACATCTCCCTGCTCGCTCATAAAGGCTGCAGGTACGATAAGCTCATTCGCCTGCGTGGCTTGTTCTGCACGTCTAAGCAGTATACTTTTTTCTTCAAGACTGACAGGTTCCGGCGTTGTGAATAGAGGCATATTTTCATGAGAAATCGTTGCACTCACGGAAATTTTATCCCCGGAATTTACAACGCAGTCAAAGGAAAACGGCAAAGGAGTTCTGCCTTCTGTGGGAATAAAATACAGCGCAAAAGGCACTGTTTCCTCATTCTTATACAAAGCATAACGAACATTGACGCGAGGAGGAAGCTGAATGCGTTCACGATAAAAAATTTCTCCTTTAAACGTTGTCACTTTCTTGGAAGATTTTTTTACCGTATACACTTCTCCGTCCACTTCAAAAGTGAGTGTTGAACCGGAAATGCTTGCAAGACAATCCTTTTCCTGCACATTATCTGTAGAAAAATCGAAAAAATGCAGTTTTATGGTATTTTCTTCTGTTCTTTGCCAGGTATAGCCTGTAAAAATTTTACTGTTAATAAAAGAAAAAGTTCCGTCTTCTTTGAAATAAATATATTTGTCAGAAGAGGTTTCCCAGAGCCCCGCAAGCTCATCTGCAAATGCAGGCTGAACAAAAAATATAGTCAATAAAATCAAAAGAATAACTTTCATACTTCACCTATATTAACATCATTAAATTAACGCAACTAAATCATATTGCTGTGTTTCCGTAATATCTGCATCCACAAGCATGCCTGGTTTAATTTCCTGTTCCGGCGGAGCAGAAACATAAGTAATACCATCCACATCAGGAGCCTGAAACCACGTGCGCCCAACATAGAGCCCCGGCCATTCATCATGCTCCCTGTCAATCAAAACAGGCATGCGTTCGCCCAGATATTCCTCCAAAATTTCTTCGCTGATATCTGCCTGCAATTCCATAATTTCATTTCTGCGGGAAGTTTTGACACTTTGCTCCACTTGATTTGGCAGTGAAGCAGCTTTTGTGCCTTCCTCCTGCTCATAGGCAAAAACACCAAGCTGATGAAAACGAGTTTTATCCACAAAATTATACAAGGTATCAAACTGCTTGTCCGTTTCCCCGGGAAAACCAACAATAAGACTGGTGCGAAGAGCTCCCTTGGGGAAATATTTGCGGATTTTTTCCACCACTATTTCTGGATTTTGCGCAAAGGGTCTGCCCATTTGAGAAAGAATTTCCGTATCCGCATGCTGCAGTGGGATATCAAAATACGGTACAAATTTATCGCCTGCCGCCTGCAAATATTGCAGCAATGTATCAGTCATTCCAGCAGGATACAAATACATGAGGCGCAAACGTTCCAAACCGTCCAAATTAAGGAGCTCATCGAGCAAAGGGAGCAAGTCCTTATCATCCTTATCACTTCCCCAGGCAGTCACATCCTGCGCAACAAGGATCAATTCTTTGATCCCGCTGTCAACAATTTGTTTTGCTTCGGGCACAAGGATCTTTTTATCAATGGAACGATAACTGCCGCGAATGGAGGGAATGGTACAGAAAGAACAATTATGCCGACAGCCCTCACCGATTTTCAGCCAGGCATAGGAACCGGTGGTCACCTTTCTGCCGCAAACGGGAACTTGAATAAGCTCATTTTTATAGTTAAAAGACTGATAACAGCTTGCAGAAAGCTTTACGCCAAAATGTTCCTGAACTGCCGCTGCCACCAAACTTCCCCAATGGTCAATATCCTTGGTATCAAGCCATAAACTGACTTCCGGCACTTCCTTTTTCAGTTCACATTCACCATAACGCCCAACCAGACAGCCGCAAACAATAATAAAACAATCTTCATTGGCCTGCGTAGCAACTTCCACAATGGTGGCAACAGATTCTTCCACTGCGCTTTGGATGAAGGCACAGGTATTGATAAACACAACACTTGCTTCTTCCAGTTCTTCCACTATTTCATATTCACCAAGGGAACCAAGCACGTGCTCTGTATCAACGAGATTTTTCGGACAGCCTAAACTATAGGTATAAACTTTTATCATAACTTACTCTAATTTCTTGCCTAAGCGGCTAAAACGCAAAGAATTGTTTTTACTATCCCAAGACCAGTAAATCCGCCATGCCTTGCCATAAATTTCATCGCGGCTGACAGTGCCCCACGAGCGGGAATCCTCAGAATTATCACGATTATCACCCATACAAAAATATTCATCAGCAGGCACTTTGAAAGGAGGCATATTATCAAGAGGGCCGTAATAATGAGGACGTGTTTGAATAATATAGTCTTCAACCACCTTTTCCCCATTGCGGTAAAATTGTTTGTCGCGCATTTCGATAATATCGCCGGGCAAGCCCACAACCCGTTTTATATAATCAACAGACGGATTTTTTGGATATTTAAACACAATGATATCACCGTATTGCGGGCCTTCAGCCTTATAAATCCACGTGCCTGAAAAGGGAAGCTTCAAACCATAACTCAATTTATTGACTAAAATATAATCACCAATTTGAATAGTCTCAAGCATGGAACCGGACGGAATAGTAAATACAGAAACTAAAAATAAACGAATAAACGCAGCAACTGCCAAGGCAACAAGAAGCGCTTCGCCGTATTCTCGAAAAATACCTTTTTTCTTCGGTGTTAATTCAGACATATTTCCCTCAATACTTTAATTGCTGATAATTTATCATGCATTACAAAGTCACGCAAGTTTAATAGTCTTCGTTTCCCTGTCACGTTTTAACCGTATTTTTTCCTAAAGCTTTTTGCCGCTTTTCCGATAAAATGAAATAGAGGATTAGGAAATGAACGAGATCAAAATAGATCTTTCAACAGATAACAGCTTTTCGCAAAATCGGCAGACAAGAACTGCTGCGCTTGCGCGGCCTTTGCAAAGTACCGCATCTTTGCAGGGGGTTGTTCATGCATCCACAGCGCAAAAATCCTCTTTCCAAAATATTTTTTCTGCCCCGGATAATGTGCAAATTTCAAAATCTGCACAAGTTATTCAGCAAAATACAAAATCTTCATCTGTACAAAATTCTGCCAATCCCCTTGCCCAGACAACTGCAAATACAAATTCCATTGCCCTGCAAAACGGTAAACTTTCCTTAGTTCAAAACTCAAAAGGCATTACCAGCACCTATCAAAGAAATAACGGCAGCAGTTTCCAATTTAATATCAATCAAAATATCAGCCTGCAAGAAAACGAAGATAATTCCACCAGTGTTTTCTTTGAACAGGATAATATCAGTAAGAAATATCGTGCTGACGGCAACATAGCCAAGTTTCAAGGGAATATTTTAGACGAATCAAAGAAATCTGTACGCATTAATTCTCAGGGCGGAACTATTAGGGCTGAAAACGATACGGTTTTTGCGTTAGCCGATAATACCCGCATCAACACCAGGGGAAATAATACCATTATCCTCAAAGAAAATATGCAGAATGTTCATATCAATACCCAAAACGGCGACAACACCATTATTGGGCAGGAAATTCAAAATGCCACAATTTCCCTTATAAATGGCAGAAATACCCTGAATTTTAAAAGCACTGACAACTGCACAATCAATGCAAAAAACAGTAATGTACAATTGAATACAGGCAAGCTCACCGGCAGTACGCTGAACCTTGAAAAGGGCTCCCATACGCTCAATTTACAGGAAAGCCTGCATAACAGCATTCAATTTGAGTCCAACTCATTCAATCAAGAATCAAAGCTCAATATTTTTGGCAAAACAGAAAATACCCTTATTCATGCCACTGGTGAAAAGACTTCCCTTACCTTGCAAAACAGCAAGAATAACTATATTGAATCAACTGCAAAATTCACCCATGCGAAATTTTCTCATTCAAAAAATGATGTTATCACCATTGATGGCTATAAGAGTTCTGTAGGAACAGGCATACTCACAGATACCAATATGGAGCTTAAAGGCTCTCAGTCTGTGAACGTGCAGAGCAATGCCATTACAGGAAATTCCAATCTTGCGGTTTCCGGCCATTCTGCAACGCTTTTTGCCAATACTGTAAATGAAAAATCAATAATAAATCTTGACGCCGCACAGTTTGCCCATACCCAAATCCAGACGGTTGCGGATACTGCCGCTGTTGATATCAATAGTGCCTATTACACCAATGTGACTGTCGGCACACTCAAGGATAACAGCTATACAAGCATCATGGGGGACGGCACAATTTCCGTCAATGCGCTCAAGGATAACGCCGGCTTACATTTGGGCACGGGCATTACCAATGTGGGCATTGGCTCAATTTCTGATAATGCAGTTCTGCAGGGCGGCGAAAATGCCGTACAAACAAGTATTGGCTCCACTGCAGATGAATTTCCGGCAGCCATTTCTACAGCATTTGCCCCTGCTCCTGCTGTAAACTCTCAAGAACAAACAAGGGCTTTAAATTCCTATATCAGTACTGCCAATAATTTCCAAAAAATTTCCACCTATCAGCAATACCAAATGCCAATCAATCGTTTGGTGTAATATAAATCTAACGCATTATTTATAGCACAATCCAGAATTTGTTTGTCTGCTTATACATCTTATAATCGTCTTGCAGTTGCCCTGTATTCACCTTGTCTGATTTTTTCAACTACTCCACAATCAATGAGAATTGCAGTTAACATTGAACCGGTATTTGAGCATGAAATACCAAAACAAGCAGTTATTTGTAATGGTACAAAAGAATTTCCATTTAAGGAATTTAGAAAATTATTCAATTCACCAAAACTAAAACATTTTTTTGAAAACGTTCCTCCTTTTCCTCCGTTTTCTGGCAAATCCTCTTTTATTTGTATATACTGTTCATTTATATTATAAATATATACAACACTGCCTTTTACCAGTTTATTGCAAACTCGAGTTTCCATAACATCTCCTTTGAATTAATTTTATTATAAGATATTATATAATAAAATTAAATAGTAATATTCTTTTGTCAATATAATAACACGTTATTTTAAAGAGTAAATAATTTTTGTAAAATTTTATTATTCTAAAGATTCATAAAAAATTTGAAAAAAAAATAATAGCATTTTTTGATATATTATAAAAAAATAAATTTTATTAATAAAATTATAAATAGAGTTTGCTTTTTCTATGTATCAATTTCTTATAATTTTGTTATGAATTGAAAATTTTATGATTTGCTTTGTCCTGATATAAGATTGATGAACAAGATTTAATCCTTTTATAAATAAAACAAAACATACCTTCTTGTTTTATGAAATAAAAACAAACAATGTGGGGTATGGGGGAATGGCTGCAAAATGAAATTTTAGCAGCCAAAGTCGGGTGCACAAGTTGTCAACAGTTAAAGACAAAAAAAGCCCTCAAAAAATCAAGTAATCCCTTACGGGCTTGATTTTTAAGGACGAGTACTTTTCAACTTGTTGTAGGCTTTTTAATGGCTTCGCCATTGCCAACAACAAGTAGAAAAGCCCCCTTGCGGGGGCTTCCATATTTTCAAACTGGATTGAAATATAATTACTTAATTTCAACAGTTGCGCCAGCTTCAGTAAGTTGTTTCTTAGCTTCTTCTGCTTCTTCTTTAGAAACTGCTTCTTTAAGAGTTGCTGGAGTTCCGTCAACTTTATCTTTTGCTTCTTTAAGGCCAAGACCTGTAAGAGCACGAACAACTTTAATAACGCCGATTTTATTAGCGCCAGCTTCTTTCAAGATAACGTCGAATTCGGTTTTTTCTTCTTCAGCAGGAGCAGCAGCACCGCCAGCAGCTGGAGCCATTACCATAGCAGCAGCAGGAGCAGCAGCAGATACACCAAATTTTTCTTCTAACTCTTTGATGAACTCAGAAAGTTCAAGTACAGTCATATTAGCGATAAATTCAACAACTTGTTCTTTAGTTACGGACATGGGATTTCTCCTTGAAATTTTGTAATAATCTTTGGCAAATAATTAATAAAATTATGCAGCTTTCTTGGACTCGAGGTCTTTGAGTGCATAAAGAAGCGGACGGATCATATTGGCCATGAGAGATACCAAATTTGTTGGGATCTGGTTCATGGTGCCAAGAGCTTGAGCAATAAGTTGTTCCTTGCTTGGCATCTTAGCAAGAGCATCTACATCAGCCTGAGATAATGCTTTTCCTTCTAAGCTACCGCTGCGAACAGCAAAAAGCTTGCTGTCCTTGGCAAAGTCACTAACCGCTTTGGCAACAGCCACAGGGTCACTAAATCCAAGAGCAATAGCGCAGTTTTCTTTGAAGTTATTAGAAATAACTGCGTGAGTGGTTTCAGATAATGCAATGCGTGCAAGAGTATTTTTTACAACATAGTATTCACCGCCAGCTTGACGGATTTTTACTCTCAACGCGGTCAGCTCTTCCACACTCATACCCTTGAAATCAGTAACTACAACAATAGAAGCCTCAGCAGCTCTTGAGCGTACTTGTTCTATAATCGCAGCTTTTTCTGACTTATTCACGTGAAACTCCTCACGTTAGGGTTTGAAATCTGGAAATGCCGAGCCAAAGAAAGTCTGGGCAGGATTTAAAAACCTGCTGTCTTCGACTCGAAAATTTCGTCCTTAGCCATATATCACTAAAAACTTTTAAAGGAAAATATAGCCAAACGGCTATATTCTCATTTATTAGTTTTCCATGAACTTTCTAATAAGGGTTGGATCAACTTTGAAGCCTGGCCCCATGGTTGTTGATACAGCCATTTTAGTCATGTATGTACCTTTTGCAGCACTTGGTTTTAAACGTTGTACAGCGTCTAAAAGAGCTTTCAAGTTATCTTGAATTTTTGCTGCACCAAAAGATACTTTACCAAGAGGAGCATGAAGAACACCAGCTTTGTCAACTTTGAAGTCAACCTTACCGGCTTTAAGTTCTTCTACAGCTTTGGTAACATCAAAAGTTACAGTTCCGGTTTTTGCGTTAGGCATAAGGCCGCGAGGTCCGAGTTGACGGCCAACTTGACCAACTAAAGCCATAACATCTGGAGTTGCAACTGCTGCATCGAAATCAAGATTGCCAGCTTTAATGCTTTCAACCAAATCTTCAGCACCTACAATATCAGCACCAGCTGCTTTTGCTTCAGCTTGTTTATCGCCTTTACAAAATACTGCAACACGAACGGTTTTACCTAAACCGTGAGGAAGAGAAACAGCACCACGAACCATTTGGTCTGAATATTTTGGATCAACGCCTAAGTTGAGAGCCACATCAACTGTTTCATCAAATTTTGCATAGGAAGCAGCAAGTGATTTTTCTACTGCTTCTTCAACAGTATAAAGAGTTGCTAAATCAACTCCTTCTACTGAATTACGATACTTTTTTCCATGTTTGGGCATTGGTATTTCCCTTCTTTGCTCTATTCGTTTTGAATCTCCTACCCTTTGAGGTAGTACAGCCGAATCCAACGATAAAACACGCGAATATCACGTACAATCGATTGGAAAACTGCCCTAATTAACCTTTAATTTCAAGTCCCATTGAACGTGCTGTACCTTCGATATTTTTAACAGCGCCTTCAAGGTCTTTGCAGTTGAGGTCAGGCATTTTAACTTTTGCAATTTCTTCAACTTGAGCTTTAGAAATTGATCCTACTTTCTTACGGTTTGGTTCGCCGGAACCTTTTTCAACTTTTGCAGCTTTCAAGAGCAAAACTGGAGCTGGAGGAGTTTTTGTAATAAAAGTAAAAGAACGGTCAGCATAAACAGTGATGATAACAGGAATAATCATTCCTTTTTGGTCTTGTGTACGAGCGTTAAACTCTTTACAGAAGCCCATGATGTTAACACCATGTTGACCTAAAGCAGGACCTACTGGAGGAGATGGATTGGCAGCTCCAGCTGGAATTTGCAATTTGATTTTGCCTACTTCTTTCTTGGCCATGATGTTTTCCTTTATATAGCCCGAATATTAGACTTTATTGAGAACGTTACCCTTTGGTGACTTGTGAAAAATCAAGTTCAACAGGGGTTTGACGTCCAAAAATAGATACTGAA
Source organism: uncultured Mailhella sp. (assembly GCA_910578585.1). Taxonomy (GTDB): domain Bacteria; phylum Desulfobacterota; class Desulfovibrionia; order Desulfovibrionales; family Desulfovibrionaceae; genus Taurinivorans. The sequence goes on from CAJTRG010000021.1 coordinate 23,310, forward strand.
ACACGAAGTTTGCCTTTATCATGGTTAACATCTTCAACTGTACCATTGAAGCCGCCAAAAGGCCCATCGAGTACGCGAACATCATCGCCCACTTCAAATTTAACTTTTGGCCCTGGATTGTCCTGTCCTTCTTTGACGAGGGAAAGAATACGGCGCACATCATCACTGCCCATTGGAGCAGGGCGATTTTTGCCGCCAACAAAACCAGTTACTTTTGGAATGCTTTGTACAAGATGCCATGAAAAATCAGTCATGGTCATTTGAACCATAATATAGCCGGGGAAAAGCTTACGGGTAACCGTTCTTTTTTGACCGTCTTTACCAATTTCTACAACCTTTTCAGTTGGCAGGAGAACCTGGTGAATAAGACCTTCATCCTGAGCTGTACGTTTGAGCTCATTGATTTGCTTTTCCACTCTCATTTCAAAACCTGAATAGGTATGCAGCATATACCAGTTATGAAATTCGTTTTCGTGAGAAACTTCAGAAGCTGCAGGTGAACCCGTTGCAGCTTCGACTATATTTTCTTGGCTCACTTCTTGAGAGTCAATATTATTATTTTCTTTATCCATTATAATACTCCAATTAGGGATGAAACGCCATTCGTTATGATAAAATCATGCGAATAGCACCAGAAAGGAGAAAATCCACTAAACCTAAAAGGAGTGCCATGACGGTAACAAATCCTAATACAACCAAACCGGTTGTACGAGTTTCTTTCAAGGTTGGCCAACTTACTTTACGAAGCTCAGTACGAGAAAGCAAGACATAGTTTTTAAAAGCAGAAAAGCGTTCAAATAAACTGCTTTTGCTTTGCTTTGATTTTGGTGCTTCAGGAGTTTTTGCAACTTGTGAAGCGCTTTTTACTTCTGCGTTATCTTTGCTCATAAATATCCCAATATGAAAGAAAATGGCAGGTGAGGAGGGATTCGAACCCCCAGCATGCGGTTTTGGAGACCGCCGCTCTACCGTTAGAGCTACTCACCTGCTCTATGAAAACTACTTTGTTTCTCTATGAAGTGTATGTTTCTTGTCCCAAGGGCAATATTTTTTCACTTCTAAACGACCAGTAGTATTCTTCTTGTTTTTTACCGTCGCGTAGTTACGTCGCTTACACTCGGTGCAAGCAAGTAAGATATTAACGCGCATTTGTTACTCCAAGATTTCAGTAACAACACCGGAACCAACAGTACGTCCACCTTCACGGATAGCAAAGCGGAGGCCTTGATCCATAGCGATTGGGTGGATAAGTTCTACGGTGAAGGTAGAGTTATCACCAGGCATTACCATTTCTACGCCTTCAGCAAGAGCGATAGAACCGGTAATATCGGTAGTACGGAAATAGAATTGTGGACGATAGCCAGAGAAGAATGGAGTATGACGTCCGCCTTCTTCTTTGCTGAGAACGTAAACTTCTGCTTTGAATTTCTTGTGAGGAGTAATTGACTTTGGAGCAGCAAGAACTTGACCGCGTTCAACTTCTTCACGTTTTACACCACGGAGAAGTACACCAACGTTATCGCCAGCTTCACCTTGGTCGAGAAGTTTACGGAACATTTCAACACCGGTACAGGTTGAAGTCATGGTAGGTTTAATACCAACGATTTCAACGGAGTCACCAACTTTGATAACACCTTTTTCTACACGGCCAGTAACAACTGTACCACGACCGGAAATTGAGAAAACGTCTTCGATAGGCATAAGGAAAGGTTTATCAACTTCACGTTGTGGATCAGGAATGTAGCTGTCGCAAGCATCAAGAAGATCGAGAATGCATTTAGCTTCTGGGGAATCAGCGCTTTCAGTGTTCAAAGCGTTAAGAGCTGAACCTCTGATAACTGGAACGTCATCTCCTGGGAAACCGTTAGCTGTGAGGAGTTCACGCATTTCCATTTCAACGAGTTCGAGAAGTTCTTCGTCGTCTACCTGGTCACATTTGTTCATGAATACAATGAGGTATGGAACACCAACTTGGCGAGCAAGAAGGATGTGTTCTTTTGTTTGAGGCATTGGACCGTCAGTTGCAGCAACAACGATGATAGCAGCATCCATTTGAGCAGCACCTGTGATCATGTTTTTAATGTAGTCAGCGTGGCCTGGGCAGTCAACGTGTGCATAGTGACGTTTTGCTGTTTCATATTCAACGTGAGCAGTAGCAATGGTAATACCACGTTCTTTTTCTTCTGGAGCTTTGTCAATGCTGTTGTAATCAACAAATTGACCATTACCTTTAAGACCAGCAACTTTGGTGATAGCAGCTGTTAAAGTAGTTTTACCGTGGTCGATGTGACCAATAGTAC
>CAJTRG010000022.1 GCA_910578585.1 uncultured Mailhella sp.
TGAATTTCATTGCTTTTAACCATAATCTTACTTGAGATAATGGTCAAGAGCCAAAATCTTTATAGTTAGCATTGTTATAATTATCTATAATACTAGACTATATTGATTATTATACACATTTTTTTGTTTTTTTTGAGAAGTTTTTTCATAATATTCCAATTTTTTTTGAAACAGGTTCCCCTATTGTACTACAGTTTACAAAATTAACTATTATAACTTGATAATAATTTTGCAAAATCACATTTAAATTTAATGTCATGATTCTCTTGATGTTGCAGTAAATTATCAATATGTTTTTGGGTGATTATAAATGGAATCTTCCCTTTTTTATAACCAGAGAATATGTTTTGTTTTATTAATGATTCAATTTGTTCTGAGTGTATGGGATTTGTAAAATGGTTATGGTTTTGACAAATGTTTTGCCATAATAATACATCCTTTTCTTCAAGGTGCATAACCAAAAAATCTTCAAAATTATAATAGCTAAATAAAAAATTAGGAATGTTAGATGATTTCTTTTGATAATTATCGCCATAATTACAGTTATTTCTCATATAGGTATCTTTATCTACCCAAATATATATGTGACTGCTGCGCGGAGAATCCTTTTTTATCTGTTTATATTTTGAAATTGCATCATTGCAATGTCCTGTGCCAATAATTTTAGGAATAAAGGTTATTGAGAAATCAATATTTCTTAAAAATCTATTCAGTTCCTGAAGATAAGCATATTCAGATTGCCCCTCACAAATAATAATATACGGTATTTTCCTTTTATAGCACATGACTTCACTCTTTAAATATATGGAAATGGAATACCAGAAAATTCACCATTTAAATATTGCTTTCTAAAATCAGAACAATTTCGTACGCCTTCAAATTCAGCAACTCTTCGTATTATAGTCCCATGTTTTAATGATTTATTAACAATTCCTATTTCAGATACCCTCAACAATTCATTATCAAGAATGTCGGTGTTATGTGCTGTAAAAATTAGCTGCGCATTATTGGCATTGTATTTTTTATGTTTAAAAAGGCGAATAAGCTCTTTTAAAAGTAATGGGTGTAAAGATTGTTCTAATTCATCAATAAACAAAACTCCGCCTTTATATAATACTGACAAAAATATCCCTAAAATTCCTGCAAGCTTTTGTGTTCCATCTGATTCTTCAGAAAATTTAAATTTAATTTCTTTTCCTTCAGGATTTTTATGGTATGAATACGTATTATCAACAAAAAAATTTTTACCTTCTTTAACAATATTCACATTATTATCTTTTAATTCATTAAGATAAAAATTTATATTATCAATAGGTAATCGTTCAAAAGACATACGTGAAATATCAATATCCAATTTTTGAATCATAGAAACTATTTTTTCAAATGCTTCATTTATTTCTGTTACTTTTCCAGTTGAGATTAATTTTTCCATACCATAGCCTATAGGGATATGGTTAGAAGGAGTTACAGGGTAAATTTCTATATCATTTACTAAATAATTAAAAACTTGTGATATATGTTTATTTAACCCTGCATAATTATTTGCTATTTTATTTAAAAAAGTAAATTTTTGTTTTTTTTCAGCGTCATGACATTCAACTGTAAATATATCACGTAATTTTTCAAGGTCATATGTCTTTGTTAATTTGCCATAAAAATTTAGTTTGCCTTTGTCTATTTTAAAAATAAATTCATTTTTACGGGATAAAGATTCATTAACAATTTCTATATCATTATATTGAACTATATATTCATAAGGAGTTTTATTGATAAAAAAAATAATAGAAAAATAAGTATCGGTAAATTCTGTATGTAATTTATTAGGAGAAAAACATCCTGTAATACCCTCTCTAATCACTTTTTGAAGGTTTGCTACTGCATTAAGAATATTTGTCTTTCCAGAAGCATTTGATCCATAAATAGCTAAACAGGGTACAAATTTTTTCTTTAAATTAATAGATAAGAAAGGCATTGTTTCCATTTCTTTATAACCATTTGGAGCTTTGCCTTCTGCATAATTAAAATCAACGGCAAGATCTACGATGGATTTAAAATTCCTAACAGTAAATAAAGATAGCATATTCCTTTCTCCTCGTTTTCATATAACTTATTTTATTTGAATTACTAAAAATGTCAATATGAGCAGAAATTTTGTTTATATTGACATTAATCTACGAACTATGGTAGTTTTTTGTGTTCTTCCTTGGGGTAACAATCTAACTTTTCTTGCTAAATTATTCTACTATATTCCTGTGAAGAATTGATGAAGTACTTAAGAAAAACTCAAATGATTAAACTAAACTCCATTTATTAACGGGCAAATTCATAAATGTTTTTTTGCTTTATATAATAGGCTGTTGACTATTCTTTTATTTAACGAGGTTTTCCATCCTCTTTTAGCGGCGTATTATTCTTTGTTTCTGCAAGTCGTTCAATTTCTATGATTGAAACAGGGCAGAAATTCCAAGCATCCACACCGACATCAAATTTTCTTGCTTCTGATTTTGACGGTGACAGATTATGCTGATGTCCATGCAGGTGGATAGAGTTTTTATAATAATCATTCCATTCTTCCATGGGGAAGTGAAACAAAACCAAAGGATTTTTTCCTGTTAAATTCAGCTCATAATACTGGTAAACAGCTTTCCATGGAAATGCCAGAATTTCAGCTGAATCATGGTTTCCTTTGATGAGGATTTTATTTTTACAATTAATCTGATTAAAGCAAGACAGGGCATAATCAAGCCTACGCCGTCCGGGCATTGCAAAATCCCCAAGAATATACAGTTCATCATCTTCTGAAACACAATCATTGATATTATCAAGAATTGTTTTGTCCATATCATCTGTGCTGCAGAAAGGGCGATTACAGTACTTCATAATATTGGCATGTCCAAAATGCAAATCCGCTGTAAACCAAATCATATTGCCGCCTCTTCTTTCTGCATATCCTCATATTTCACAAGGCTAACATTGCCCATTTTCACAGCTCTATCAATACAGCCCTGAGTAAAGCCAGTTTTGGCAAAAAGATAAAAATGTTTGCTGCTGCAATCAAATAAATTGCTTCTTTCCACAAGAGTTTCAAGAACATTTAAATCCACTTTTTCATTTGTCCACTTACATTCACCAAACAAAGCACTTTCTTTATCCATTCCAATAAGATCAATTTCTTCTTGTGTCTTTGTTTTAGGATTTGTTCCCCACCACCTGTGGAGATCATTAAAACTGACAGCAGATTTGCCGTCAATTAACAATTTCCATAAATATTGCTTGCAGATTTCTTCAAACACATTGCCCATATAGGCTGAAAGTTCAGGCAAAATATGCTGCCAGGCAAGGTCTGCTGCACCTCTGGAAATAATTGAACTGTTTGCCGGTACAAATCTATACCAAAATCGAAACATATTATCTTCAAGGGAATACAAAGTCTTTCGATTGGATTTTTCTCCAAAGGGAAACTCTTTTCTGATAATGCCAAGAGCAATCAGATTATTGATATAACTCGAGCAAGTGCTGGTAGTTTCTCCAACCTTAGTGGCAATCTCATTCATTTTTGAGCTGTCTGTTGCAATGGCTGTAATAATGGCATTATAAATAGCTGGTTCACGGACTTCCTGTTTCAGAAGATTATTGGGTTCTTCAAAAATAAATGAGGAAGGATTAAGAAAAGTATTTTTGATGTTTTCCTCAATGGGAAGACTGGTATCAACCTGCATGAGATATTGAGGCGTTCCTCCGAACATGCCATAAGCTATGGCTTTATCAATATCAGACAACTTTGCCAGATAACGGCAGGTTTCAAAAAAATCAAAAGGATTGATTTTTAGCTGGACAGTTCTTCGCCCATAAAGAGGAGCCTTATAGGCAAGTACCTTATCTTCCATATAAGACATGGAAGAACCGCACAAAATCAAGAATAATTTTGAATTGTCCTTATGCTTGTCTATCAAGAATTGAAGAGTGGAGGCAAGACTTTCAAAAGCATGGGCAGCATAAGGATATTCGTCAATAGCAAGGATAATTCTTTTTTTCTTTGCCAGTTCAAAGACATACTCAAGGGCTGCCTGAAAGGAAGAGAAGGAAGAATCAGAAATTATTCCGGACTGATATTCCATGATACATTTTGAAAGGTTTTCAAGATTTTGTCTTGCATTGCTTTCAACTCCAGTGAAAAAAATACAGTCCTTATCCTTTGTAAACTCTTTTATTAGGGCAGTCTTTCCTATTCTGCGGCGACCATAAATAACAGCAAATTCAAACTTGTCAGATTGATATGATTTATTCAAAGTGTCCAGTTCTTTTTCTCGCCCAATAAACATAATAGTTCCTTCTTCATATTTAGTTAATTATGATTTACTAAATTATAATTAACTAAAAATAACAGTCAAGAACTAAAGAAGGATTTACTAAAATATAAACTCTCAGATTCAAACAAAAGGATAAGATACTAAAAATGGGAAATCCCCTTGAAATCAATGAAGATTCCATAAAGTGATTTCTACATTTATAAAAAGTTACAATGAAAAAATTATTTTTTTGTCTCTCTATTACGATTAGTCTGAAAATTTAATAGTTCCTCACTAAAATTATCTTGCTGGATTATTCTTACTATATCTTTTAAATCAATTTGTTCAAGTTTTAGAGAAAGTTTGTTTTTTATGAAACTTGCAAATTTATTTTTAGATTTACTTTTATTCAACTCTATTAGCAATGATTCCATAAAACAATTTTCAAAATCAGATGATAACATTATGTCATACCAAATATCAGGCAATTTCGTTATATGAACACCTGTTATATATCTTTGAATTTGTAGCTTTTCATTATTCATATTATTTTCATCATTAATATCTAACTTTTCTAATAAGTTATTATACCATCTATTCCACCTAGTTATAACATTATCAACTGACCAATCCTCTAAATTGCCTGAAGGGAAACTTTTTTTTAACCATTTGTCTACTATGAAAAATTTATTAATTATTATTTTATCTACTTTATTTTTATTAACTAATAAAGATTTTACCTTAATTATACTATTATCTTTATTGGATTGCTTTCCATTAATTATTTTTGATATATTATTTTCAAATTCACATGGAGCCCAATATCCATAAGGAGTTTCAATAGTATAAATTTTCCATGAAAAATTATTTTTTCTTTCTTTAATCTCTGGAGCTATTTCATATAATACATTTATAGTATCATTAATATTTGCTGGTAATGGAATATTTACAGAATATTGCTTTGTGTATTCTGGTATACCTATCTTAAAATTAAAAAATTCTGATTTTGTATATGGTAAATATAAATTTCCTTGTAATAAAAAACTACGAAAAGAATTATAAGAAATTTTTTGCTTAGATAATACAGAAAAATTTTCACTAATATTTTCTAATTCATCAAAGTAACGGTTTACTTGTCTTATAATAGTATTGTTATTTAATTCAAGTAGAATTTCTTCATTTCCAGGAATATTAATCGCTTTTTGTGTTAAGTTCATTGAACCAATATATATTTTTGTTTCTTTTGTTGACTCAATGTACAATATTTTACTATGAAACAAATTACCATGCTGAACTAAAAAAATTCCTGAATTGGAAGAAATATTTCTTATTTTTTTATCAATTTTATAAAATTCTGAATATTTATTTTGATTAGGTAGTGCATTATTTGCATTTCTATCAATGAAAATTTTAAAATTTGCTCCTCGCTGATCAAAATTTTTACTAATTATTTTATAAACTTCACTTATTGAATCTATATCACAATAACCACTTGCAATAAAAACATTTCTAATTTTTCCATTAATATCAAAAAATTTGGGCAAATTAAATTCATCTTTATTTAGCATTTTGGTTATAATCTTCATAGTTACCTCATATTTTTTTGAAATAATATTATAATACAATAAGATAATACTGTAATACCCTCTAGTTGTCAATCCACATAGCTTAACAATATAACTTCATCATACCTTAACTATACATCAAATTCTGACGTAGTGGACTGTTATTATCATTTTATCTCTTATCAGTGGTAAATAAACACTACAAGCAAATGTTACAATAGCAAGTTATATAGTCTTGGATAAAGAAATCCCCAATAATAACAATGCAAAGAATAGTCATATTCAAGTAATGTTATTATTGGGCGATGTTTTTTTTCTGAAGGAGTATAAAAACTTCAGCAACTCAAGCCAGTTTTCTTCTTCTTCTTTCCAGATAGGTTTCAATCTCATTCAGTTTCCAGCGGAAATTTCTCGAAGACAATTTAACTGGTTCAGGAAAGTCTATTTCCTGTCTGTATCGTTGCAGAGTTTTCCTGGTGATTTTGAGAACATCAAGCAATTCTTTGGTTGATAACAGCTTTGGGTAATTTTCTAACACTGAACATTTCAAGCAGTTAATATAATGATTCATGTCTGGTTCCTTACATATTATTTTGCATGGCGGCAAGGTTTCGTTTTGCTTCAATAAATTCTTCAACATCTTCTTTTCTCCAGCGTTGATTTCTTTGACTTCCTGTTATCGAAATGGCAGCAGGAAATGCTCCGCTTTTTCTCAGATAGTAAAAGGTTGTTCTTTTGATTTGCAATATCTCAAGAATTTCAGCTATTGACAAAAGTTTCTTTGTAGCCCATGAATTTTTAGTATCATTCATAATAGATTCTCCATGTATTAATTTTTTATAAGTATTATACATCTCATTTATTACAACGGCTAACAACTCTGAAATTACTTTCATAAGGCTCTATGAACAAAAAAAGCCCTCAAGTTATGAGGGCTATCTTCAATTTCTTTTTAAGTCACTATTTTTTCAGCAGCCAATCAAGAGCATTTATCACTTCAATACCTTCATAATTGCCAAGGTTTAGTTTATCCAAGGTAAGAATTATTTTAGGATAATTATCCTTTATGGCTTTTAGTGGGCTTATTTCTCTTAGAAAGGTTGTTTCCTCAAGCATTGAGGCTGTTACTTGAATATAAACAAACGTATTATCGTTCTGACAAACAAAATCTACTTCCTGTTTGCCGAATTTGCCTATATTGATAGAATATCCTCGCCTTAGCAGTTCAAAATAGACAATATTCTCCACTGAGAACCCAAGGTCATATTCCTTTCTGGCAACAAGAAATCTTCTCAGTCCCAAATCAACCATATAATATTTTGGATTTGATTTTAAAAGCTGTTTTCCTTGAATGTCAAAACGATCCACAGGATAAAAGACAAAAGCTTCAGTCAGCACTTCCAAATAATCAGCTATGGTGTTTTGGGAAACTTTTCTGCCAGTGGAATTGATATAATCAGTTATGCTTTTTACAGAAAGGGGATTTCCCACAGAGCTTGCCATAAATTTTGCAATATTCTTGAGCAGTGCAATATCTGTTACCTTTCTTGTATTCTCTTTTTCTTTTCTGTTCTGTCTTTCCTCAATATCCTTTATTAAAATGGTGTTATAAATTCCCTCAAAATACATGGAAATTTTGCTTTTATCTTCATCCTTTGCAAAAGCTGACACATAAGGAAAACCACCAAATTCAAGGTAGTTGGCAAAGAGCTTTTCCTTATCCCCACTAGGAGCAATTTCAGTATATTCCGCAAAAGAAAAGGGTAAAATGGAAATTTCAACATATCTTCCAGAAAGATAGGTTGCCAGTTCACCAGATAAAATAAAAGCATTTGAACCAGTCAAATAGATGTCGATATTCTGCTGCAAAGACAGGCTGTTCACAACTTTTTCAAAATCCTGCATTCGCTGAATTTCATCAAAAAGAAGATATGTCTTTTGGTTTTGGGCTACCTTGTCCATGATGTATTGATACAGATTTTTATAATTGCATAAATCTTCATGGGCTAAATCTTCAAAATTAAGATAGATAATCCGCTTTTCTAAAATTCCCTGACTTTGCAGCCAATCTTTATATTGCAGCAGCAGGGTAGACTTGCCGCAGCGTCTGATACCAGTAATCACTTTAATGATAGCTTCATCTTTCCACTGGATTAATTGCTCTAAATAATTGTGACGGATAATCATACTCACTCCTTATTCCAAGATTAGAAAAAAAATGGGAGTAAGTCAAGATATTTTCCGAAATTGGAAAATATTTGTAAAATTTTATAAATGTTTTCCCAAATAGATGATTACACATTAATTTATTCTGGAAGCATCCAGAAAATTATCCAAATCCTCTTTATCCCAATAGGCAATTTTATTTTCTATGATGGCTGGTTCAGGGAAAAGAGAAGATTTTGCAATTCGATAGAATGTTCTCCGTCCAATAGAAAAGTATTCTTGAATGTCTTCTTTTGTTAATAGTTCAATCTGGGGTACAAATTTATTTTTCATGTAGGCTTACCTCGCCGAGAATAAACTTTTACCCTTATTATATACTATTTTTAATTCAATGGACAAAAACAAGAAAAGAGCATACAATTATCCATTATATGTTCTTTGAAAAGAAAATAAGAAAGTGAAGAGCCACTTTAAAATGTAGTAGAATTGTAGTAGAAATGTAGTATAATTAAAAAGGTTACAAGAAAAACTCTTGTAACCTATTGAAATATTTGGTGGCGGGGGCAGGATTTGAACCTACGACCTTCGGGTTATGAGCCCGACGAGCTACCAAGCTGCTCCACCCCGCGTCAATGTGAAAGTCACTATATATATCACGTGGTCTCCTGTCAAGTTAAAAATAGTATAAATCAAAATTTTTTGTTTATATCAATTATGTCACTTAATTTATTGCCAGCCATTTATACACTATATTTTTCGCCTAAAATCTATGCATAAGAGGGTAAAATGCATGCATATAATGCATGTATTAAATAAATAGTAATGCAATACAAAATCAAAGCATAAAATTGAGAAAAATTTTTCTGGTCTGTCTGTTTGCAAATAATAAATATAATCAATATATTATTATCATATTTTGCTGCTTGTTCCATAATTCTTTAATGAAAGTAATAAAATTTTTTTAAAAAACATATTGACGCAAAAAAAATGCTGTGTAACCGTAAAGGCAAGTAAGAACCTTGCTTACTCTTTGAAATTTTTATATTTCTTATAAAAATTACAAAAATGGCAATAAGACCTTTGCAAAGTGATTTTTCTAAAATGAAAATGCAAAGCAAAAAGTCAACAATCTAAAATGAGGAGCTCAATCCATGACACAAGAACGTATTACCACTTTATTAACTGAAAACCGTAGTTATTTACCGCCGGAACATGGTAAGTCTAGTGCGTGGATTAGTGGTACAGAAGAAGCAAGGGCAATTTGTCAGCGTGCGCTTGAGGATCCGGACGATTTCTGGGCAGCGCGTGCAACACAGCTTATCCACTGGTATAAACGCTGGGACAAAGTTTTGGAAGCTGATGATGCAAAGCATAAATATCGCTGGTTTACCAATGCAAAATTAAATGCTTCTTATAACTGTATTGATCGGCATATTATTTCCGGCCGCCGCAACAAAGCAGCGCTTATTTGGCAGGGCGAAAAGGAAATGGATGTGCGCTGCTTTACCTATCAAATGCTGTATACAGAAGTTTGCCGTGTTGCCCATGCGCTTACTTCTTTGCACGTCAAGAAAGGCGACAGAGTAGCTCTTTATATGCCTATGATTCCTGAACTTGTTATTTCCATGCTTGCCTGTGCAAGAATTGGAGCAATTCATACTGCCATTTTCTCCGGCTATGCAGAAGGCGGCGTGCGCAGCCGTATTCAGGATTCCAAGGCAAAAGTTGTTATTACTGCTGATGGTGTTCGTCGTGCCGGCTCCATAAAGCCTCTCAAAGCAAATTTAGATCCAATTTTGGAAAAATGCCCGTCTGTTGCCTATGTTTTGGTTGTTCAGCATGCAGGTGTAGAAAACGTAACCATGGTGAAAAACCGTGATATCTGGTGGCATGATTTAGTGGAAGACTTTACTTTGGACGTTGATTTTCCATGCGCTTCCATGGATGCCAATGATCCGCTCTTCCTCCTGCACACAAGCGGCAGTACCGGCAAACCAGCTGGTATTTTGCATTCCACAGGCGGTTATTTGACCTATGCAGCTCACACATCCCAATGGATTTTTGATATGCGTGACGACGACGTGTACTGGTGTACGGCTGACATGGGCTGGATTACAGGCCATACCTACGGCGTGTACGGGCCGCTCAGTCTTGGTGCAACTACGCTGATGTTTGAAGGCGTTCCTACCTATCCAAAACCTGACCGCTACTGGCGTATTGTAGAAAAATTCCGCGTCAATATTTTATATACGGCTCCAACCGTTATCCGTTCTCTTATGCGTATGGGTGATGATTGGCCTGAACGCTATGATTTACGTACCCTGCGTGTGCTTGGCTCTGTTGGTGAACCAATTAACCCGGAAGCCTGGGAATGGTTCCACAATGTTATTGGTGCCGGTGAACTTCCAATTGTTGACACATGGTGGCAAACAGAAGCCGGCGGCGCTATGATCAGCCCATTCCCTTATGCATCCAAGCTGAAACCCGGTTCCGCTTCATTCCCGTTGCCCGGCATTGATGCTGTTGTTATGGGTGATGCAAAGAAAGACGGCGAAGATGTCAGCCATGAAAATACCAAGGCAGGACATTTGGTTATCCGCAAGCCCTGGCCTGGCCTGATGCTTGGTGTTTATAATGACGAAGAAAAATATCAAAGCTATTTCAAACGCTTTGGCTATTTTGATTCCGGTGACGGTGCAGAAATTGACGAAGACGGCTATTTCTGGATTTTAGGACGTATGGACGATAATATCAACGTTTCCGGTCACCGTTTGTCCACTGCTGAAATTGAAGCAGTTCTTTCTAAAAACCAATATGTTTCTGAAGCAGCCGTTGTTTCCATGCCTCATGAAATCAAAGGTGAAGCCATTTATGTTTATGTTGTCCTGAAAGACGGTGTTGAATGGACTGACGATATCAGAAAGGCTTTAAAAGACGCTATCCGTAAAAATATTGGTGCACTTGCTTCTCCTGAATACATTCAATTTGTGGATAATATGCCTAAAACCCAATCCGGTAAAATTATCCGCCGTATGCTTCGTAAAATTGCAGGTAATGTGTATGATGATATTGGTGACACAACAACGCTTGCAAAGCCAGAAGTTATTGACGAAATAATTCATGGCCACAAGAACGTTATCGAAGGCAAACCTGAAATGGCAAAACGCTATGATGAACCAGAACAGGAAGAAGCAAAGCCAGAAGCTGAAGCAAAAGAAGAAAAGAAAGCATAACTGTATAATTTGTACAAAATAGCAAAAAGGGCTGCCAATCGGCAGCCTTTTTTGTTATTATTTTGCTCTTGATATATATATATATATATCGGGTACTATTCCTCCAAGTGTGGAGGATATATGTATCATATTGTTTTTTGCGGAGATGAAAAATATATAAAATTTATTTCAGTTGTTATTTACAGTATTTTGAAAAATACGAATCCCTCAGTATCGTATAAGGACAGATTGCCTTATGCCTTAGCAGACGGAGAAGAAAATCAAATTGAACAATACCATTTTCACATTATTTCATCGCAATTAAGTGCAGAAACAATAAAAAAAATACAATTACTTGAAGAAAAATGCCAACGTATTTTTCCATGCAGGATAGAAGTACATTTGATTGATGAAACAATTTTTAATAAATATCCGCAGTGGAATGGAAGTTATGGTGCATATTACAGATTACTTCTTGGAGATATTTTAGAGCCGCAAATAAAGTATTGTTTATATTTAGATGGTGATATGGGAGTATTTTCTGACATTAGAGAAATATTTTTGAATGATATCAGTAAGGTATGCCTTGGAGCTGTTGTAGAAAATGACCAGGAGGAAATGCAGGAAAAAGGAAACCGTTTTTGTATAAAAAGCAGAACAGGCGGAAATGATTATCATTTATATGATAAAAAATTATATTTTAATACCGGAATGTTATTAATTAATAAAAAACTATGGAATGAAAATTGTATAAAAGATAACGTGCTGCAGTTTCTCAACAGTTATTATGCCTATGCTCCGGACCAAGATGGGATAAATGCTGTGGTAGGGGATAATTTTAAGAAATTAGGTTTTGAATGGAATGTATTTTGTTATGATAATTTTGCATATCATTTTAAACGATTGTATCATGCTATTATCCAATATGACAAAACATTTCATTATGAAAATACAATAAAAATTCGGCATTATTTTGTAAAACCCTGGAATACGGATTCAAGACATTTTTTCCATTTTAAAATGATAAAACTGCTGCTGCATGATGAATGGTGGGAATTAGCCCAAAATACTCCTGTGTTTTCAGAAGAAATTATGAGTATTAAAGAGAGCGACGAGTATAAACAAAAAGTTAAAAAGAATACTAGAAGGGCATTTCGTTATAAATGTTTTAAATTTTATTATTGGCTGCTCTATTTGAAACGATATAAAATGAAAAAATTATAATATTTTTAAGCAAGTATTGTTGATGATTGTACAATACTTGCTTTTGATATTTATGCCAATAGTGCAAAAATAATTTTTGTGTTGTAAAAATGCAGTTATTTCTTTTGCAATTTTTTTAAATTATCTCCATAGAGGCGGTGCAGGGTCATGTTTTCATAGGCGGTTGAGCCTAAATGGGAATAGAAATCCCAAGCATTGGTATTCCAGTCAAGGCAAAGCCATTCCATGCGGGCGTAGCCTCGTTCCTGACAGATTTGCGCGAGATATTTCATAATTTGTTTGCCAATGCCTTTTTTTCTGTAATTTTCATTGATATAAAAGGCGTCAATATACATGCATGTTTGTCCGATAAAGGCAGAACTGTGCTGGCAAAAATAGGCAAAGGCAACAGGCTTATCATCATCATAGGCAAGCACAGCTTCACCGTCTTTATTTTTGAGCAGTTTCTTCATATTTTCTGGGGTAACCGTTATACTTGCGGACATTTTTTGAAATTCACCCAGCTTATACATAAAATCAACAATAAGCAGGGCGTTATTTTCTGTAGCAAGACGAAGCGTAATCATAGTATTTCCTTTATAACTATCTAAAAAGTATGTAAAAACTTATTTCAAAGCATTGCCAAATTCTTCCAATAATTCCATTGCCTGCAAGCGCAGTTCTTTGCTGTAGTTTCCATTTTCCAGAAGAAGCTGCACATAGCTTGAAAGCGGGCGGATGAGCGGCGGATACTGTCGCCATGCATTGGGATCAAGAATAGAATTTGTTTTTTCGGTAATGATAAGTTGTTTTATCATTGCAACATATTCTTTTTGCATGATATTTTTTAGTTTGGGTAAAGCGGTAAATAAATCAGCTTTGCTTCTTTCATAGTTTTCAAGATAAATTGTATTTTTATCAGATAGAAGAAATAGAAAGAAATAACGCCAAAAGTCAGCCTGTTTGGAGTGATAGGGGGTATTGCCGAAAACAGGCTCCAGTTCATAGAGTCCAAGTTCATTTCTGCCGGTTTTATACAGGGTTATAGACGGAATGTGAGGGAGCTTGTTTTGCAGTAAAAGACTGTGCACAAGATTGGCAATGCGGTGAGGAATAAAGGCGCGTCTGCAAAGTTGTTCCTTTTGTGTGCAGCCCCAACAGCCGGAGCAGGAAATATTGGAACGAATAACATAATGGTGGGGAGGATAGGGCGCAGTTTCCCAGGGGTGAACAGGGCCAAGCGATAAATTGAGGGTGGGCACATTGGCAAAGCTGGCAATATGCATAGGACCGGTGTCAGGGCAAACAAAGAGCTGCAGGCTTTTTAAAAATTGTATGAGTTCAATAATAGAAAGGGATCCGGGAATAACACCATGGGGGATTTTTGCTTGTTTTGCCGCAGCATAGGCAATTTTCTTTTCTTCAGCATTTGGGCCGCTGATAAAAAGAGGATTATAGCCTTTTTTGCAAAGCTGAAGGGCAAGTTCTGCCCAAAAATCAATGCTGGGGCGTTTTGCCTCTTCACTTGCGCCCACAAATAGACCAATTGTTCCATTTTGTTTTCCCTCAGGAACAGGCCATTTGGTTGTCTGCATAACGTGCGGGTCAATGCAGTCCAGTGCATTTAAATCCGCCCAGTGCAGGCGATTATAGTGGTTATTGTGGGTGAGGGAAGCCCGATAGAGCTGCCATTTTCCAAAAATTTGCTGACAGGAATTTTTCTCTTCCAAACCGTAAAAATGATTTTTTTCAAGTGTTGCTGAAAGTTGCGCTGTATCTTGCCTGTGGCTTAAATTGATCACCGTATCATAGGAAAAATTTTTGAGATATTTCATTTCCCGAGTGGGAATATAGGTAACCTGCGGAGAAAGGGGAAGAAGTTCCTTATAAAATTTTTCTTCTGCCAGAACAAAGATTTCTGTATTGTCTTGTTTCTTAAGCCAGGTAAAAAGGGGATAGGCAAGAACCAAATCGCCAAGGCGCTGGGCTTGGATAATAAGATTTTTCATATTATTCGCCCTTATGGATTAAACGTTCCACTTGCCTGCATATGCCTAAGAGCATATCCATTTCATGTCTGCGTATATCTTTTCGATCTAAAAAACGTGCCATGGGCAGGAAGAAATAATCAGGATTGCTTTGCTGAATCACATCAATCTGCGTAAGCACGTGTTTCAGTTTTTCGTGCAGGAGTGCTCTTTCTTCGCTGGTAATGCGGCGTGAAATTGCCCCTTTGTCCTTTTGACGCATTTTGTGTTTTTCAGGGGATAACTGGTAAATTTCATAGAGAATTAAGAGAACTGCCTGAGCTAGATTGAGAGAGGAACAGTCAGGAGACGTGGGGATAGTTACAAGTCTGTGGCAATGTTCTAAATGGTGATTTTCCAGTCCTCGGTCTTCCGGGCCAAAGAGCAGAGCAACATGTTCGCCTTTTAGTAAATACTGAATAATTTCCTGAGCACATTCTTTAGGTGTGTGCGTTTCACGGCGAACTCCGCCCACTCGTGCGCTTGTGCCAACGCAAAAAACACAGTCTTTAATCGCATTTTGTACCGTTTCAAAAACCTGTACGTGTTCCAAAAGATCTATACCTTGTTTTGTAGCAAGAGGGCTTGCTTTCCTGATATCCCACATCTCAGGCTTGACCAGCGAAATGGGAGCAGAGCCAAAATTGGCAGAAGCTCTCGCCACAGAGCCAATATTTTCAGGAAAACGTGTTTCCACAAGGATAAGATGCAAAAAGTCAAACATAGTTATAAGGCTGCAAAAATGGTTTGTGCAGTAAAGAAGACCAGATAAATACCCAGTCCAAATTTGAGGAGCATGCCTAAAAATTTACCCAGCACAATGGCACAGGCAACTTTTTGTGCCTCCTCCGTTTCTTTATGGGAAATGAATTTTTCTGATAAAAATGAACCCACAAAAGCGCCAAGCAATGTGCCGAAAATAGCTCCCAGTCCCAAGAGAAACGGCATAAACAAAATACCGCCGGCAATAGCTCCAATAATGCCAAAAACATTGGATGTTGTGGAGGCATTGGCTTTTTTTCCGTGCTGAACTTGTAAATAAAATTCAGCTACTTCTCCTGTTACAAGCAGAACAAAGAATAAAACCCAATAAAGGAAATAATAGGTTCCGTCCGGAACAAAGAATGCGCTGATAATAATTAAAACAGCTGCTATCCAGTTGCCCGGCAGTGAAATAAAATTTAAAAATATCAATAAAAATAAGATAATAACAAAAATTGTTGCAATAAGATTTGAAAACATAGGAAACCTTTGAAAGAAGATGGAAATAGTATAGTGAGAGCCTGCATTTTTGGCAAGTATTAAGCCATAGGTTTTTTAAAGGCGATTTTTCTTGAGATTTATATTTTTTTAGCTTAGAGAAAAGTATCTTATGTATGGAGCATATAATTAATGATTACTCAAGGTATTAGTTCTGTTCTTTTGCTGATTGGTTCAAATGTTTTTATGACGCTTGCCTGGTATGGGCATTTAAAAATGCGGACTGAATTTACATGGTTTGCTTCTTTGCCCTTGCTTGGGGTGATTATTTTCAGCTGGGCTATTGCATTTTTTGAATATTGTCTGCAAGTGCCTGCCAATAAAATAGGCTTTGTGGAAAATGGCGGGCCCTTTGATATTATGCAATTGAAAATCATTCAAGAAGTAATTACGCTGACCGTCTTTACTATTTTTTCCATTGTAGCCTTTAAAACACAATTAAAATGGAACCATCTTGCATCCTTTATCTGCATTATCCTGGCAGTGTATTTTGTATTTAAGAAATGAAAACCGATACAACTCGTTGTATCGGTTTTGCTGTTTGAGGATAACGGTTTTTATTTAATCGATTTTTATTAATCAATAGAAATTAATTCGTATTGAGGGTTGCCCATTTTAAGTTTAGCCATGGAAACCAGTTGATGTAAACCATGACGGCTTTGAATACGTTCAACAAGGTCGTGATTCTCAGTGTCTGGTTTGCCAAAAACCAAATCACAGGAAGCCTGGTCAATGGCTAAAATGTCTGTAGAAGCTAAAATGCCGATATCTGGAATTGTTGGTTCTGCAGCTCTTTTTCCTGCACAGTCACAGTCAACAGACATTCTGCGAAGTACATTCAGGAAAACAATGTGTTTTCCAAAATAATCGCAGGTTGCCTTAGCTGAATCTGCCATGAGTTCCATAAGAGGTTCGTCGTGCGGCCATTTGCTCCAATCTTCTGGAACTTCACCAGGCACGCCGTGCACCTGGCGTTTTCCAACTTGTCCGGAAGCGCAGCCAATGGCAATATTTTTCATGGAACCGCCAAAGCCGCCCATTGCGTGTCCTTTGAAGTGGGTAAGCACAATCATGGAATCATAATTGACGATATGTCCGCCCATGGCAACTTCTTTGAGGCGAAGTCCGTTGCGAACCGGCAGATTAACATCGCCTTCTTCGTCCATAATATCCACAGGGCAGAAGGTCCAGCCATTCACTTTAATGGTTTCGCGGTGTGATTCTGTGGTATAGCGGTCACCCTGGTATAAGGTATTCGTTTCAACAATGGTGCTGTTTGGAACTTGAGCCTGAAAAGCCTGTACCATATCACGCGGCAAAATATTTGGGCCATTCTTTTCGCCGGTGTGAAGTTTAATTGCTACTTTGCCGTAAATTTCTTCATTGATTTTTTGATAAAGGGCAATGAGATGTTCTGCGTCAATATGAGAAGAAAAATACACTTTAGCGCGAGTTCCTTCAGTTTTCATGCCTGTGACATTGCGTGAGCCAACAATTGGTGTTTTTTGGCTGTTTTCTGCTGCGGCAGCATGAGCACTTTTGGGTAATAATAAAGAAGGAGCAATAGCTGCAGCTGCTGCAACGACTGCTGAACCTTTGAGGAGTTCTCTTCTTGATAATTCAACTTTTTTCATTGTAATTCTCCTGCTAGAGATTGAAAACTTTCTTTGTATTTTTATATATATCCTTTTAATTTGCAAAAAACATACACAATTCTCTAAATTTTTTGCCTAATCCTCTCAAATTTCAACTGTGAGAGAAATAGATAATAATTAGATTAAATTAGATATGCTTTTATTAATTAACTATGTTAAAAATAATAAATAGAAATAAGTTTTGGGTTAATTATTTATGAATAGAGCAGTGTTACAGAATTATTTTACAAAAATATTCTTTTGCTGCGTGCTTATACTCATGAGCATTTTTTATGCGCAGGCAGCATGTTCAGCAGAAAGTACGGAGAATACAATGGGTAATTTGCTGACAGAAACAAATACCATTGCTGAGATGATACATCATCCGGCATTTGCTGGTTTTGGCGTTCATTTGCTGCCAAGACCACTTGGATCTTTTGGGGCAGCGACCTTTGGCGGCAAAGATCTCCCTCGCCCGACAGCAGTTATTATGGCGTATACAGGGCATGGGCAATATACGGAAAATGATCCGCCCACTTTTGCAGTGGTGAGTTCTGATGATACCATTGCGAGCGCCTATATTATGGAAAAGCGGATTAATTGTTTGAAGGAAGCGGGAATTCCAACAGAATTTCATTTGTATCATCACGCCGACCATGGTTTTGGCACGGGAAAGGGAACAGTCGCAGAAAACTGGATGGATTTGGCAGTTCGTTTTTGGCAGGAACAAATCAATAACAGCATAAGCAACAGGAATAATAATTAAAGGGTTATCGAAATAAGGAGGATTATAATGAAAACATGGTTAATTACCGGATGTTCTTCTGGGCTTGGAAAAAGCTTGGCTTCCGCAGTTCTTGAACATGGCGACCAAGTTATTGTAACCGCTAGAAATCCTGAAACAGTGCAATTTTTTCAAGAAAATTTTCCTAAAACTGCTTTTATTTTGCAGCTTGATGTAACGAAAGAAGACGATGTGAAAGGTGTTGTTGCTGAGGGTATAAAACATTTTGGCAGTATTGATGTGCTGTCAATAATGCGGGCTATTGTCTGCGCGGCGCTGTGGAAGAATGTTCCATGGAGGAAGTTCGAAAACAGTTTGAAACAAATTTCTTTGGCGTTGTGCAAATGATTCATCATGTTTTGCCTCATATGCGCAAACAAGGAAGCTGAGCTATTGTGAACTTTTCTTCTGTGGCAGCGCTCAATACTTTGGAAGGATCAGCTTTTTACGGGGCTTCAAAGTGCGCGGTAGAAGGCGTATCCAGCGGTCTGCAAAAGGAAGTTGGCCCTTTGGGAATAAAAGTTATTGTGGTTGAGCCCGGGTCCTTTAAAACAGATTTTTTCTATCGCTCCATAGCTATTAATGAACAGAATATTGCGGATTATCAAGATACTGCCGCAAAACGGAAAGTAAAAATAAAAACTCTTGATGATACTGTGATGAAAGGCTGGGGTGATAATAATGCCGCTAAAGTACTTATTAAAGCGGTGGAAGAAAAAGAAAGCCCATCCCATTTATTGCTGGGCTCTGCAGCGGTTGAATTTGCAGAAAATGTTTTTGCCGCACGAGCAGAAGAAGTACAAAAATGGAAAGCTCTCAGCGTGCAAACTGATGCAGGAAGATAATGTATTATTTTGTAAATAATGAGTAAAAGCTAAAACAAAACCGTTATGGACGAAGTCTATAACGGTTTTGCGTTTAGGGGGGTGGGGGAGATAATCTCCCCCAAAGAAAAAATAAAATTGTTATTTTACAGTAAGCAATAAAAAGCCTTTTTTACCGCATTTGATAGTATATTCACCCTTTGCAAGAGGAGCATAAGGGTCGGTGTATTTTTCATCGTTGACGGATAAAGCATTGGAGCTTACAAGGCGTTTTGCTTCACTTTTTGATTTAATCAGACCGCTGGCTGCAAGGAAGTTTGCAGGCATACTTTCGTCACCTTCGTTGCATTCAAATTTAGGAGCATCGTCCGGAACGCCGCCTTTCGCAAATACAGCATTGAAGCCTTGTCTTGCTTCTTCTGCCTTGTCTTTGCCGTGGTAGCGTTCAACAATTTCAAAAGCAAGCTCTTCTTTGACGGTTTTGGGGTGACGAGCGCCGCTTTCCACATCGCGTTTCATTTGGTCAATTTCTTCAAGGCTCTTGCTGGAAATAAGCTCATAATAACGCCACATGAGTTCATCAGAAATACTCATGGCTTTACCAAACTGGTCTTTTGCTTCTTCAGCAATACCAATATAGTTGCCATAGGATTTTGACATTTTCCGTACACCGTCAAGACCTTCCAAAAGGGGCACGGTGATAATGCACTGTGGTTCCAAACCATAATGGCTTTGCAGGGTGCGTCCCATGAGCAGGTTGAATGTTTGGTCAGTTCCGCCCATCTCAACGTCTGTTTTCAAAGAAACTGAGTCGTATGCCTGGGCAAGAGGATAGAAAAATTCATGGATGGAAATAGGACGTTCTTCTTTATAACGTTTTGCAAAATCATCACGTTCGAGCATACGGGCAACAGTGCAGTAGCTCATCAGGCGCAGCATATCGGCAGAAGTAACTTTGCTGAACCAGGTGGAGTTGAATGCAACCGTTGTTTTGGCTGGATCCAGGATTTTGAAAATTTGTTCTTTATAGGTTTCAGCATTGGCAAGAACCTGTTCTTCGGTCAAAGGCGGACGGGTTTCAGAACGGCCGGAAGGGTCACCGATTCTGCCTGTAAAGTCACCAATCAAAAAGGTAACATTGTGTCCAAGTTCCTGAAAGTGACGCATTTTATGGATAACAACAGTGTGTCCTAAATGAAGGTCTGGAGCAGTTGGGTCAAAACCAACTTTAATATTGAGTGGTTTATTTCGTGCAAGTTTTTTGCGTAAATCTTCTTCGCTGACCAAGTCAACAATTCCGCGACGGATAATTTTAATTTGTTCATCAACACTTTTAAACGTTGAACTCATGTATGCACCTCAAATTTTTTGTAGAAAAGAACTATAGTAATTTTTATAAGAAATTACAAGTAAAATTATATAAATATAAAGTAGATAGTTACAGTTTTCAGGTGTTTCTTCTGCGGTATTTTATGTTCAAATTTTTATGATCAGGAAACAGTATATTTTCCCGGGCCGGGCAGAATAAAGCCGCGTTCACGAAGCCTTTTCCAGAACCAGCGCGTATCACTGACCAGCAGGGAAATTTTGTGTTCGGCACTTTTGACGCAGATGATATCGTTCATCAGCACAGCATGGGAATCTTGCCCGTCCACAGTGATAAAGGTTTCGCGGTCCTCAAGACATTTAATTTTGATAGTGCTTTCCTTGGGCATAACCAGAGGAGAAAATGAACCGGCAAAAGGGCTGATAGGCGTCAAAATATGCGCGTCAAGAGTGGGGAATGTCAGCGGACCGTGGGCAGAAGCTGTGTAAGCGGTTGTGCCTAAGGGAGATGAGCAGATAAGCCCGTCACAGTGCAAATCCGTGATAAAAATATCGTCAATGGCAAGCTTGATAAAAATAGATTTTGCCACAGCCCCGCGGGAAATAACAACATCATTCATGGCAATGCCTGAATGGATGATTTTATCATCACGAAAATGATCAAAATGGAGCGGCGTAACTTTATGAACGTTATACTCACCGGCAAGAAGTTTTGTTAAGCATTCCTTCCATTTTTCAGGAGAAATATCTGCTAAAAAGCCTACCTTCCCAAAATTTATGCCAATGAGCGGAAGCGGCTTTTTATACATGCGCCGTGAAACTCCAAGGATTGTACCGTCACCGCCAAGGACAATGGCCAAATCATGATTTGGAGTGTATTCCAACAGCTGTTCTTCAGGCAAAAAGGCTGGAATAATGGTTGCGGAAAGTTTTTTTTCTTCAAGCCATGCTTTAATATTTTTTGCAAGTTCATAGGCTTGTTCATTTTTTTCTTTAACAATGAGCAAAAAGGAACGGCACAGATAAGATTGTGTAGATTGACAGGATTGTTCAGACTGGGAGGATTGCTTTCCATTTTGATTATTCATAGGGTATTTTATAAAGAAGCCCTCCCCGGTTGCGGGGAGGGGAATTGTGCGCTTTAAAAATTTTTATTCATCATCAGCTTCTTGCATGGAATCATGGACAGCATCCATGAAAATTTCATAAGCAACGCGTTCAATAATAATTTCAGGTTCATAGGTAAAAATTTCTTCCGGAAGTTCTTGATCTTTACCGGTTTGTTCCAGAATTTCATCAAAGCGGGCAGTGTATTCACCAATAAGTCTGGCAACTTCATTGACAATTGGGTTATCTGATTCCACATTTGGGTCAACATCATCTTCTGTATCAAATTGATTTTCAAACTCGTCGAGGGCTTTGACAATTTCGTCTTCTGCTAAATTCATAAATTCAGGAGTAGTTTTGATGTTTTTCATATTTTTTCCTTTTTTCATATCAATGTATGGATTTGTTTTATGTAACAATTTTATCTTGAAAAGTATAGTGTAAAGTTCTATACTTTCCGCATGAAATATTATCCTTTATTTTTAGATATTACAAGATATAAATGTTTGGTTCTGGGGGCCGGCAGTGTGGCAAGACGAAAAACTGCAACGCTTACTAAAGCACATCCCCTTGAAATTATTGTTGTTGACCCTTATGTAACAGAAAATGATTTTATGCATGCATTTTCTGATGAATATGAGTTTGATCCCAATGTGACCTATGTTCAGCGTGATTTTAGAGATGATGATTTAGAAGGCGTGCGCCTTGCTTTTGCGTGCACAGCTTCATCCGAGGTCAATGGAAATTTTGCAAAAATTTGTGAAGAAAAAAATATTTTTTGCAATGTGATTGAAGAGCCGGAACGGGGAAATTTTATTGTTCCAGCATATCTTGATTACGAAAACCTTGTGATTGCCCTCACCAGTTCCGGGGTAAGTCCTGCATTTACAAAAGCGCTGAAAGATGATTTAAACAACTGGATAGCAAAAGGCTATGTGCCGTTTTTGCGGCTCATCAAAATGCTTCGTCCGCTTATTTTGAGAAATGTGGCGGAGCAGAAGCGGCCGGAAATTTTTCGGGCAATGGTGGAAAAAAAATTTCGTGAAGAAGTCATGGCTCTTATTGAACTAAAAAAAATCCATGAGCTGCACCGAAAACTGGCACAGGTTTTGCCGGAAAGTCTAGTCGCAAAAATTGATGATAAGGAAATTTTTCATGATAAATAAAAAGGATATAGTATGCTGGTAACGCTTTCACTCTCTTCTCTGTTGCTTTGTGCTGTGGCAACCATATTGTTTTATGTGGGGATTATCGGCAAGCAGCCACAATCTTTACAGAAAAAAGCGATATGCTGTCTTGCTGTCAGCTTTTTGCTGCTTTCTCTGCTCTTATGCGTAAACTTTATTCGTGATATGAATATCTTTGTTTTGCGCTCATGGTATTTGATTCCGCTTTGCTGGTTTCTTTTGCTTATTTCATTTTTGGTTTACTATAAACTGCGCTATACAACGGTTTTTGTCTTTGTAGCACCGCTTTGTTTTATTCTTTTGCTTTCAGCCCTTATTTTCCTGCATCAGGAAAAGCCCATGGAACACCTTGTTATCGGGCCTTTCCTGGTTGTGCATTTATTTTTGATTTTTGCAGGCATTGGGATTATGGGCGTTTCTGCCGGAGCCGGCGCACTTTTCCTCTGGCAGGAAAATATGCTCAAAAATAGGACTAAACTCGTCAATTTGCCTAAAAATATTCCTTCTCTTGGGGCTTTGGATAAGGTTATTCATCACGCCACAAGGATAGGTTTTCCCCTTTATGCTGTGGGACTTTTGTTTGGTTTTATCTGGGCGTATATGGTTTGGGGCAGAATATTCAGCTTTGACCCTAAAGAAATTATTTCCCTGCTTATTCTTGCTCTTTATGGATTTTTATTTTATGAAAGGGAGGTTCACGGCACAAATGGACGCAAAACTGCAAAGCTTGCCTTGCTTGTTTTTGCTATCACCTTGTTTTCTATTTTTGTTGTGAATGTGTTTTTACCAACTCACCATGGTTTTTAAGAATCAGGCGTATATATAAGGTTTTTAGTTAGTTTATGTCAGTTATTCATCTTATTGGATTAAATCACCGCACAGCCCAGGTTGAAATTCGGGAGAAATTTGCGTTAACAGAATTTACGTCTCCGGAAAAATGGCCATTTTTGTGCCATAAACACTGCATTTCTTCTGTGCAGGATAAACTCGCGGTCAAAGAATCACTTATTTTGTCTACCTGCAACCGCGTTGAAATGATTGTTGTTTACGACGGCGATTATGAAGATTTATTAAAAGTTTGGTGTGATGTTCGCCATGCTGATATCAATGAACTTCGTGCCTGCATGTATCATTATCAGGATGAAGAGGCGATCCGGCATTTGTTCAGAGTTGCCTCAAGTTTGGATTCTCTTGTCCTTGGCGAACCGCAAATTTTAGGGCAATTGAAAGCGGCTTACCGTTTATCCGTGCAGGCAGGACATGCAGGACTTTTAATCAATAGATTGCTGCATAAAGCTTTTTCTGTGGCAAAACGTGTGCGCAGTGAAACCGCTGTTGCTTCCAGTGCTGTGTCTATCAGTTATGCGGCTGTGGAGCTGGCAAAGCGTATTTTTGATGATATGAGCCAAAATAAAGCCCTGCTCCTTGGGGCTGGGGAAATGGCAGAACTTGCTGCCATGCACCTTGTAAACAGCGGCATCAAAGAACTCAAAATCGTCAACAGAACCCTTGCCAGAGCTGAAGAACTGGCCCAGAAAATTGGCGGAGAAGCTTTTCCGTTTGACGCTTTGGAAGAATGTCTGGTTGATACAGATATTATGATCAGCTCCACGGGCGCCATGGAAGCCATTATTCATCCTGAACTTATGCAGCGCGTTATGCAAAAACGCAAAAAACGCCCCATGTTCTTGATTGATATTGCCATGCCTCGCGATATTGACCCTGCTGTTAATCATTTAGATAATGTCTATGTCTATGATATTGATGATTTAAAAGAAGTTGTGGAAGAAAACTTAGCCAACAGAAAGCAGGAAGCCACCAAGGCGGCGCAAATTGTGGATGAAGAAGTCAAGGCCTTTGAATTTTGGCGTGGATTTTTGAAATTAAAGCCCACTATTTTGGCAATTGAAAATAAAGGTGATAAAATCGCGCGCGAAGAAGTGGCAAAAACATTGAAAAATCTTGAGCACTTGGGCATACATAGTCCAGAATTGCAGGATGCTCTTGAAAAAATGGCACATGCCATTGTCAAAAAATGTCACCACGCACCGCTCGAATACTTACATAACAGTTATAAGCATAATAACGGTGAACAAAATACCGCCACTCTTCGCAGTATTTTGAAATTAGATGAATAAGGTAGTTTGATATAATAAAATAAGTCCCCCTCCTAAGAATGTGAAGGGGATTTTTGTTTAGAGCATTTCCAATAAATCTTGCGACTTTTCTATGCAGGGGAAAAA
>CAJTRG010000023.1 GCA_910578585.1 uncultured Mailhella sp.
ACAAAAAATCAAAATACTCTCTTAAAAGTTGCTTGACTTATGGGGGGCATTACAATACTATCAGGTGTTTTTATGCTTGAGTTATCACCTTTTTTATATATTTTTATTGGACTTGCGGTTATTTTTGGCGGGATTTTACGAGGGATTTGCGGTTTTGGCTTTTCTCTGACTCTTGTTGTGGCACTGACATTTTTCCTGCCTCCGCTGCTTTCAACGTCTCTTATTTTTCTTTGGGAAATTCTTGCCAGTTTTTTGCATTTGCCTTTTGTTTGGAAGCATGTTGATTGGAAAGCGATCAAATGGCTGTGTTTAGGCTGCGCACTGGGCACTCCCCTTGGCGTGTATTCTCTTATTCTCATTCCCCCAACGCCCATGACCATCCTTATCAACGTCACTGTTATTATTCTGAGTCTTGTTATGCTGAGAGGCTATACCTTAAAGCGCAACTTGAACGCTTTTGAAATAGTGGGTACGGGCACAATTTCCGGGGTTATCAACGGCGCATCAGCTAATGGCGGCCCTCCTGTTATTTTGCTCTTTTTTTCAAGCCCAGCTGGAGCAAATGTAGGCCGAGCTTCTCTTATTGCCTATTTTCTTTTTACTGACTGTTGTGCCTCTTCAATCCTGGCAGTTAAAGGACTCATGACCTTGGAAATTCTATTTACAGCTCTTTGTTATATTCCCTGCCTTGCTCTGGGAATTTGGATAGGCTCAAAGTTTTATCATCGCATCGACGAACGCAAATTTAAGCGTTTTGTGATTATTTTGTTGATTATTATCTCCAGCTTTGGCTGTTTAAAAGCTTTATTATCATAAGCAATACTAAGAATTTTCAGAAAAAGAACTTTTATCTCTGCTGTCTTTATTTGTTGAGCTCACAAGCCCGCTAACAACTAAAGCGATAAAACAAAAACGTTATTGACAAAGTCAATAACGTGTTTTTGCATTTAGGGGGTTTGGGGGAAATAATTTCCCCCATAAAAATAAAAATATTTTTATGGGCGAATAACTTTATCTGCCAAATCAAGAGTGGTCACAATATCAAGCATATTGGTTGTTTCGCCGATTTTCTTTTCATCAATCAAGCCAAAATGATTTAAACATGTGCCGCAAACACTGATTTTTACGCCTTGTGCAGCAAGTTTTTTCAAGCTTTCAAGATTCTTTCCTTCTTTGATTGCCAAATGAACACCGCCGTTAAGCATAATAATTTGCCAAATATCCATTTCTGTAAGCGTTGCAAGGAAATTTTCCATAAGTTTTGCACCAAGTTCATCATCGCCATGTCCAAGCTTATCGGTTGCAAGCAAAATAACAGTTTTTTTCTTTTTATCGTAGCTCACATAATCAGCATAAGTTTCGCCATTTTTCAAAAACATGGGATTTTTATTAAACATTTCTCCGTCTGTAAAAAAGTGCGTTTTTTCAAAACTTGGCACTTCCTTATGCTCATCCATGGTACTTTCCACTTTTTGGATTGTGAGTTCAAAAAGTTCTTCTTTTTGCTGCACTTTTGCCACAGTATAGCCATTATTATTGACAAAGCGGGTAATATTTTCAACCGCAGTTGAATTATCCACCACAACCATAAACTCAGTTGGTTTTTGTCTTTCAATACATTCTCTGGTACGAAGCACGGGTTCCGGACAGGCAAGTCCTTTACAATCAAGTATCTGCATATATTGTTTCCTTTTTAAGAAGATTTTTTCTTTCTGAGTGCTTTTTTAAGCGAACGGCTTTGTGGAGAATTAGGATTACGCAAAGCAGCTTTTACTGTTGTTCTTGTGCTTGGCTTTGCTTTTGCCTTGCCTGCTGTGGCTTTTTTCTCTACTTTTTCAGTTTTTTCAGGCTGTTCCATTTTTTCGGGTTTATCCTCAATATATTGAGATTGTTCTTTTATTTCAAGAACATCAGTTTTTTTCTTAGGATTGCGTTTTTCACTGTTTTTGGTGTGAGATGAGCGCAGATGCACACGCATAGGAGCATGTTCAATGGAAAATAAACGACGCAAAGATTTTTCCAAATACCGCAAATAGGATTCTCCAACTCTGTCCGCGTCATTGACAAAGAAGACAAAGGTAGGCGGTTCATTTTCAGCCTGCGTCAAATAATAAAATTTTGGCCGAACACGGCGCACTACAGGAGGCTGATGTTTTGTCAGCACCAAATCCATAGCCCGATTGAGCTGCCCTGTGCTGACGCGAACACTGCATTCCTGTTTGATTTGTTCTGCCATGGGCAAAAGCATTTTGAGACCATATCTGTTTTTTGCTGAGGTTGGCATCACAGGCACATGCTGACAAAACGCCAAGGTTTCAGCAAATTGTTTTTGCAGTTTTTTCCGTTCAGACGCCGGCACTAAATCCATTTTATTGAGGACAATAATAAATGGAGTTTTGCGCTCGTCAAGAAGTTCCACAAGGCGTTTATCCTGTGCTGTCAAACCTTGCAAAGCATCAATAACCAGCAAAATAACATCAGCTTTGGTCGTACTCTTCAATGAAGAATTAACGGAAAAACGCTCCACGGTATCCGTAATTTTGGAACGGCGGCGCACCCCTGCCGTATCAACAAACACATAGGTCTTATCATTCCAAACCAAAGTAACATCCACACTATCGCGGGTTGTGCCAGCCACATCGCTTACAATCATACGTTCCTTACCCACAAACGCATTCAAAATGGAGGACTTGCCGGCATTTGGTCTGCCAAGCAAGCAAATTTTCAAAGGTCCCTGCTTTTTCGCTGCTTTCTTTGGTGCTGAAACTTCTTTTACTGCTTCATTTTCCTGTTCAGGATTTTCTTCACCGGCTTCAGCATTTGCCTGTAAAAGTTCTGCTTCATCAAAATCAACAAGAAAATCTTCCTGATTGACATCAGCAAAATCAAGTTCAAAATCAAACTCTTCAGTATGTTCGCTTTCAGCAAGATCTTCTTCCTGCCTGCGAGCTTTTTTACCAGCTTTTTTGGCTTTCTTTTGAGCTATGGCATCATCATCTTCCTGCAAACCGTGCATAATTTCTTCTTCATCAAAATCAGCCACTTCTGGAAGTAAATCCACCAGCAAACTTTCAAGATAGCGGATTTGGTTGCCATGTTCAGCAGAAACAGCCACAAGCGGGAAACCAAGGACATGGAAATCAGCACACATAAATTCTTCTCTTTCCATGCCGTCCACTTTGTTCACAACAAGCAAGATAGGTTTTCCAAGCTTACGAAGATAGGCAGCAATATGTTCATCAAAAGGCATAAGCCCTTCACGTCCATCCACCACCAGGCAAATGGCACATGCTTCCTGCATAGCCTCTTCAGCCTGACGCAAAATTTCTTTTTCAAAACCGCGAATACCGTCAGGGCCTTCTGCCACCTGAAAATGGCTGTCAAGCGTAATCCCGCCCGTATCCACAAGGATAAAGGGACGGTGGAATTTACTGCGCACAGTTCCTTCCATTCTGTCGCGGGTTATGCCTGCCCTGTCGTGGGTTATAGCACGGTTGCTGCGGATAAGTCTATTAAAAAGGGTTGATTTCCCTACATTGGGGCGGCCCATAAGCACAATTTTATACATACACACCTCAATTTTGAAAAATGAGTTTGCTCTATATTATTTGGGGTGAAATTATTTTCAACACTGCTCTTCCAATATTCCGTTACACCTATATCGTTTTTTTTGGGCTTTGTCTATTCTTGAAAAAGCAACAAAAAAGGGGAAATTGATTCTCCTTATCTATTTGTATTTTTTTCCATTATTTTGAAACAGTTTGATATCTGCTTTTCTGATTATGCAGAATTAAATATTTGCAGGTATAATAATAATCATCTGAAATTTGTCGAAATTCCTTTGCCAGCTCCGGCAATTCAGGAACTAAATTTGTGCTGCTGTCCTGCGTTAGATCATAAAGCGCATCAAACTCATGCTCGGCATCATTCATGGATGAAACATAGGCATACGTATCTTTTAGCAGCAAATTGCTTCCTTCATGCCTTGCAACATAGACATAATTTTTATAGAACGCATCAAGATTTTTATTATATACATATTTTTCCTCGCCATTTTCGTTGCTCACGTAAAACTCACGGGGAATAAAAATATTATCAGGCAATTTTTGCAGCATGGAGCTTCCAAGCGTGGTATTCAAATAAGACATTCCGGCAAGCATAGCCACTGTCGGGAAAATATCCGCCTGTGAATGCAGGGCAGGATTTATTCCGGCAGGCAAATATTTTGGGCAATGCATGAAAAACGGAATATGCCAGTACTGCGCATCTGCCGCCAAATAGGATTTATTCATCAACTCATTATGCTCAGTAGTTCCATGGTCGCCGAACAAAATAAACACTGTATCTTCATACCAGTCTGTTTGTTTTGCCTTTTCGAAAAAGCGCATCAAAACATGGTCAATAAAACGTAAAGCCTGATATTCAGCTTCCCCGCTAAATCCCCATGCGTCCAGTACTTCCTTGCTGGGACTTGGAGCATAGGTAAAGCCCTCATTCTCCTCAGGAATGGTAAAAGGTCTGTGATAGCCTGCTGTCTGGATAAACGCAATAAAAGGCTTTTTGCCGGCACTCAGCACATCAATGCTTTCATTCAGCAGGGCTAAATCTGAAATTCCCCAAACATCGGTATTGGGCGCTTTCCAAAAACTTTCTTCCAGCAGCTGCAAGTCTTCAATATTACTTTTAAACACACCGCGAATATTTGCCCAGTTCGCACTGCCGCCTATCATATAATAACGTTCATAGCCGTCAAATTCATTAAAAATAAGATGCTGATCCACCATTTTAGGATTGCGGGAACTTGCGGTTGCCAAAAAGTTTGTATCGGCAATACCTGTGAGCGTGGAAAGAATACCGCGTGTTGTGGGTCTGGCATTAGCATAAAAATTAGGATAATAAAGGGAATTCTTCATTAATTCCCGGGCAAAAGGAGTAGGATCAATGGCATATTCTTCTGGAATATTTGCATACTCGGCAAATTCATTTTTCACGCCTGTGCCATGGGGAAGGCTGGTTTTAGGATTTGTCCAGGATTCCATCATAATAATCACAACATTCAAGGGTTTTTCAGGCTTTTCCCCCACTGAATAACGGGAAAAATCAACAGGTTTGTTTTGCTCCGGAATATCGAGCAAAGCCTTCATACGCGGATAGGCTTCAAATGCATATTTTTCAGGAGGTATAATAAAATCAACAGCTTTCTTCGTATCATACAAATTTTGCATGGGATTGAGCGCAATAAGAGCAATATTTTTATCCAAACTAAAATACGCATTACTCCAGCGAAGAGGAAATAAATTGGAACTGATTTGCCCATATCCAAAAATGAAAAGCAAAATTAACATGCAAAAACGCAGGAAAATTGCCATTCTTAAGGATACTGTACCGCTTTTACGCGTATAGGTAAAATTGCTTTTGCGCCCGATAATCACTGGTTCATGGATCTGGTAAATCTTATTCCAAAACCAGTAATACACTGTGATAATAAGCAAAAGAGCAAGACTAATCCAAACCACGGGATAGGATTGCCAAACCATGGTCAGCCCAATATCTGTTTCTTTGAGTAAATCGAACAGCGTCAGGTCAACACGTTGATTTAAATAGAAATAAACACAGATATCAATAAGATAGACCAAAAGCATGAGGAAGAAAATAACAGTTTGCACCGTGCAGACAAAAGAGCGGAAAAATTTACTCTTGACCATCAATCGTTCAAAAAATGGAATAAGCAGACATAAGCTGGGAAAAAGGACAAGAAAAACCACAAAGCGCATATCAAATTTCAAACCAATATACAGCCCTTCATAAATGGCTGCATGGTCTGTAATTTGCGGATAAACAAAAGAGAATAAAATCAGACGAAAGGCAAAGAAAAGCGCCAAGTGGCTCAAAAGGAGCAAAGCAATCAGCGGCAGCGGAGAAAATTTTCGCATTCTATATTTTCCTTCACACTCTCAAAATTATATTTCCTGGCGATATTGCAAAGATTGACGCAAGGTTTCTTTATCCATGAATTTTACTTCTGCTCCAAGCGGAATACCTTGGGCTAAACGGGTAACTTTGATTTCCGGAAAACGGGCAGAAACTTTTTCACGCACATAGACAGCTGTTGCCTCTGCTTCCGCCGTTGCACCAAGGGCAAGCACAAGTTCTTTAACTTCCCCTTTTTCAAGGCGAGCCATCAGTCTGTCCATTTCCAAATATTCATAAGAACGGCTGTCTAAAGGAGAAAGCAAGCCCCCCAAAATAAAATATTTTCCTTTGTAAAAACCGCCCTCTTCCAAGGTCAGCATACTGTCCCATTCAGCAACAAGGCAAAGCATATCATTAGAACGCATGGGATCTGAACAAATATTGCAGGGGTCAACATCAGAAAGAGCTCCGCATTCCCCGCATAGATGCAGGTTTCCCCGAAGTTCATAAATATTTTTCCCAAGGCGCATGGTTTCTGCTTCCGGCCATTTGAGCAGCGTCATAGCCACCCGCATGGCGGATTTAGGCCCAAGCCCCGGAAGTCTGGCAATTTGCTCAACAAGAATTTTTAATGGTTCTGGAATTTTTTGCATATAAGAGTCACTATCACTTTCTAAATTTTATTTAACGCATCAAGAGGTGAAAATACAGGATTTTCCGGAGCAGTTTTACAATAATTCAAAATAAATGTTCCCGCGTACTTTGCACCCTTGTAAATTTCTAAACGGTATTGATTACCGAATTTATCCACAGAAAAACGTTCCTGAAACGCTTTCTTGTAAATTTTTATATTGCTTTCATCACCGCGCGGGCCATTTCCCACAACAGCGCCAATGGCATTCAAGCGATAGCCCTTTTGCGGCAGCACTTTGGCATAATTTTTTGCGTACAAAATATCCCCAAATTTTGCCGTATATACTTTGCCGTCAAGTTCCACTTCCATGGAGTCCAGAGAAGTATCAAGGTCAAGCCATTCTACTTTGAAATTGGTCACCCGGTTATTGCCATAGTGCACCTGCATGGTATTTTTTTCATGCAGTGCCGCCAAAATGGGGCTGTTTCCCTTGATTGTATATTCTTTTTGCATAGGGAAAACACCCAGCTGCGGACGGCGAATATCGTCCAAAGGCAAAATTAGGCGACTGCCCATAAATCCCAGATAAATATCATTATTGAGCGCTTCATGAATACCCTTTGTTGTCAGCGGAAAATCTCGGGAAAATTCAATGCCTGCCACATTAAAAAATTCCTCAATGGCATGCAGATGATAATAGACCCGCCCGGCAACATTGATATTTTTTGTTGCTTCAACGCCAAAAGCAGGCTTTCCCTGTCCCAGAGCAAACCAGGTCAGGGATTTTTCCATTTCCTTATCACCCTTGGCAGTTTCTGTATTCTTTAAATGATAGGAATGCCCTTTTTCCAGCAAATTTTCATTGACTTTAGCAACAACTCTCCGCCCAATTTCCCCTAAATTACCAAAGGGAATGTCTCCGCATTCTTCCTGGTCAATAATTACAGAATTTCCCCAGCGTTTAGGACATTGCATTTCACTCACATATTTTGGACTGTAAAAACCATAGCCGTCATGCAAATTTAAAATCAAATCCACTTCCGGAGAGCGAATAAGCTCCTGCACCCGCCGAACAGCATGAAAGTCAGGATCTTTTTCACTGAGCTTGGCAAATTTTCTGTTCATATCTCCGGAAGAACCGCGATTTCTATTGATAATGGAAAGAAAATTCAAATTGGGAATAATGGTTACATAACCATTTTTAAAAGTATAATGCGTGCCAAGAAGGGAAGCTGCTGAAAATCCGCCGGGCTCATCCCCTTGTATACCGCCAACAATCAGGATATGGGAAACACTGTCCATAGTGCCGGTATCCGGGTGCGAACCAAGCTGTAACACGGTAAAATCCAAAGGGTGAGCAGAAAGACTTTTCAAAGAAAGTGAGAAACAACAAACGAGAACAACAAGAACAAAGTATATTTTTTTCACACAATACCCGTATAAACAAAAATTCTTCAGGTATAATATCCCTAAAAATAACAAGGCGCAAGTCTTAGATAGCCGTCAAAATAAATTCCGTCTTTTTGCACATTTGCAACTGCCGCATAGACTTCAACACCTCTGACATAAGCTTTTTTCAGTTTTTCTGCATAGATACTGTCAATAAAATCAGCGGGCATAAAACAGGAAGCATCTGTCCTTTGCACCACATAAAACATAATGGCTCTATCACCCCCGGCTTTCAAGCGCATCAGCGTTTCCAAATGTTTTTGCCCTCTTTCACTGACAGCATCTGGAAAACATGCCGCATCATATTCCACCATGGAAACATTTTTGCATTCAACCCATGCCCTTTGACCGCTGTCTGCCAAAAGACAGGCATCAAGACGGCTTTCCCCGTTTTTTGCTTCCATTTTTATCTGCTGAAAATCTTTGGCAAAGGGAAGCAATGCATACTCATACTCAGCATTGAGCCAAAAAAGTTTCTGCAAAAAACGATTGGGCACAGACGTATTCACGCCAAGCCAAAGGGGGTTTTCCTGTTCTTTATTTAAATTGATTGCTTCCAGGGTATAGGCAAGCTTGCGATTAGGATTGCTTGATTTTGACAATAAAATAGAACGGCCTTTCTTTATGAGCCCCATCATGGAACCTGTATTATTAGTATGGGCAAATTCGCTTTTGTACTGCCCTGCCATAATATCAGCAAGGCTCGTGTTTTTATCGACAAATTCAATAAAAAATCGCCGTTCTCTTTGAATAAGCTTTGCTTCAAAAAGTTCCTTTTCAAATGAAAGAACTTTAATATGCATAGTTTTCACCGTTACTCTTTATGCTTTGGGACAATAACTGACCAGCTTTTGGAATACGCCGTCAATATCCAAATCAGAAGTATCCACAATAATGGCTGTTTCATGGGGTCTTAGCGGATCAACTTCCCGATTTCTGTCCTGATTGTCACGGGCAATAATATTTTGCAAAATATCTTCGTATTTTTCTTCCTGCCCTTTTTGCACAAATTCATCATAACGGCGCTTTGCCCGCACTTCCGGACGCGCATCAAGGAAAAATTTAAGCGGAGCATTGGGGAAAACAGCAGTGCCCATATCTCTGCCTTCTGCCACAAGTGCAGTCTGGCTGCCAATTTCCCGCTGATACTTTTGCAGAGCTTTGCGAACTTCCGGGATTTTTCCCACAATGGAGGCCAAGCGGCCGGCTTTTTCCGTGCGGATTTCTTCGCCAATTTTTTCTCCATTTAAATACAGGACATATTGCTCATTTTCTTTCTTCAAGGCATAGGAAAACCTGGCAAATTCCTCCTGCATTTTTTTCTCGCTCCAGTCCGCAACCTCAGCCCCCACACGCAAGCCCAAACTGCGGTACATTGCCCCTGTATCCAAATAGGCAATACCCAAATATACTGCAAGTTTCTTGGCCAAAGTACTTTTTCCTACACCGGCCGGGCCGTCAATGGTGACAATTAAATTGCCTTTACCCATGAGCTCGCGCATGGCTGTCAGGAACATGGTATTTTCTTCCACTGTGCCAATGGAAACACGGACTAAATGCGGCAAACTATAACTGGTAAGTGCCCGCACAATAATTCCTTTTTCCAAAAGTTTTTGGCAGACTTCTTTTGCTGGCAGCACAGCGGGTTCAAACATAATAAAATTGGAATGGGAAGGATAGACCTTACAGCCAAGCTCCTGCAAAGCTTTTGACATGACAGAGCGTTCTGCCATGGTATGCGTAATGGTTTTTTGTTTGAATTCCTCATCATCCAAAGCGCAAATCGCTGCTTCCTGAGCCAAAATATTAATAGAGAAAGGCAGCCGAATACGCCACAAATAATCCGCCACAATTTCCGGCACAAAAATATAGCCAATACGCATGCCGGCAAGTCCATACACCTTTGAAAATGTCCGCATAATCGCCACATTTTCAAAGCTTGCCAGTTCGCCGATAATGGAACAGTCTTCTTCATTGCCTGCAAATTCAATATAGGCTTCATCCACAACCAGCAAACAGGTTTTAGGCAGGGAGCGCGCAAAGGAAAGCAATTCCGCCCGATCCGCCAAGCGTCCGCTGGGGTTGTCAGGACTTGTGACAAAGCAAAGGGCTGTATTTTCATCAACCAGTGCCCGCAAGCCCTCAAAATCAAAACTGAAATCATCTTTGAGCGGGCATGTGCGGATTTCACAGTTCTGCACTTTTGCCTGCGTGGAATATAAACCAAAACAAGGCTTGAACATCACGGCATTATGTTTGCCGGGCACGGTCAAAGTGCGGAAAAGCAGGTCAATGATTTCATCAGAACCATTGCCCGCAAAAATTTGTTTTTCACTGATAAAAGGATATTTTTTCTGATAATATTTTGCCAGGGCTTTGACAAGCCTGGGATTTCCCGCCTGCGGATAGCGAAAAGCATTACCAACATTCTGCACCATGCTTTCTTTCGCAAGTTTTGAAGAACCAAAAGGGTTTTCATTACTTGCCATTTTGATAACATGGGCCAATTGATATTTTTCTTTAATTTCATCAATGGATAAGCCGGCCACATAGGGCTCAAAAGATTTGATATGTTCACAAATTGGTAATTCACTTTTCATAAATGCCGTAACTCCGCAAATTCCATAGAAAAAAGAGCTTTGGCAGATTGTGCCAAAGCCCTCAAAAATCTATTTTGTATTATTATTCTGTTGGACGAATTGTCAAAACAGGAATAACTGAATTTTTAACAACCTTTTCAGCAACAGAGCCAAAAAGCATACGGTCAATACCGGTTCTGCCGTGTGTGCCCATAATGATCATATCTGCATTTTCTCTGTCAGCGCAAGCCAGGATTTCTTCAGCAGCATAACCAATAACAACATCAGAAGTTACATTCACACCTGCAAAATTTTCTTTTACAAATTGTTCCATAGTTGCTTTTGCGCCGTCAACAATTTCACTCACAAAGGTATCAATAGAATTAGGCGGAACATGGAAACCGGTATACTGAGTCATGGTAGGAGCAACATAAAGAGCGACTACGCTTCCACCGGACATTTGTGCAAGCATAGTTGCATAAGAAGCAACTTCCTTACTGTGTTCTGCTAAATCTAAAGCACATACGATTTTCTTAAAAGATGCCATAATAAACCCCTTTCCAAAGATTTAAGTTTATAAAAACTTCTTGTCTTTATAATAGGTATTTTTTTCCGTCTGCACAAGCTATTAATGAGAATTTAGAAAAATATTTTTTAAAAGGGAAAAATTTGCAAGCTTAAAATGGGCAAAAAATACGCACTTAAAAATTTAAAATAAACAAAATCAAAAGACTAAAAAAAGTCTAGACTTTTTGGCAAGGCTTTTGCATAAGAGAAAGCAACCAGATTTAAAACTATACTTTTTGCCTAGTTCGGCATATAGTTTTTTCTATGGACTGCGTTAGGGCATTTCTTATGATATGCCCCCAAGGAGTGAACTATGAAGATTGACTCAGAATTAGAAAGAATTCTTCGTGCTCAGCAACAACAGCAATCCCAAACTGTTAAGACAAAGAGTGCAAACTCCACCGCTTTTGAAGACATTTTACAAAGTGCCATGCAAGAGCCAGACGCAACACGTTTAGATGAAGGAATTTCCCTTGCAAACCTTGAAAGATCCCCTCAAAACATGCGGATTGAGGCTGAAGATATTGAAAGGCTGCAGGCAAGTGAAGAAAACACGAGTACAAACCCCAGGCAGGCACTCTTGAATGAAATTGAAAATTCCCTCTCAAGCCTTGATATGTATACGCAAAGTATACAAAGCCAGAATGCTTCCCATAATTTGATGAAGCAGGCATGGCAGGGGCTCATGGCGTTCAGCCAAAGCGTAAACGATTTGCGTCAAAATTATGCAAATCTTTCTGAACAAGATTCTTCCCTCGATGCTATGATTAATGATTTGGAAATTATGGCAGTAACTGAAACTTACAAATTTAATCGTGGTGATTATAGTCTGTAATTTTTCGCAAAAATCAGAAAAAAAGGAAGTCTGTTTTAGGCTTCCTTTTTTCTTTTAAGCTCAAAAACTTTTTCTTTTCAAGATACGCGCTTTATTATATTATGCATGCATTAATAATAAACGAGAAAAGAATGAATCAAAAAGAAATAACCAAAAGAAAAACAGATAGGCGAGAGATTGGAAATTTCACCGTCCTTGCCACAGATGAAAATGCCCGGGCAGGACTTTTGCAAACAGCCCACGGCGCTATTGAAACGCCTATTTTTATGCCCGTTGGCACTGTTGGCAGTGTTAAAGCCATTGCCCCTGATGATTTAGAAAATATTGGCGCACAAATTATTTTAGGAAATACCTATCACCTTTATTTGCGCCCTAATGATGAACTTATTGCCCGCCGCGGCGGTTTACATAAATTTATCAGCTGGAATAAACCCATTTTGACCGACAGCGGCGGCTTTCAGGTTTTCAGCCTGAGCTCTTTACGCAAAATGTCTGACGACCATGTGGAGTTTCGCTCTCACCTTGACGGCTCAAAACATATTTTTTCCCCTGAAAAAGTGATTTCCATTCAGCGCAATCTTAATTCTGATATTATGATGCAGCTGGATGAATGCATTGGCTACGGCGCAGCCGAAAAAGATGCCCTGAAAGCCGTGGAACGAAGCACAGCTTGGGCAAAACGCTGCCGCGATGCCTATCCGCCCCATTTGGTCAATGAAATGCCTCACGATGAAATGGCTGTTGGGCAAAATTCACGGGGCAATCTCTTATTTGGGATTGTGCAGGGGGAAACCTATCCGTATTTGCGCGAAATGAGCGCGAAATCTCTGATGGAAATCGGCATGGAAGGCTATGCCATCGGCGGGCTGGCAGTGGGTGAACCGAAGCATAAAATGATCAAAATTATCCAGCAGCTGCACCCTATTCTGCCGCAAAGCAAGCCCCGCTATCTCATGGGCGTGGGCACGCCTCTTGATATTTTATACGGCATTGAAAACG
Source organism: uncultured Mailhella sp. (assembly GCA_910578585.1). Classification (GTDB taxonomy): domain Bacteria; phylum Desulfobacterota; class Desulfovibrionia; order Desulfovibrionales; family Desulfovibrionaceae; genus Taurinivorans. The sequence goes on from CAJTRG010000023.1 coordinate 12,977, forward strand.
GCGTGGATATGTTTGACTGCGTTCTGCCCACCCGAAATGCGCGAAACGGAACGCTCTACACTTATAACGGCAAAATCAACATCAAGCGCAAAGAATTTGCCGAAGACGACAGCCCCCTTGATGAACATTGCAATTGCTATACCTGCCGCACCTTCAGCAAAGCCTACTTGCGCCACCTCTACACCAGTCAGGAAATTTTATCCTTCAGACTCAATTCCCTGCATAATCTGACGTTCTTCCTTGACCTTGTGCGCGGTGCACGAAAAGCCATTTTTGAAGGAAGATACAAGGAATATAAAGCCCATTTTGAACAGGCCTATGCTGATGAAAACGAAAAGTTTTTAATAGAAGAAGAATAACATGAACACAATCACCAAAGAAGAACTGCAAGATCTTATTGGCAACAAAGACGCCATTGGCAAATATTTCCAAATTGAAGTGACAGATTTTGGCGATGATTTTGCAAAGTGCACTATGCCCATTACTGAAAAACACCAAAATCCTCTGGCCATTGCCCACGGCGGAGCAATATTCTCCCTTGCGGATTTATGCTTTGAAACTGCCTGCCACGCCGCCGGACGTTTTTGTGTGAATACGCAAACTTCCATTTCCTTTTTAAATAAAGGGGTGGGAGACAAACTTTTTGCCGCGGCAAAACTCCTCAAATCAGGCTCCAAAATGGTTGTTTATGAAGTCAAAATCACAGACCCGGAAAATACCCTTGTGGCACAAGGGCAAATCATCGGCTATTGCCTTGGCAATGTTGAAGAATTAATGCATAAGAAATAAGAAAAAATACCATGAATCAAAAAGATACTATTGCTGCCATTGCCACAGGCGCCTCAGCCGGCGGACTGGGGGTTATCAGAATTTCCGGACAAAAGGCAAAAGAAATTTTGCTCACTGTTTTTCGTCCTAAAAATGAGCATTTTCAGCTAAAGCCCCGTTATATGCACTATGGCTCTTTTCTTTTCAATGAAAATGGTCAAGAGCAAATTTTGGATGAAATTCTGGCGGTCTATTTTCCTGCGCCTCATTCCTACACAGGCGAAGATGTGGCAGAAATCCATGCCCACGGCAGTACTATTTTGCTCCATACCATGCTGGAGTACATTCTTTCCCTTGGCATCCGTCAGGCAGAAGCCGGCGAATTTACCAAACGGGCATTTTTGAACGGACGTATTGATTTATCTCAGGCCGAAGCAGTGGCTGAAATTATTTCCGCTCCCAGTGTTGAGGGACTCCGCCTTGCCTCAGCCAAACTGCACGGACAGCTGGGCCAGCGCATTGAGGAACTTCGCAGCCAAATTGAATACATACGCCGCCGTCTTTGCCTTGCCATTGATTTTCCGGAAGAAGAAGGCGAGTGCCTGCCGCACGAGGAATTTCATGCTCTTACCACTAAACTGCAAAACGATATTAAGGCACTCATCAATGCTTATGAACGGGCAAAACCCTGGCAGGAAGGAGCACTCGTTGTCCTTGCAGGGCAAGTCAATGCCGGCAAATCAAGCCTGATGAATGCCCTTTTAGGCAGGGAACGCGCCATTGTCACTGAACAGGCCGGCACCACCCGTGACTATTTGGAAGAAACAACCTCTCTTAAAGGCTTGCCTGTCCGCCTGACCGATACCGCAGGACTTCGCGAAATTGCCTGGATTATGGAACATTATCCCAATACCAGCAATTATTTTGATGAAGAGCGCGCAAAAGAAATTATTGCCTCTATCAGAAACAATGCCCTTTCCGGGCAAAATACGCCTATCAATCCCATTGAGGCCGAGGGCATTTGCCGCAGTCTTGCCCTCATTGAACAGGCGGATATTGTTTTTCTTGTTTTTGACGGCAAAGCCATTCTGGAACAATGCGGCAAAAATATAGACGCAATATTTACCCACATGCAGGCAGAACTTTCCCTGCTTCCGGCACAAAGCAAAAAACTGTGCATTTGGAATAAAGGAGACCTTGCCCCGCTGACGCAGGAAGAAATTGCTGCCCTTGAAGAAAAAGCTGCCTGTCCCGTGCTTTGTCTTGCTGCCCGCGAAAAACAGCAAGGAACATATTTCCACCATACCATTGATGATCTCGCGCAAAAAGCCTATGCCATGCTGGTGATAAGTGACAGGCAGCAAAATGAAATTGCTCCTAACCGCAGACAAGCGGGACTTTTGCAAAAGGCCTGTGAGGAACTTAATATTCTGCATACGGAAATAGATATTCTTCCTCCTGATATCACGGCTATCCGCCTTGAAAGTGCGGCTGATTATCTGGGGAATATCACCGGCTTATGCCATGTGGACGAAACCTTTAATGCCATTTTTGAAGAATTTTGCATAGGCAAATAAAGAAAGCCCTCGCTCATACCACCAAAAAACAAAAATTTTTTTCGCAAAAATAACTAATGCATTTATAAAAAAAATACGTTATATAGGATTTTGATATTGCCAAAATATCAAGAATGATTATTTTTTTACTACCTTCTTGGTAAATTCTTATTTTGGAGGCTTCAATGCTTACCTCTATTGCTTATGCTGCTGCCGGAAATCCAGGTGCTGCTGGTGATGCAGGCGGAATGTTCGCTTCATTTGTACCCCTTATTCTTATGTTTGTTGTGTTCTATTTCCTCTTGATCCGTCCACAACAAAAAAGAGCTAAACAACACAAAGAAATGCTCAACGCACTCAAAAAAGGTGATTATGTTATTACCTCTGGCGGCTTGCTTGGTCGTATTGTTGAAGTTAATGGAGATATTTTCACCATTGACCTTGGCGACTCAAAAGTTCGTACTCCCCGCTCCTATGTAAGCGGAACATATGATCCTAAAAATTTGGAAAGCGTTCCTGCTGACGAATCCAAATAAATAATACAAATTTACCTCTCCTTTCGGGAGAGGTTTCTTTGTAGAGAAAGCCAAAATTCAATTTGGGAAAATCCATGAAATCAATTACCTTTCGCTTATGCCTGTCTATTTTTGTATTACTGGCAGGTCTATACTGTGCACTGCCCAATATTCCTGCTATAGGAAACAGTATTATTAATGATATATTCCCCGCTCAGCGTATCAATTTAGGTCTTGACCTGAAAGGGGGCATGAACCTGACCCTTGGTGTTGATATTGAAAAAGCACTGGAAAGCACCCTTTCCCTTACCGGACAAGGCGTGCGTGAACGTGTTATTTCCGAGGGGCTCAATATTTTGCGTCCGCGCATGACTGACGGACAGCTTGAAGTTATTGTTCCAAAAGCTGGCGACGTTTCCAAAATAAGAGATATTATCCAAAAATGGTATCCAAATTTACAACTTGTTGCTGAAAATAGCTATAATGCTGGTTCTTCTGAAGGACAAAGCTTGAAATATGTGCTGAACGACATGGCAAGAAAAGAAGCTGAAAACCTTACCCTTGACCAGGTTGTGCGCACCATTAGAAACCGTATTGACCAATTTGGGGTTGCGGAACCTGATATCCGTAAACAATCCAATAATCAGGTACAAGTGCAGCTGCCGGGACTGACAGATACTAGCCGTGCCATTCAAATTGTTGGGCAAACAGCACACCTTGAATTCAGACTTGTGCGTGATGATGTCAATCCCAACAGCATGGTTCTTCCTGCCGGCACAAGCCGTTTCCCAATGCTGGATAAAAAAGGCGGACATTCCACTATTATCTTAGATAACGAAGTTCTCTTGACGGGTGCGGATATTGCGAACGCCCGTCCTTCCTTTGACCAGTTTGCTTCTGCCTATGTTTCTTTGAAATTCAGCCCGCAAGGCGCGCTGGCTTTTGAAAAAATTACCGGCGAAAATATCAAGAAACGCCTTGCTATTGTGCTTGACGGCGAAGTGTATTCTGCTCCTGTAATTCAAGACAGAATTGTCGGCGGAGAAGCAAGTATCAGCGGTGACTTTACCACGGACGAAGCAAACGACCTGGCTGTTGTTTTGCGTGCCGGTTCTTTGCCTGCTCCTGTGAATATTTTGGAAGAAAGAACCGTTGGTCCTTCTTTGGGACAAGAATCCATTAACAGCGGTATTACAGCTTCCATAGTTGGTGCACTGCTCGTTCTTGGCATGATGCCTTTATTCTATGGATTTTCCGGACTTGTGGCTGACGTGCTTCTTTGCGGCACACTGACTCTTTTATTTGCAGGCCTTTCCATGTTTGGCGCAACACTCACCCTTCCCGGTATTGCTGGGGTTGTTCTGACCATTGGTATGGCGGTTGACGCAAACGTACTGATTTTTGAACGTATCCGCGAGGAACTGCGACTTGGTATGAGTACAGCAGAAGCCATTTATGCCGGCTTCAACCGTGCAAGTATTTCCATTATTGACTCAAACCTGACAACAATCATTGCTGCGATTATCCTCTATCAATTTGGTACTGGCCCAATTCGTGGTTTTGCCATTACGCTTAGTCTTGGTATTATTGCTTCAATTTTTACTTCTGTTTTTGTATGCCGCGCATGCTTTGAATGGTGGTCAAGCAAAAATCCAGACAAGAAATTGAGCGTTTAGGAGAAGCATATGCCTATTCAACTTATAAAAGATACTGTTAATATTGACTTTGTTGGCTATCGTAAAATTGCTTACGCACTGACTTCTCTGCTCATTATCCTTAGCGCTATTGCTATTATTATGAACAAAGGTTTGAACTATGGCGTTGACTTTGCCGGCGGCGTTATGGTGCAAATCGAATTCAAAAATGAAGTCAGCGATGAAGAAGTAAAAGGCGCACTTAAAGATATTGAAATGCCCGGACTTATTGTGCAAAAAATCGGTGAAGACAATCACCACTACCTTTTGCGCTTTAGCGCCTCTGAAAGCGGACACAGAAATTTGCGTCAGGAACTGAACAAGGCTTTGCAGGAAAGTTTTGAGGGTAATGAAGTTGAAATCTCCCGCCTTGAAATGGTTGGTCCAAAAGTTGGTTCTGAACTAAGAGATATGGCGGTTGAAGCAGTTTTCTATTCAATCCTCTTGATTACTGTCTATATTTCCGGTCGTTTTGAACATAACTGGTTTACTGCCGCCGGCATTGCCATACTTTTGTGGGGCGTTATCTTTGTTTTGGATTTCCTCTCCACCCATTTTGGCATTACACTTTTCAATAAAATGTACGCCATTTGCTTTGCTCTTGTGGTCACGCTGGTGCTGGCGTGGAAAGTGAAACTTAATTATTCGCTTGGCGTGCTCCTTTCCCTTGTCCACGACGTCTTTATTACCATTGGCCTCTTGACCTTGTTTGGCAAGGAAATTGACCTCAATGTTATTGCCGCCCTGCTGACGTTGGTTGGTTATTCTTTGAACGATACCATTGTTATTTACGACCGTATCCGTGAAAATATTGCCAATGTTGCAAAGCAGGGAACAAGACCAACAATCGGCAAAGTAATCAACATGAGTGCGAACCAAACCCTGTCTCGTACCTTGATGACGTCCATCACCACCCTGGCAGCCTGCCTCAGCCTCTATTTACTCGGCGGCAGTGTTATCAACGATTTTGCCCTGACCATGCTCATTGGTATTATTGTTGGCTCTTATTCATCTATTTTTGTTGCAAGCCCAATTCTCATGGCTTTTGGTGATATTGACCTCTATCTCAATCAACAAAAGAAAGACGAAGACTTTGAAAAGCCCGGCGCCCACGGCGTTGTATAAAAATACGCTTTCCTTTACCCATACAAAAGCCCTGATAATTGTCAGGGCTTTTTGTTTATTCACTTTCATTATAAAAATTTCTTCGTCATGAGCGCGGAGAAACCTGATAATACGCCCGAAAATGCTGACGAAAGGAACTTGGAGGCATTAAAGCCGGCTTCTTCTGCTATTTCTTCCACAGAAAGGGATGTTGCCTCCAAAAGTTCACAGGCTAGAGCATTTCCCTTTAATATTCATACAAAATATTACAAATAATATTTTCTTTTCTCTCTTTTTTTCTTTTA
>CAJTRG010000024.1 GCA_910578585.1 uncultured Mailhella sp.
TAAAAGAAGCATCAATAATGACAGCTTCACGGTCAGCGTGGATTGAAAGAGTTTTTAATATATTATCCCAAACTTCAAGTTTTGCCCATTGAAGAAAACGTTTGTGTACAGTTTTCCAGGGGCCAAACTCAGGAGGTAAATCACGCCATGGTGCACCGGTTTTAAGTATCCACAAAATGCCGTTGAACATCAACCTGTCATCTTTGCGTTTACGTCCTCTTGTTTCAGTGCTGTTCTTTGCCAGCATTGGACTAATTACAGCCCATTTTTCATCGGAAATATCATGTCTACTCATAAAAAAGAGTTAAACATAAATTTTAAACCTTGTCTATATTTTTTTAGAGACAGCTCCTAGAGCATTTCCAGTAAATCTTACGAATTTCTTGCAGGGGAAAAACTTTATTTCTGCTGTCCATTTGCGTAATTGCTCATTCTTCGCAAACGCAAACGACTTCGTCGCCTTCGGTGGCTGAAAAAGTTTCTTCCCCTTACTTGAAATATACTCTTAATTTTCAGACTTTGTTAATAGGGGGCAGTATACTTTCACTTCTGAGAGAATTAAATTGAGGGAGTTGGTTTAAAATACAAAAAGGAATAAGCAAGGGGAACTTATTCCTTTTTTTTGTATCATGCCTAAAGGGGGTATACAGTTAAAGTTTTTATTTGTTAAAGGGTAATGATACAGTAGTTAAGGGAAATATTTTATACAGTTAAGTTAAAGCCGGTATTGAGCAGAGAGGCAAGGCTTCCTTGACCGTTCATGGCAAGGGCGGCGTTTGTGCCCATTTTATTCATATAGCTCAATAAATTAGGCCGTTCGTAATTGTCGTCGATATTTTTTCCTCCCATTTTACGCGCTTCTTCTACTTGGTTTAACGTTTGAATTTGCTGGTAGCTTGTTGCCAGACCAGGGTTTTCATTAAAAAATTGTTCAATTTTAGCTTTGTCTTTATGATTTGAGGAAACTTTGATTGTTCCATCATCATTAAGGCTTATTCTAAAGTCTGCTTCCGGATCAACGCCCAGTTCAGCAAGACCATTTTTAACTTTTTCCTGGAAGGCATTTTCCAGTTCTTCTTTATGTTCAAGCAATTTATTATAGGTGATTTTTCCTTCAATACCGAGCTCTTCTGCAAGTTTTTCCACCATTTCGGCTAAATTGTCACAGTTTGCAGCGGCGGTACTAATTTTATCAAGCAGAGTCTTTTCATCTTCGCTTGCTTCTTCAGCATCGCCAACTACTTGTTTATTTGGAGCCAGGGTATCCAAAAGAGTAGGATTTTTATTCTCTTCTTCTTCGAGTTTTTTTCTGAGAGATTGAACATTGATACCGTATCCATTGGAAAGAGGATTATTAATTGAATAAACTGACATGATAACTCCTAAGGAAAAATTTTCCCTTTTATTGTATTCATTTACTGTTAAGCAAAATCAGTGCCAAATTTGTTTTTGAAGAAACTTATATTTTTGATTAACTATATTTTTTTTGAGAACATCTTGACTTATAAGTATAAGTTTGATAATTTAGTTACGAAGAATTTTTTTTGTATAAATTTAAGGAGAATTTATATGTCTTTTTTGAAAAAAATGTCTGTGCTTGCTTTGAGCGTTGCCGCTGCTGCAAGCTTCTCAACAAACCCGGATTTGGCAAAAGCTGAAGGTTTTGCTTTGCAGGACTGGTCTGCCCGTGGTGCTGCTCTTGCCGGCGGACTTGTTGCCCGCGGCGGTGATGCTGCTTCTGTATCTTACAACCCTGCTGCGATTACAGAACTTGAAGGCACACAAGTTTTATTTGGGGGAGAATATATTCATCCTATTAATACTGTTGTGGGTATAAGCGGAGTATCAAAACATTCTGAAACAAAGCAATATTTTGCTCCTCATGGCTATATTACCCATAAATATAATGATTTTCTGAGCTTTGGCTTTGGTGCATTTTCCCGTTTTGGCTTAGGCAATAGTTACGGCTCTGCCTTCTTTGTGCCAAATGCCGTTTATGATGTTGAACTTATTACCTTTACTGTAAGCCCTGTTGTGGCATGGCGCGTAAATGACAATCTTTCTCTTGCTCTTGGTCTTGAACTTGCCTATGGTGATGTTGATTTTAACCAAAAAGTAAATCCTGTGCCCGGGGTTAACGGATTTATGGGAATGACTGGTAATGCATGGTCACCTGCCTTTAACCTTTCCGTACATTATCGCTTTAATGATCAATGGAAAGCCGGTTTTGTATACCGTTCTCATAATGATTTTGATTTCAGCGGAAATTTGAAGGGTACAAATCTTCCAATGCTTGGAAATATTGCAACAACAGGCAGTGCAAAACTTTATACTCCTGACAGCTATACTCTTGCAGTTGCCTATTATCCATTGCAGGAACTCAGCTTTGAAGCACAAGTACAATATAATACCTGGAGCAGATACAGCGAGCTGGCCATTAAAATTGATCCCCCTTATTCCGGTTTAACAAGTTCTTCTGTAAAAGATTGGCGCGATACCTGGTTCTTCTCTTTGAGTTCTGAATATAAACTCTATGATTGGCTGACCTTGCGCGGCGGTGTTTCTTATGAAACTTCTCCTGTACGAGAAGACCATGCAGACTTTATTGCTCCTGCTCACGGACGTTGGAAATACGGCGCAGGTTTAGGTTTCTCTTATGATAACTGGACTCTTGACGTAGCGTATGTTTACCATGATATTTTGGAATTGCGTTATAACCATTCTGATTATAAAACAACTGCTGATCATATTGACGATGCCCATGCTCATACCTGCTCATTCAGCATTGGCTATAAATTCTAAGAGCTAATTATACATTGTAACAAAAAACGCACTGCCAGTCAGTGCGTTTTTTTATGGCTAAGTTTTACTTGCCAATTTAATGATAAAAATTGTTGAGTTAAAATTAATTGTGCTAAACCAAAACCGCTATGAACAGCGTTCATAGCGGTTTTGCGATGAGGGTTTTGGGGGCTTTTTTACGTATTGTTGGCATGGCGTAGCCATAGTAAGCCTACAATACGTTTAAAAGTTCTCGTCCTCGAAAAATCAAGCCCGAAAGGGATTACTTGATTTTTCGGGGGAAATCATTTCCCCCAGAAAAAATAAAAACTTATACTTTTGCAGCAGTGCGAAGGTCAGCAACAGCGTCCGTTTTTTCCCAGGTAAATTCTGGAAGTTCACGTCCAAAGTGACCATAGCAGGAGGTTTTGGAGTAAATAGGACGTTTGAGGTCAAGGCGTTTGATAATGTGGTAAGGACGAAGGTCGAATACTTCACGCACAGCCTTGGTGAGGATTTCGTCAGGAATTTCACCGGTGCCAAGAGAAGAAACGAGCACAGAAACAGGTTCTGCAACGCCGATGCAGTATGCAATCTGCACTTCACAGCGTGGAGCAAGTCCGGCAGCAACAACGTTTTTCGCTACATAACGAGCCATGTAGGCAGCAGAGCGGTCAACTTTAGATGGGTCTTTACCGGAGAAAGCGCCGCCGCCGTGGTTGCCCATGCCACCGTAGGTATCGTTGATGATTTTACGTCCGGTGAGACCGCAGTCACCAACAGGGCCGCCGATAACGAAACGGCCGGTACGGTTGATGAAGATATCACAGTCTTTTTCATCAAAGAAACCGGATTGGTTCAAAACAGGCAAAATAACTTCGCGACGAACAGCTTCGATGATGTCAGCCTGTTCAACGTTTGGCGCATGTTGGGTGGAAATAACAACGTTGTTGATGCGAACGGGTTTACCGTTTTCATATTCAAAAGAAAGCTGAGTTTTTCCGTCAGGACGGAAGAAATCAACAATGCCGTTTTTACGCACGCGGGCGAGCTGCAAAGACAGTTGGTGAGCCCAGTAAATTGGTGCAGGCATAAGAGTGTCGGTTTCATTGGAAGCAAAACCAAACATCATGCCCTGGTCGCCGGCGCCCTGGTCTTCCGGATTTTCGCGGATAACGCCCTGGGCGATATCAGCTGATTGTTTGTCAATGGAAGAAAGAACTGCACAGGTTTGGTAGTCAAAGCCCATGTCAGAACTGTTGTACCCAATATTTTTAATGGTTTCACGTACAACGTGAGGCAGGTCTGCATAGCCGCTGGTTGAAATTTCACCGGCAATAACTGCCATACCGGTTGTAACCAATGTTTCGCAGGCAACGTGAGAATTAGGATCTTGTTCAAGGAGAGTGTCTAAAATTGCGTCGGAAATTTGGTCAGCAACTTTGTCCGGGTGTCCTTCTGTAACAGATTCAGAAGAGAAAACATATCTACCTTTTGCGGGAATCATAAAGCTCCTTTGCGAGGCGTTTTATTGCGTTCGCTTATTTTGAAATTAAAATATTATCTAAAAGACGTGCTTTGCCAACGTATACAGCAACAGCAATCACAGCCTTGTCTTTCAGAGTTTCGAGACTTTCTAAATTATCTTTATCCACCATACTGCAGTAGTCAATGCGTGCGGCAGGGATATTTTCTTTGATATATTCAGCAAAGAAATTTTGTAAATTTTTTGCGCTGGTTTCGCCTTGTTTAGCTTTTTCAGCGAGGAGGAGAAGCCCTTTGCGGATATGGGGAACAAGAGCACGTTCTTCCTTGGTCAGGTAAGCGTTGCGGGAACTCATGGCAAGTCCGTCTTCTTCACGCACAAGCGGGCAGCCCACAATTTCCACATCCACATTCAAATCACGCACCATGCGGCGGATAATGGTCAGCTGCTGATAATCCTTTTCGCCAAAGCAGGCAAAATCCGGGTGGATGAGGTTGAAAAGCTTGGTTACAACCGTGCACACACCGCGAAAATGGATAGGACGGGTCACACCGCATAAAACTTTGGCTAGTTCAGGCACTTCCACCCATGTGCCATGGTCTTCTGCATACATGGCAGAAGCCAGCGGCTCAAATAAAATATCTGTTCCGGCTTTTTCCGTGACATTGCGGTCGTGGTTGGGGTCGTTGGGGTAGGCGTCTAAATCCTCATTGGGAGCAAATTGGGTGGGGTTGACAAAACGGCTCACCACCACAATGTCAGCCAGTTCCCGTGCTTTTCCGATGAGGGAAAGATGCCCTTCATGCAAATAACCCATGGTAGGAACAAGAGCTATGGTTTTGCCTTGTTTCTTCAATTCTTTGCAGCGTGCTTTGACAGCTTCAAGTGTTGTAATAATTTCCATTTCACGCTCCATTCTTTGCAGCGACAGATGCTTGAGTATATCAACTGACTATATCAATTTATTGTGATATAGTTATATAGACAATGTCTTTTATATACGCAATTTTATCATCTGTCTAGTTTAATTTTTGGTCTTTATGCTTTTTCTTGTCAAAAGTCCTGCGAACGAGTACAATGGAAAAACTATATGCCTCGGCGTTTTGGCTATGCTTCTTTTGCCCTGGTACTCTTTTGGTGGTATGGATGAACCCTTTATTTCAAGGAAAAATAGATAATTTTTGTGCAGCTTATTCTGTTTTGAATGCGCTGAGGATTTTATTCGGCATTTCTGCTTTTCAGGCACGGGATATTTTAAATGATACGCTGATTGAACAGGCGCGGGATCCTGAAGAATGGCGAAAAATTGTTTGCCATGAAACCACGTATTACTCTCTTGTGAACAGCATGCTGGCAAAATGGAGGGAGCAGTACGGCTACAATTATTATTGCCCCTTTCCGAGCCTGAACCCCAGCCTTGATAATATTCGCTTTTTCCAGCCGGAAGTGGATCTTGGTACCATTTGGGAATTTTTGAAAAATACCGTGACCTTGAGCGCTGAGGCAAACAAGGAAGTTACGGCTGTTTTTCGCTTTTGCCGTTTTCTGCCGCGTCAGGCAGGGCCTATGGTCGATCACTGGTCAACCATTTCCCGCATTACGGATACAGAAATTTATCTCTATGATTGCAGCTTGGAAACAACAGGCTGGTATGTTCTGCACCGTGACAAATTCTTTTCTGCTCCTTTTGGGGCAATCCCACCCCAGCGCATTGGCGTGCAGCAGCAATATATGCTGAATTTGGCAGAGGAAGAATTTGGGGTGATTTGTCCTGAATCCATTTTTATGATTGAAAAGAAAAAATCTCCTTTTGAAACGGTAGCTGCTGCATTCAAACGAAAAATTTTTAATAATTAATCTTGACCAATTTATAGTGCAGCCTTATTTTATTAAAAGTGTCTAAAAACTTATTAAATGGATAGCCTATGTCACAAATAGAAAGTGCAGAACTTGAAGAAATCTTTTTGGAATATGAAGTGCTTACCGCACAAGTGGATAAACTTTTTCAGGATGTGCAGGCCAAGTATCCCAATGAAGTAGCCTGCACCAAAACATGCAGCGACTGCTGCCATGCTCTGTTTGATTTGTCTCTGGTGGAAGCCATGGCAATCAACCGCGCATTTCATGATAAATTCGGCTTTGGGGCTGAACGTTCTGCTATTTTGGAACGGGCAAGTGATGCTGACAGAAGCCTGGCAAAATTGAAATACCATTATTATAAAGATATTCAGCAGGGCATGAGCGATGAAGAAGTGATGCTCAAAGCTGCTCACGAAAGAGTTCGCTGTCCGCTTCTTGGGGATGATAATTTGTGCATGCTCTATGAACATCGTCCGCTGACCTGCCGTATTTATGGCGTGCCAACCGCGATTAATGGCAAAGGCCATGTCTGCGGCAAATGCCATTTTGACAGGGGCGGCAAATATCCCACTTTGCAGCTGGACAGAATACAGGATAAACTTGCCAGCCTGAGCCATAAAATTGTCAAAGTTTTAGGCTCCCGCTATACTGAACTGCACCATGTCTATGTGCCTGTTTCCATGGCGCTGATGACCAAATACGATGAAACATATCTTGGCTTGAAGCAAGAAAAACAAGAAAAAAAGACTTCTCCCCTTGAATAGACAGAGGGAATAGGAAAAATATATGGCATTAAATATTCCTGCAACTGTGTATCGTGACAGCACGCCTCCGGAACTGACCGAAGAGCAAGAAAAACTCAAAAGAGATTTGTACAATAAAATTCCTGAGCGCAGAAGAAAATTTATTGATAAAATCGGTTATGAAAACTGGGATCCCTTCCCAAAACCGAATGATCCCATGGAAATTCGCACGGATGTTTCCAAACGCACCAGTCAGGAACTTTTCCGCGAATATTTCCAAACCCGTCCTCCGGAAGAAGTACAAAGCAATGCCTACCGTCAGGCTGTGCTGGAACTTGCCATCGGCATTATTGGCAGGGATGAGAAGTATTTGGGCTATTTTGATTTTGCCGTGTGGTATTATCATCTGCTGCAAAAAGAAGGACTTTTGGAAGAGAAAAAGCCGGTTGTGAATATTCCAAATTATAATGAAGTGAAATAAAAATTAAAATAGAAAATTGAGGATGTTATGAAAGAACGCTATGAATCTTTAGATGAATATATTGCAGATTTGCAGGCAGAAATTGCCCAAAGCGACAACTGTGCCAACCATTTTTATCAACTGGGCATGGCAATGCTGGCAAAACACGATTACGTGGAAGCTGAAAACGCCTTTTTGAATGCGGTGCGTTTGTCTCCTCGTCTTGCTGAGGGCTTTGTACAGCTGGGCGGACTTTGTTTGAAGCGCGGTGATTATGAAGGCTGCCTGCGCTATAATACAGAAGCTTCCAATATCCGCGCAAAATATGCTGTTCCTCAGGCAAATATAGGCTTTTGCCATTTGCAGACGGGCGATATCAAAAAAGCAAAATCAGCCCTGACCAAAGCTCTTGAATGGGATCCGGAATTTTTGCAGGCAAGAACAACGCTTGCATCTGCCTATTTCATGGAAGGCAAATATGATGCATGCATTGAAGAAAGCAATACTGTCATTAAAGCCCAGCCTGCTTTTGGCCCGGCCTGGAATAACTTGGCACTTGCTTACTTTGAAAAGGAAGAATACGCCAAGGCAAAAGAAGCTGTGGAACAGGCTCAAAAATGCGGTTATGAAGTGCACCCTGATTTTCTGAAAGAATTACAGGCAAAAATATAAAATTTTATAAATGTAAATGAAAAAGGCCACCCACACTTAGCGGGTGGTCTTTATTTTGCTTTATAAAACCGCAATGCATTCAATTTCAACAATGGCGCCTAAGGGTAAGCTTTTGACGGCAAAGCAGGAACGGGCAGGAAAATCCTTTTTGAAAAATTTTGCATACTCCGCATTGAAGGCCTGAAAATCTGCCATATCCGTTAAAAAGACAGTTGTTTTGACGATATTGTCCATGCTTGCATTCTGGCTTTTCAAGATAGCTGTGATATTTTCCAAAGCCTGTACAGCTTGTTCGGCAATGCCGCCTGCAGCGAGTTTTCCGGTTTTAGGGTCAAGTCCAATTTGCCCTGAAAGGTAGAGGGTATTGCCGGCTTTTATGCCTTGAGAATAAGGACCAACAGCATTTGGAGCCTCACTTGTAAAAATGACTTCTTTCATTGTGACACCTCATATCTTTTGTAATTCTTATAGATTATCTTTTATTGTTCTTGTCGGTAAAATAGCCTTAGCCTCTCTTCATATTTTCAATCAGTTCTGTCAGCTTTTGAGTTTGTTCGGAGAGTTCTGCTACAGCATTTGTTGCTTTATTCATGGCTTGTGAAGTTACCTCTGCAATACTATTGACCTGAATAATAGAATTGTTGATTTCTTCACTGGAAGCAGACTGCTCTTCTGAAGCAGTGGCGATAATCCGTACCTGGTCAGCTGTAGAATCAGCCATATCAACGATTTGCTGCAAAGCTTCACCGGATTTTCCAGCTAATTCTGTTGCTTCACCGATAATCTGTACAGCTTCTTCAACCTGCTTTACGCTTTTATCCGTGCTTTGCTGAATAGCTGTAATAACATTGCCTACATCGTGGGTGGATGTCATGGTTTTTTCTGCCAGTTTGCGCACTTCGTCAGCAACCACAGCAAAACCGCGTCCTGCTTCGCCTGCCCGTGCCGCTTCAATGGCTGCGTTGAGAGCCAATAAGTTGGTTTGATCGGCAATATCTGAAATAACACCCATAATCTGGTCAATGGATAGTGATTGTTCTGACAATACCTGTATGTCGTTTTTAAGTTTCAGGGACTGCTCTTCGACTCTGCGGATACTGTCCACAACATGGGAAACAATCTGTGCTCCGGCATCAGCCTTTTGTCTTGTGGATACGGACAGCTCTGAGGCGGCGCTTGCATTTTTTGCCACATCAGCCACAGTGGAGTTCATTTGATCCATGGAATTTGTTGTTTCCGTCATTCGTGAAGCCTGTTCTCTTGCACCGTGTTCTGATGTTTCAATTTGTGCAGAAAGTTCAGCCGTCACAGAGTTTACCACATTCACGACGCCTTCCAATTGTTCAGCGGCAACAAGCATGCCTTCACGTTTGGCGTTTTCAGCTCTCGCACGAGCCTCTTCCGCCATACTCATAGCTTCCTGCGCCTTGGCTGTTTCCTGTTTGGCAAGTTCTGATTGTTCTCCGGCTTCAGCAATACGTTTTTTGAGGGTTTCTACCATGGTAGCCAATGCTGTGGCTAATCTGCCGGTTTCGTCCTGTGAACGGACTGTAAGCGATGCATTCAAATCCCCTTCAGCTGTGGTTTCAGCGTAGGCAGTAATGCGTTTTATAGGAGATGCAAGGAGTTTGCCCATGGCAAAAGCTATCAGCGCAAAAAAGATTGTAATGCCTGCTGTGGCAAAGAGCGCATTACGCAGGGCTTCCTGCCGTACTTGAACAACATGATCCAAAGGTTGTCCTGTAAACCACATTCCAACAGGTTTGCCTTCCATGTTCAAAATAGGCCAATATACAACGCTGAAAGGTTTTCCCAAAAGATCCAGACGTCCGGAAACTGTTTCTCCGCGTTTTAAGACAGCATCAGTGACTGAAGCGTTTTGCAGCTGTGTGCCGATTACGCGTTTGCCGTCATTTATCAGAGTGGTCATGGCTCGAACATTACCTTTAAAAATGGTTGATTCCAGACCAGTATCTTTTTTCAGTTTATCCACATAGCTTTCACTGGTTAAAGAAATACCAATGCCAATAGTACCCACTACCTTTCCTGCATGCATTAAAGGCGCTCCGGCACGCAGGGAAAAAGGTACTTCTGTACCGGAAACAATACCAACGACAGATTTTCCCTGAATTCCGGCACGTACTGTTTCCTGGCTATTGACATCATCGCCGAATTTTTCAGAATGTCCCCGGGCTACTACTACGCCTTTTTCATCAGTAATGGTAATAAATTCTGCTCCTGCCATTTCCATAAATTCTTTACCTATTGCTGCAGCAGCTTCGTGATTATTTTGCATTACGGCTTCAATAAGAGCAGGGTTTTGGGCTATCAGTTTAGATTCTTTCAGAAATTTTTCACTGTTTGCATTGTAGGCAGAGTCCGTAGCCACTTTAGCCAACTGTGTCATTCCCTCAATACTGGCATCCAGAGGCGGTTCCAAAAGGCGCATGGTTGTCAGAAGAACCGCTGTACAAGATAACACCACGACAGCGCTTACAAAGGTAATAATTTTTCCGGCAATTGATATTTTCATAAATCCTCCTTTTCAGTAAAGACAAGCCCATATACCGATGAGATTTACCAGTTTACCTTGTTGGATTATTTTGTTTTTATGGTGAATAAACAATCTTTTTTTATATCGGAAAATTTAACAATTTCTTTAGTCTTTGTAAATAACTATATGAGAATGCATTAAAAAAAATTTTTTCAATAAGGAAGGCATAAATATAAAAATTTCCTGTTAGAAAAAGAGAAAACTCAGCGAAATTGACTGAACTTTTATATCGTTATGTATCTATTTGAAATATTTATAAAAAATTTGACTGAATAGAAAAATGTTTTATTCACTTTTTCCTATGAATTCCTCAACTGCACAGCATAATGTTTTGGATAACTTAATAAGATATTCTGCCTGGGCTTTGTTAGTATTTTTTTCTTTGTCCATATGATAATAGGCGTTCGTCCAGCCCTGTCAAAATTCTTCACTTCGATTGACAGTATAATTTGGTTTAATGTGTGCACTTTTATGCCGGACTGTTCAAGAACTGTATAGGTAAGCTCTACAAAAGCCCCCCATAATCATTGTAGGTTTTGCCATATTTAAATAATGGCTTTTCAATTACAGCAGAGGAGCCGTGGTAAAGTTTTATGAGCATAAACAGCGAATCTCCTTTTAGAAAAATATACTCCTAAAGAAGTAGTTTGTTAATCTGGATTATGAAATTGAGAAAAGAGCAGACTATGTCTTTTATTGACAGGACAAGGGCTTTATACTAGCTTGAACAAAGAATTTTTATAAATGTATATGCCTTTAGCGGGCATATTTTGGAGAGCCTATGTCTTCTTTTCCTACGATACGCCATGAAATGGAATATGTTTGCACAAAATGCAATGCCCACCACAGCATTGACGAACTTTTGTATACCTGTCCGGACTGCGGCGGCGTGCTTTTACTCAATGATAAGGATTTTGACGAACATAAGAAAATTCCCGGCAAAAAATGGCAGGAAATTTTTGATGAACGCCGTGCCACCAATTGCCGGGCACTCAAAGGGATTTTCCGCTATTATGAATTTATGGCACCGGTTCTGGAAGAAGAAGATATTATTTATTTGGGCGACGGGCACAGCCCCATTATCACGGCTTCCAAGGCTTTGCGCGAAGATTTGGGCATTGATTTTGCCTTTAAGCATGAAGGACAAAACCCCTCAGCTTCTTTCAAAGACAGGGGCATGGCAGGGGCTTTCAGTTATTTGAAATCCATGGTGCGCAAACACGGCTGGAACAATATTTTGACCATTTGCGCTTCAACCGGTGATACTTCCGCCGCAGCCGCTCTTTATGGTGCCTATGTGGGCGATCCCATTAAGACCGTTGTGCTTTTGCCGGAAGGAAAAGTCACCCCTCAGCAGCTCTCCCAGCCCCTTGGCAGCGGAGCAACCGTTCTGCAAATTCCCGGCGTTTTTGACGACTGCATGAAGGTGGTGGAATATTTAGCCAGCCATTACCGCGTGGCGCTTTTGAATTCCAAGAACAGCTGGCGTATTTTGGGGCAGGAATCCTATGCCTATGAAGTTGCTCAGGAATTTCGCTGGGATATGAAGAATAAAGCTCTTTTTGTGCCCATTGGCAATGCCGGCAATATCACGGCAATCATGTCCGGCTTTATCAAAATGAAGAAGCTGGATATTATTGAGGAACTGCCTCGCCTTTTTGGCGTGCAGTCTCACCATGCTGACCCTGTTTATCAATATTATCATCAAAACAGGGAAAATCGCGTTTATCATCCTGTACAGGTCAAAGCCAGCGTGGCTCAGGCTGCCATGATCGGCAATCCTGTTTCCTTCCCGCGCGTGCAAAAGCTGGTAGCTGAATATGAAGCCCTTGGCGGTGATTTCAATGTTGTGCAGGTGACCGAGCAGGCCATAATGAATGCAATGATTATTGCCAACAGAAACGGACACATTGCCTGCACCCAGGGCGGTGAATGTCTGGCAGGGCTTGTGGCTGCCAGGGAACAGGGCAAGATTACCCATGAATTTGCGATTCTTGACGCAACTGCTCATGCCCTCAAATTTGCCGGTTTCCAGGAAATGTATTTTGAAAATACCTTCCCGCCGGAATTTGGTGTTGTTCCAAAAGAAAGTCTGCAAAACAGACCGCGCACCATTATTTCTCAGACAAGAAAAGACGAGCTTCCTTTTGAAGAATTTGTTCAGGAAAGCGCGCATAATATCGCTGAGTTTATGAGTCTCACCGAAAAATAGCGAGAAATTTTAAATATACTTTGCGCATAATACTTGACAGAGAATGATTAGCAGGCTATTGGTTAATAACCACCTAGTGGTAAATTTTTTACGGCAGCAAGACTGCCCCCTTTGGAGGAAACTATTATGGGTTACAGTGTTAGTGTAGATGCAGATAAATGCGTAGGTTGCGGAGAATGTGTTGATATTTGCCCAGTAAGCATTTACGAACTCGTTGACGGTAAAAGCGAACCAAAAACTCCTGACGAATGCCTTGGCTGCGAATCCTGCACCGGCGTTTGCGAACACGACGCTATTACAATCACCGAAGCATAATTATTTTATGCATGCATAATTTTGTGGCAAGGCAAACGCTTTGCCACTTTTTTTTATCAAAAGGAAATTTTATGGCTTTATACACAGATAAAGAAGCCCTTGCGTATCACAGCGCACCCCGCAAAGGCAAAGTTGAAGTTATCCCCACCGTGCAGTGCGAAACCCAAAAAGATTTGTCTGTTGCCTATTCTCCGGGGGTTGCCGTTCCCTGCATGAAAATTTATGAAGACGAGAACAAAGTTGATGAATACACAGGACGGGCAAACCTTGTCGCCGTTGTTTCCAACGGTACGGCAGTGCTTGGACTTGGCGATATCGGCGCAAAGGCATCAAAACCGGTTATGGAAGGTAAAGGGCTTTTATTCAAAATGTTTGCTGATGTGGATGTTTTCGACATTGAGCTTGCCGAAAAAGCTCCTAAAAAACTTTGCCAGATTGTAAAGTCTTTAGAACCCACCTTTGGCGGCATCAACCTTGAAGATATCAAGGCTCCTGAATGTTTTTACATTGAAGAACGCCTCAAAAAGGAAATGAACATTCCTGTTTTCCACGATGATCAGCACGGAACAGCGGTTATTTCAGGTGCCGGCCTCATCAATGCCTGTGCGCTGACCAAACGCAAAATTTCTGCCTGCAAAATCGTTATTTCCGGGGCCGGCGCGGCAGCCATTGCCTGCGCGAATTTCTATGTTGCTCTTGGCGTCAAACGCAGAAATATTTTCATGTTTGACTCCAAAGGCCTTATTCACGCTGGCAGAACCGATTTAAATAAATACAAGAAACGCTTTGCGCAAAAGGCTGCCTGCACCATGGCAGAAGCTATGAAAGGTGCTGATGTTTTCCTTGGACTTTCCCGCAAAGGCGTGATCAATGGCGATATGCTGAAGACCATGAATCCTCAGCCGCTCATTTTTGCCTGCGCAAATCCTGAACCTGAAATCACTTACGAAGAAGCCAAGAAGGCAGTTCCTGACTGCATTATCGGTACAGGCAGAAGCGATTATCCCAACCAGATTAATAACGTTTCCGGCTTCCCCTTCCTTTTCAGAGGCGCTCTTGACGTTGGCGCAACAGAAATCAATGAAGCCATGAAAATTGCTGCTGCCTATGCGCTGGCTGACCTTGCGAAGGAAAAACGCATTCCTGACGAAGTGAAGAAAGCTTATAACGGACAGGATTTCAAATTTGGTTTTGACTATATTCTGCCAAAACCGCTTGACCCGCGTATTTTGGAAGTGGAAACCATTGCTGTGGCGAAAGCTGCCATGGAATCCGGCGTGGCAACCCGTCCGATTAAGGACTTTGCAAAATATAAAAAAGAACTCTATGCCCGCGTTGAAAATGCCCATAAACGCGCCAAGGCTGTCTATCCTTTTTATAAATAAGTACAGATAGAGAAAGTTGTAAAAGGCAAATTCTTTGTTTGGAAAATTCCAGAATAGGGAATTTGCCTTTTTTCTTTAATTTTTTATTGACGGATTTTTCATTTTGTTTTATGTTGCATATACAACAAAGTGAGTAAAGAATATGGGTAAATGCATAGATAATACCATTTGTCACTGCATGAAAATGCGCAGAAGTGCAGAAAATGTAATCAATTTTTACGACAGCACCCTGGCACAATCAGGGCTGACGTCTCGGCAATATTCTTTGCTCTTTGCGATTAATAAACTCGGCACCTGCAATGTGCGGGAGCTGGCTGAATATACTTTGCTTGACCGTTCCACGCTGGCACGCAGTTTAAAACCTCTTTTGCAGGCTGACTATATTGAAGACAGAAAGAATGCCGGGGCGCGGGACAGTGTGCTGGCGCTGACACCTAAAGGCGAGCAAACCTATTCCCAGGCAACAGAGCTGTGGCGCAAAGCCCAAGAACAAATCGAAGAGAAGGCCGGCAAAGAAAATCTTGCGGAGCTTGAGCGTTTACTCTTGATATTCCAAGATTTGTAAGCAGTTGGACGAAATTCAAATTTAAGAAGGTATATTTTTTTAACTATTTTGATGTATATACAACAAAAGGAGAGAACTATGTCAAAAACCATGTACAGTCCATTTCAGATTGGAAATTTAACCCTTGCGAATCGGCTTGTGGCCAGTGCCATGTTTGAATACGGAGCAGAGAACGGAAAAATTTCCGACAAAATACGGGCACGCTATGAAGCTGTTGCCAAAGGCGGGGCAGGGCTCATCATCACAGGCATGCAGGCTGTGCGCAAAGCCGGCAGCGTTGCGCCAATTATGGTGAATACAGCGTATATAGGCTATGTGCAGGACATGCAGGAAATGGCTGCCATGGTGCATAAACACGGCGCAAAGCTTTTTGTGCAGTTGCAGCATTGCGGCGCGCGAACATGGCAGGCCGAGGGCTATGATCAATTTTCCGTTTCAGAAACAAAGGTGAGTGAAACATGCACATTTCATGAAGCAGCGAAAGAAGAATTGCAAAAACTGACAGAAGATTATGTATGTTCTGCACTGCGCTGTAAAGAGGCTGGCATTGACGGTGTGCAAATCCATGCCGCGCATGGCTTTTTGCTTAATTCTTTTCTCTCTCCCATTACCAATAAACGGGATGATGAATACGGCGGCAAAATTGAAAACCGTGCCCGCATTATTTTTGAGATTTATGAAGCAATTCGTGCGGCAGTGGGTAAGGATTATGTGATTGGAATTAAATTTCCTTTCAGCGATTTAAAAGAAAACTCCATTCAGCCGGAAGAGTCTTTGTGGGTATGTAAGGAACTGGAGAAACGCGGCATTGACTTTATTGAAGTTTCTTCCGGTATGGTGGGTGAAGATTTCAGCCCTATTCTGCGCAAAGGGCAGCAGGCACTATTTTTGCCATACGCTTCTCAAGCTGCGGAAGCTGTGTCTGTGCCAGTGATCAGTGTTTGCGGTTACCGCACTCCGGAAGTGATTGAAGAAGCCCTTGCCTCAACAAAAATTGCCGCTGTTTCCTTTGGCCGTCCGCTCGTGTGCGAACCTGATTTGCCGCTGCGCTGGAAAACTGATTCCAGCCCCGCAAAATGCGTTTCCTGCAATGGCTGTTTCAAATCTGCTCCTGACGGTATTCTCATCTGCCAAATGAATAAGGCAAAGAAGAAAGCTTCGTAATGCCCCCATAAGTCAAGCAGCTTTTAAGAGAGTATTTTGATTTTTTGTATGGACTTCATTTGGTGTTTTCCAGCC
>CAJTRG010000025.1 GCA_910578585.1 uncultured Mailhella sp.
CTTTATATCATAACTTAAAAACAATTAAAAGAAAAATTTAGAAACACACCCTAGTATAGTTTTTGCAAAAAAAGTTATCGGTATTTATTATGTTTTTTTGTATGTAATATTTTTATCGTGTTATAAGTATTGGGGTATTGTTTTGGGGATTTATAACACTCATTTTACTGCATCTTGTTTAATTTTTTTTTATCTTTCAACTTTTGGATTATCAATAATTTTTTAGACTTTTTTTAGGAAAGTTCTCAATCTGCCTGCCTTATCTCAATGATTAAATATGAAAAAATTTAATTTTACGTGTGTAACATTTATTTTGCTTTTCTTTTAAACTGAGTTTATAAAATGTCTGTGAGGAAAGCATGAAAGTATTGCGGATTATTTTAAGTTTATTTCTTTTCTGGTTAGTGCCGTATTGTGCGTTTGCGCAGGATAAAGATCCTTATGCCGTGGACTGCACATGGGTACTTAAGGATAATGCCGCTATTCTCTGTCTTAGCCTTAGTCCGGAAAATGGTTATTATACCTATGCTCCTCAGCAGGAAAATGTATATCCGACTAAAATTTACATCCATGCAGAAAGTGCTTTAACAGAAAATTTACAGGAAATTCCTTGCCTTTTTCCTTTGGGAACTTGGAAAAATGATATAAATTCAGGACAAAAAATTCGTGTGTTTGAGGGAACAACACGGATTTATTTGTTGTTTCCAAAACAAGACGAAGGGCAATATAATGGAACTGTTGAAATTTCTTTGCTTGCCTGTTCAAAGGAACACTGTTTGCCCATTAGTTTGCAAAAAACAGTGTCTTCTGTCCCAGCCATTGCTGTAAACAGTTTTCAATATAAGAATGAATTAGAAAATCTTCTTGATGCCTACACGCAAAAACAGCTTGCCGGAGAACAACTTGCCTGGGCAACATACAGACAAAAGACAAAATCTGTTTTTTCTGTTGAGAGTCAAGAAAATATACAGCAGAATAAAGAAGAAAATTCATTAGCAGAAAATGGCAATCTTGAAGCGTTTTCTTTGGAAAATCTCAAAGCACAGGCTGAAAAAGGTTTTTCTGTACAGCAACCAAAGCAGGAAAATACACAGCTTGAAAGCAATACAGATTTTTCTTTTTCTGTTCGTCCTTTTTATCAGCAATTGGAAGTACAAAGTCTTGTCAAAGCCATATTTTTCGGCATTATTGCAGGTTTTATTTTGAATTTTATGCCTTGCGTGCTTCCGGTAATTGCTTTAAAACTCCATGCCTTGTTGGGTGTTTCAAAAGAATTTTCCATACAGGAGCAGCGTTCTTTTAGAGCGCAAATGATCTTTTTTGCTCTGGGAATTTTGACCTGGTTTATTGTTTTAGCCTTTCTTTTTGGAGGTCTGGGCCTGACCTGGGGGCAGCTTTTCCAGGAATATTGGCTCATGCTTGGCTTATGCGTTTTGGTTTTTGTGCTTGCTCTTTCATTATTTGATGTTTTTCATTTGCCCATCATTAATATACGGGCAGAGGAGCAGAAAAATGTAAAACTGGATGCATTCTTGAGTGGATTTTTAGCCACTATTTTAGCAACTCCCTGCAGCGGGCCTTTGTTGGGCGGGGTTTTGGGCTTTGTGCTGACGCAGGCTTTTGGGGTGATTGTGCTTGTTTTTGTGTGCATGGGGCTGGGTATGGCTTTGCCGTATGTCCTTTTTGCCTGTAAGCCTCGTTTAGCGGCCGTTATGCCTAAAGCGGGAAATTGGCTTTTGCTTATGGAAAAAATTCTGGCATTTTTCCTCTTGGGTACGGCGCTGTATTTATTTTCTCTTTTGCCGGATTTCTTGCATGTCAGGGCGCTTGTTTTGCTTTTTGTTCTTTGTGTGTGCTTGTATATATGGGGAAAATGGGCAAGCCTTGTGCTTGTCAAAAAGCAAAAATGGCTGGCAGGGGCTGGACTTTGTCTTTGTGTATTTATGTGTTTTTATTATCTTTTTATCCAATCTGTACAAAAGGATAAAATTTCTTTTTGGCA
This sequence comes from uncultured Mailhella sp., assembly GCA_910578585.1. Classification (GTDB taxonomy): domain Bacteria; phylum Desulfobacterota; class Desulfovibrionia; order Desulfovibrionales; family Desulfovibrionaceae; genus Taurinivorans. Next base: position 2,003 of record CAJTRG010000025.1, read on the forward strand.
GGAATTTCAGCCTCAGCAGTTTGTACAGGATTTAGGGCAAAAAACATTGCTGGTGAAATTTACGGCTGACTGGTGTCCCACCTGCAAAGTGCTGGAACAAACAGTCTTTACAGAGAAAAATATGCAGTCTTTAGCGAACATTGCCAACACACAGGATGAAATTGCCTTTCTTTTGGTGGATATGTCTCAATTTGAGGAAGAAAAGCAAAAACTTCTGACGTCGCTGGGCAGTGCAAGTATTCCATTTTTGGCCGTCTTCCCAAAGAATAATCCATATCAGCCCTTCATTGTGCGGGATGTGTATACTTTCAGCATGACCCGGCAGGTTTTGGAAAAAGCTGTTCAAGAATAGTTTGGAAAATAAAATATGCAGGAAAATCAAGAAGAATTAACCCGGTTTTGTGCACGATTATTGGAATTATTGCTGGATATTACCGTGACATTAATCATCTCTGCCGCCCATGCGGGAAAGACGGTGCGCATAATCAAGCGCTTTGCCAAAGCCTATGGCTTTGATGTGTATCTGATGATGCAGACCAAAAGTGTTATTTTGACGCTGACTTATGCACAGGATCACAATATTCAGCACACGGCAATACGGCATATCCCCAGTTTGGCGCTGAATTTTTATTTTCAAAATATGCTCAGCCGTCTCAGCTGGTATGTGCATGATAATCCTGTATCGCTTGAGGAACTGGAGGCAAAGTACCGCGAAATAATTGCCACAAGGCGCTATCCGTATTTCTTTGTGCTGACAGCTACAGCTCTGGCCAATATGGGATTTTGCCGGCTTTTTGGCGGGGATTTTTATGCCATGTTTTTTGTTTTTGCAGGCACGGCGCTGGCGTTTTACAGCCGAACAGCGCTGCAAAAATTTGAAATAAATCACCTTATTGTGATTGTGCTGACTGCATTTATCAGTTCCTTTATTGCCGGCTGTACGGTTTTATTTTCTTTGGGCAGAACTCCTTCCATTGCTCTTGCCACCAGTGTATTATTTTTAATTCCCGGAGTTCCGCTGATTAATTCTCTGGTTGAAATTTTGGAAGGGCATGTGCTGAATGGCATTGAAAAATTGATGAATTCCTGCACAATCATTGTTTGTATTGCCCTCGGCTTATTGCTGACCTTAGTTATTTTGGGGATAGAAAATCTATGAGTACGGCGCAAGTTTTGTTGATTTTTGAAGATATGCTTTTTTCGTTTTTAGCAGCTTTTGGTTTTGGTTCACTTTCTAATCCTCCGTTTAAGGCTTTGCTTTGTGCCGGTTTTCTGGGAGCTTTTGGGCATGGCCTGCGCTATTTTTTAATCAATATGTGCTCTGTCCATATAGTGCCGGCCTCTTTTTTAGCCGCGCTTTGCGTGGGATTTTCAGCTTTTTTTGTGGCAAAGAAAATGCATACCCTTGTTGAAGTGTTTACGTTTCCTGCTGTTCTTCCCATGATTCCCGGCATTCCTGCTTATAATACTATGATTTCTTTAGTAAAATTTTTAAATGCCAGTCAGGAAACAGGGCATCAGTATTTGGAACAGGTTTTCTATAATGGCTTTTTGGCATTATTTATTTTATCAGCTCTTGTGCTGGGCATTTTGTTTCCGTATCTTTTGGTTTGTAAAAAGTGCTGGGCAATTTCCCGGCATGCATATGATAAAAAATAATGCAGGGAAAAAAATATTAAATTGTAAATAATTTCCTTGAATAATATAAAGAAATAATATAAATTTTTGAAGTTTCTTGTTTCTCTTTATTTACTTTAATTTGGGGAAGTAACAGTATGATTAAATCCATAGCAAAAGCGATTGCGCAAACTCGTTTCCGCATGTCACACCGCAATACCTTTGCCCACTTGCACAAGGAAGAAATGGCTCATTTAGACCCATTATATCCCAAAATTTTCAGTGTTTTTCACGGTGAGTACACCTTTAATGATTTATTTAAAGATATTGTGGCGGGCATAACGGTTGGTATTGTTGCCATGCCGCTGGCTATGGCTTTTGCGATTGGTTCTGGGGTTACGCCTCTGCAAGGCCTTTATACTGCCATTATTGCCGGCATTTTGATTGGCTTTTTGGGCGGTAGCCGTTTTCAGGTCAGCGGCCCTACTGGTGCTTTTGTTATTATTATTTATGGAATTGTGTATCGCCATGGTTACGACGGGCTTGTAATTACCACCTTTATGGCGGGCGGTATGCTGGCGCTGGCGGGATTTTTCAGGCTGGGCTCCATTATTAAATATATTCCGTATCCTGTGACAACCGGCTTTACAGCAGGGATTGCGCTGACGATTTTTTCTTCCCAAATGGGTGATTTCTTTGGTTTATCCTTAACCCAGGTTCCACCGGATTTTATTTCCAAATGGGCATTGTATTTTTCAGAGATGTCTAATTTGCACCCTGCAACCTTTGGTATTGCCCTGGGTACGCTTATTTTGATGTTCCTGATCCGCTTTTATCTGCCCCGTATTCCTGCGCCTGTTGTGGGTGTTTTGGTTGGGGGCGTGATTGTTTGGGCATTTAATCTGCCTGTTGAAACCATTGCTGCCCGTTATGGAGAAATTCCTGCGGCACTTCCAACCTTCCAGCCCATTGATGTATCTTTGGAACGTATTATTGCCCTTTTCCCCGACGCCATTACTATCGCTATTTTGGCTGGTCTCGAATCCTTGCTGACCTGCGTTGTGGCGGACAGTATGACCGGGGACAGACACTATTCCAATATGGAACTGATTGCCCAGGGCACGGGTAATATTGCCTGTGCGCTCTTCGGCGGTATTCCTGCAACAGGCGCTATAGCCAGAACTGCAACCAATATCGGCAGCGGTGCAAAAAGCCCTGTTTCTGCTATTATTCACGGTTTTACCGTGCTTGCGTTTGTGCTTTGGCTGTCTCCTTTGACTTCTGCCATTCCGCTGGCCTGTCTTGCGGCAGTTATGGTGATCACTTCCTATGGTATGCTTGAAATCAACGCCATTAAAAATATTTTGCGCGGGCCAAAATCTGACTGGTCTGTTATGCTTTTGACTTTCTTGCTGACTGTGCTTGTTGACCTGACGGTTGCAGTATACGTGGGCGTGCTTTTGGCTTCTCTGCTCTTTATGCGTCGCATGAGCGTGATGAGCTCTATCGAAGCTTTGGATGAAAATGACGTTGTGCACGATTATGATGAAAGTCTTGTCAATCAGGAAGATTTGCCAAAGGGCGTTTTTGTCTATTCTATTTCAGGGCCATTCTTCTTTGGTATGGTCGACAGATTCCAAAATATGTTTATGCGCCGCAACCCTGATATTAAGGTTTATATCCTGTATATGCGTGATGTTCCTGCGATCGACGCCACAGGTATTCACGTTTTGGAAGCATTTTTGGCGCACAGAAAGTCCCATGATTTTCATGTAATTATTGCCAACCCGCCGGTACGCACGCGCCGTATTTTGAAGAAGATGGGTATCTTGGATGCTCTTGGTGAAAATAATATTTGCCACAGCCTCAAGGCAGCAATTATGCGTGCGCAGCATTTATTATAAAAATCAATAAATATTAAATAGTTATCTTAAAAACTTACAATTTGAAAAATAATTGTAAGTTTTTCTGTTTTGTGCTATCTTTTTATAATGATGAAAGAAAAAAGTACGTTACGGATATTTTCTCGGTTTGTTGTTATTGTTCTTGTTTTTCTTTGTTCTGGCTGCGGCACGCCAGTGCTCACAGATGAACAGCAAATCCAAGTACTTTCTTCTCCCATGCTGCAGGAATATTTTTATGATGATTTAGCGGCCTATCAAAAAGAACAGGACAGCAGCGAGCAAGCGGATAAAAATCTTTTGTGGTGGGAAACCTTTGCCAGTGAAGATTTAAATACCTTAGAAAAAATTGCCCTGAAAGAAAATTATGATATTTTGTCAGCCTATGCGCGGATGAGACAATCCGCTGCCGAGGCAAATATTGCGGAGAGCGCGTTTTTCCCGCTGATTACCCTTGGGGCATCGGCTGCAAAAAGTCACAGTGAAACGAAAAATGAGAACACAGGACACTCTTCCAGTTCTTCTTCTGAACGTTATCGTCTGGAGGGCGGCGCTTCCTATGAAGTGGATTTATGGGGACGCGTGCGTTCTGCCTATCGCGCTGATGCCATGCGTTTTATGGCGAGCCGTGATGATTGGCAGTCCGCTGCCATGACCATTTCCGCCAATGTTGCTGGTACCTGGGCAGAATTATTAGGCAATCAAATCGAAACTGCTGTGTTAAAAGAACAGATCAATATCAATGAAAGTCTGGTGAAACTGCAAAAAGTCCGTTTTTCAAACTCCCTTGTCAGCAGTCTTGATGTTTTGCAGCAGGAAGAAGTGCTTGCAGCCTCTAAAGCGGAACTGCCTGATTTATTACAGAAAAGTTTAGAATTGAAAAACTCCTTGTGTATTTTACTCGGAAAAATTCCCGGAAATTTACCGGAATTTGCCATGGATGCGTCGCTGCCTGTGATTATGGCAATTCCAGAAGCAGGAATACCTGTGGATTTATTGCAGTATCGCCCTGATATTCGTGCTGCCTGGGCAAATGTGCAGGCCAGCCATTATGATTTGAATGAAGCCGAGGCAAATCGTTTTCCAAAACTGAATTTATCCTTTTCTCATATTTTCAGCGCGGCGCATATCGCGGATGTTTTGGAGAACTGGACAAACGAGCTTTTGGCAAGCTTGAATTATACGTTTTTTGACGCGGGTGAAAAGAAATATCAGGTGGAAAGAATGCGGGCACAGGCAGAGCAGGCACTCTTAGCCTATATCAAGACCGTTGCCGAGGCCATTGCCGAAGTCAATAAAACCCTTGCTCAGGAATATTCACAGCAGGAAAAATTATCTCTTCTGGAAAAGCAATATGTTATGACAAAAAGTGCCACCCGTGGAGCGTTAAACTCCTACTTAGAGGGCTCAGAAGATATTATGCGCTTTTTAACGCTTCTGCAAAGTACGCAGGGTTTGGAAAGAACCATTGCCAGACAGCGGGTCAATGTTGTGCAAGTACGAATTAATCTCTATCGTTCCTTAGGAAATATGTATTTCCCGGAAGAGCAGGTTGCTTTGCTGACGCAAAAGGAAGATATGCATGAAAAATAAGAAAACAATTGTTATTGTTCTTGGAATATTTATTGCCATGATTGCGGTATCATGGTTTTTCATGGCGACAAAGCCCGTGAGTATGCGCAAAAAGCCCATTACAACGCGCTATGCTGTCAATGTGATTGAGGTTTCTGTGGGGGAAGCTCCGCTGCAAATCAGAGCTCTTGGCACAATCAAGCCTTATCAGGAAACAAATGTTAATGCGCGGGTAAGTTCGCAAGTGGTCTTCCTGTCAGAACATTCTGATGTCGGGGCTATTGTGAAAAAGGGGGAAGTTCTGGTCAAACTTGATGCTGATACCTTTGAAAATACTTTGCAGTCTAAAAAGAGTGAGTTAGCCAAGGCAAAAGCCGCCTATCAGCTTGAAATGGGACAGCAGAGCGTTGCCAAAGCAGAAGCCGAGCAGCTGAAACAACTCTCTTCTTCCTTTATTGGGGAGGTTATTATTTCAGACCTTGCACTTCGTGCTCCGCAGCTGGCGCAGGCAAAAGCCGATGTTCAGGCAGCAGAAGCAGCCGTGAAAATGGCGCAGCTTGATGTTGATTATACAACTATTTCAGCTCCTTATAATGCAATGATTACTGAACGCAATGTTTCAGTGGGAAGCCTTACCAATACACAGGATAGTTTAATGACTCTTGTGGGAACGGATGAATACCGAATTGAAGCAGCTGTTGCCATTGACAGATTGATCAATCTGAATCTCAAGCAAAATGAAAACGCCAGTGTGCAGATTACTACAACCACAGGGGTTGTGCGTGAAGGACGCATCATTCGGCAAGTGGCAAGCCTTGATGCCACAACGCGCATGGGGCGTATATTAATCAGTATTCCTGACCCATTGGGACTCAAAAATAATGAACCAGCCCTTATTTTAGGCGATCATGCGGAAGTCACGTTTAAAGCCGGAACCATTGAAAATGCAGTGATAGTTCCCAGAAAAGCTTTGCAGCCCAACGACAGTGTTTTTGTGGCAAAGCCCGTTCAAGCTGCTGTCGGTGAGGAAGAAACGCAATATATGCTGGATATTCGGGAAATAGATATTGCGTGGAAAGATTTGGATAATGTGTATGTTCGCGGCGGGCTTGAAGAATCTGAATATGTGGTGATGTCTGTTATTCCGTCACCTATTCAGGGTATGCCTCTAACCATCAGCAATATCAGTAAAAATTGATACTATGGCAGAGAAGATAGATATACATAAAGGCGCGCTGTCCTGGATGGCAAGAAACCCGGTTGCTGCCAATATTCTTATGGTGGCAATGCTTTTGGGCGGTTTCTTGATTTCTACCCGAATTACCAAAGACGTTTTTCCCTTCTTTACGCTGGGGACAATTACTATTCAAGTGACCTATTCCGGGGCAACTCCCAGTGAAATGGAGAAAAGTATTGTCAATGTTATTGAGGATTCTCTTGATACTGTTGACGGAATTAAGGAAAGTGCTGCCCGCATCAGCCCGGGATCAGCAACCGTAACGCTGACATTGCAGGATAATGCGGATGAAAATCAGGTCTTGCAGGATGTCAAGGCAGAAGTGGACAGAATTACCACCTTTCCAAAGGATGCTGAACGCCCGATTATTGGACTTCGCAAGCGGCATGTGGAAGTTTTGAACGTTATCCTGTACGGAAGCAACAATTATCATATTTTGAAGTATTGGGCTGATATTATTAAAGATGATTTATCCCAGTCTCCGCTTATTGCCAATGTGGAAGTTGAAGGCTCCAGAGACTTGGAAATTCATGTGGAAGTTCCACAGGATAATTTACGCAAATATGGCTTAAAACTGGAAGATGTTGCCTCTGTTATTGGTGATATGTCCATTGAGCTTGGCGGGGGAAAGCTGAAAACCCGTTCCGGCGATATCCTGCTCAATGTTGATGAACGCCGCGATTATGCGGCTGAATTTGCGGATATTGTTGTACGTACCAATGAGGATGGCAGCCGGCTTCTGCTTGAAGATATTGCCACCATTTCCGAAGCTGTGGAAGATGTGACCCGCTGGTCAGAATTTAATGGTGAAGATTCAATTCTTTTGGCAATTTCCAAAACAGAAGAACATTCCCCGGTTGAAGTTGCCAACGCGGCACTTGAAATTATCAATTATTATAATGAGATATTACCTGGAGATATACGTCTGGAAGTGCGGAATAATTTATCCGATATCTATAAAGTCCGTTCTGAAATTTTGATATCCAATGCAATTACCGGTGTTATTCTTGTCTTTATTTGCTTGGCAATTTTCCTGCGTCCGTCCCTGGCTTTGTGGGTAAGTCTTGGCATACCAACGTCAATTTTGGGTGGTTTTTGGTTTTTCATGCCGTTTAATTTGACGGTGAACGTTATTACCATGTTCGCGTTTATTGTCACGCTGGGTATTGTTGTTGATGATGCCATTGTTGTCGGGGAAAATATCAGCTCGTGGCAGGATCGGGGCGCATCGGCGCTGGAAGCTTCTGTCTATGGTATTCGTGAAGTGGCTGTTCCCGTTGTGTTCAGCGTGCTCACAAATATGCTGACATTTTTGCCTATTTTATTTGTTCCCAGCACCATGGGAAAAATTTGGGCAGGCTTGCCGCTCATTGTTATTGCTGTGTTCAGCTGTTCACTTATTGAGTCTTTATTTGTTTTGCCGGCTCATCTTTCTCATCAGAAAAAAGTTCTTATGGACAGTCAAAAACACTATTCATGGTGGAGAGAGCCCATTAAATATATTTGCCAAAAGCAGGATATATTTAATAAAGCGTTCATGTATTTTGTGGAATATCGCTATGGCGCGCTGATCAACTATGTTATAAAAAATCGCTATATTTCGGTAGCCATTGGGATTGCTTTACTTTTTTGCAGTATTACCTTCGCGCTTTCCGGGCGCTTGGGCTTTGACCTCATGCCAAGAGCAGAATCAGATTTTTCCTTTGCAGAGGCAACCATGCCCACAGGCGCTCCGCGGCATGAAATTGACAGAATTAAAAATCATCTGATTGATGCCGCGCGGGAAGTTATTGCCGAAAAAGGCGGAAGTAAGGTTTCCCGCGGTATTTATGCTCGTATTGCTGATGACAGCATCCAAATTCGTGTCTTTATGCCTGATGCAGAAATTCGTCCCGTTAGTACCAGTGAATTTACCGATGCATGGCGTGAAAAAGTTGGGGTGATTCCCGGTGTGGAAACCCTGGCGATGCAGGCTGACCGCGGCGGGCCCGGTTCAGGTAAAGGTTTTACGGTCTTTTTATCCCACAGGGATACAGATATCTTGAATGCCGCGGCAACGGATTTAGCGAATTTTATTCAGGAATATCAGGAAGTTGGCGATATTGATTCCGGTATTTCCAATACCAGACGGCAATTTGACTTGAAACTGCTTCCTTTTGCCAGACAGCTTGGCTTTACTTCCAGAGATATTGCCTCACAAGTGCGGGCTGCCTATGAAGGGGCTATAGCTTTGCGTCAGCAGCGGGGCACCAATGAAATTACTGTGCGTGTCCGTTTGCCGGAAAATGAAAAACAGCTTGCCTATTTTGAAGATTTGATTTTGCGTTCTCCGTCCGGGCAGGAAGTGCTTTTGCGTGATATTGTGCAGGTTGTTGATACCATGGCAGATGCGAAAATTACCCATGATAACGGCAGGAAGAGCATACAGGTGACTGCCAATATTACGCCTCCTTCTGCCACCAGTATGGTTATGCGGGCAGTGCAAAAGGATATCCTGCCTGCCCTGATGGCGCGTTATCCTGGCTTGCACTGGCGTTTTGGCGGACGTCAGCAGGATATGCAGGAAAGTACCAATACCATGATTTATGGGCTTTTGTTCTCTTTGCTGGGCATTTATGCTCTGCTTGCCATTCCTTTCAAGAGTTATACACAGCCTTTTATTATTATGATTTCCATTCCTTTTGGTATTGTGGGTTCCATTATCGGGCACATGCTCTTGGGCTACAGCCTGAGTGTTATCAGTATTTTTGGTATGGTTGCCCTGACAGGGGTTGTTGTCAACGACTCCCTTGTACTCATTGACTTTGCCAATACCAAGAGGCGGGAAGGGCAGGATTGTTTCAGCGCTATTCGTCAGTCTGCTATTCAGCGTTTCAGACCTATTTTGCTCACAACCTTGACGACATTCATGGGGCTTATGCCCATGATGTTTGAAACTTCCCGCGAAGCGATTATGATGGTGCCCATGGCAATTTCTCTGGGCTTTGGGGTTTTATTTGCAACCTTTATTACCCTGATTATTGTTCCGTCTTTCTATGTGATTTTGGAAGATGTGCATAATTTCCTGGAAAATACTTGGAAACGTCTTAGATAGTGTCGTCAATTAACTTTTAATTTTTGCAAAACTCTGTTATCCTCCTAA
>CAJTRG010000026.1 GCA_910578585.1 uncultured Mailhella sp.
GAGATAAAGTTTTTCCCCTGCAAGAAATTCGTAAGATTTACTGGAAATGCTCTAGTTCGCTGCGGAGGAAGGGGTTCGCCCCGTTTTCCCCTTTGTAAAGTCGTGGGTTGGCTACAACCCATAAAAAATATTTGTATATTTAATGAAATAAGCTTTTTGAATTTTTTTGTTTTGCATAAAATAAAAAGACACGCGTTGTATGCGTGCCTTTTTATCTGAAATTTGTGTTTGTGAATGAATTTATTTGGTTTTCTTTGGATTTGCTTCGTTGACTTTTAATGTGCGTCCGCCGTATTCAGAGCCATTAAATTTTTCAATTGCAGCAAGTGCTTCGTTATCTTCCATTTCAACAAAACCAAAGCCCTTTGGCTTACCTGTTTCACGATCGTTGATAAGTTTTACCGTTAATACATTGCCAACTTCTTGAAATAATTGTTTTAATTGTTCTTCGGAAGTTGACCAGGGTAAATTACCAACATAAATTGACTTAGCCATCAAAAGTTCCTCTCAAATGATTGTAGAATAGTGCGTATTCTCTTTGTGCCTTTTGGCACAAAACATGGGGCTTGTCAACCATTCTTCCCCAAAAAATAAAAAAAGATTTTTCTATCAGCTTTTTATTCTTATACTTTTTTGTCATAATACGTTGTCCTTTATTCAAGTTTTTGATGAAAGAAAACAAAAAAAGTCTTGCAAAAAAGCCTGATTATTAGAAAAATAACGCTTTGCCAAAATTGTATGCATGTTTTATCTGCATGGAAAAAGCAAAATGGGAAGCGGCTGCCAAAAGACGCGAAAAATTTTATAAAGAATGCATTTGAGATTTTATATCCGTCCACAGTGGGTGCGGCATGCGAAAAAATGCTTGAGGCGGGCAAAGAGTTCAGGCGAGCAAGGCAAAATATTCTGTAACCAGCGAAAAATCTTGACAAAAAGGGGAATAGCGGGAAAATATTTAATATGTGTTCTTATAAAGGACGGTACGACAGAAAAATTTGGGAGGTAATACTATGAAAAAATTTGTTTTTATACTTTTGTGCTTGTTTGTATTTCCATTCAATTCTTTTGGGGAAGAACCCAGCAAAGAGGAACGTACTTTTACCGGGAAACTTGACCTTCCCGAAGCTGCAGAACCTGGCTATTATCCCGGCATGGAAACAGACTTTATTACAACAGAAGGGAAATGTTACAGTATTTCCAATACAAATGAAGAAGTTCTGAAACAAGTTGAGAAATATTGCACACCAAAATGTAAAATAACAGCCATCATTGTTATGGATACCTATCTTCATAAGATTATAAAAATTGAAACAGTAAAAGAAGACTGTAACGAAATTGATGCGACAACAAACAACAAGGTTGTTGATTAAGAAAAAGGAGATTTTACAATCTCTTTTTTTGTGCTCGGCTGTGCTTGGCAGTATATTTTGGATATTTTTTCTGCCGCCTTTTCATTCTGTTTATGAAAATCTGCAAAGCGGCTTTTTCTCATTTTTGTAATGCGCGGTTAACTGTATTTTTTTCAAAGCAAAAAAAGGAAATTCTTGACGGAGAAACCTTTACACGGTAATTTAGCAAAAAAGGAGTCTGTTTTGCTGTTAAAATTACTCAAGAAAAATTATTTTATTGCAACCTATTTGAAAATGTGGCCTTTTGTAAAGCCCATTTGGTTTGTGTCTCTGATTTCTGTTTTAATTGGTATTCCTATTGGTGCACTGGATGCCACAATTGCTCTTTTTTTGAAGCCTTATACAGATTTGGTTATTGTCAGCAATAATGCTCAGGCTCCCTGGTATCTGCCTTTTTTAATTGTCGGTTTTACTATTGTTCAAGGTCTCTTGATTTACGCTTCTGCCTATTTGAGCGCCTATGCCGGCGGACGTTTGACAAATTCTGTGCGTGAAGCTCTTTATGATAAGCTCATTCAACTGGACAGCGCCTATTATGATAAGCAAAATTCCGGTGTTATTTTAGTGCGTTTTTCAGGCGATGCCGGTACTGCAAGCGCAGGCTTGCTGGGTAATGCGAAAAACCTTGTGACCAGGGTTTGTTCCACATTAGCCCTTCTTTGCGTGCTCATTTATACGTCCTGGAAACTTGCGCTGATTGCTGTTGTTATTTTGGGTATTACGGTTGCTCCTCTGACTATGGTCAGGCGGCTTTTGAAGAAGATTGTAGAAAGGACTATTGTTATTTCACAGCAGCTTAATGTAAATTATAATGAAACCTATGCCGGCAATAAAACCATTCGTGCCTATAACTTGCAGGAAAACCAGCGACAATCCTTTATCAAACATGTGGAAGAAGGTTTTCAATTAGGTTTGAAGTCCGTGCGCCGCACCGCCTGGATTTCTCCCTTTATGCATTTTTCTGTTTCTGTGGGCGTGAGCTTGACCATTGCTTACGGCAGCTGGCTTATTGTGCACAATGAAATGACAGCCGGTGACTTTGTGGCGTTTTTGGCAGCGCTGCTCATGATGTATACGCCCATCAAATCCCTTGGCAGTACCATAACGCATATGCAGGGCAGTTTCTTGGCGATTGAGCGTATTTTTGAAATTTTTGCTATCGAGCCTGCGATTAAAGAAAAAGAAGACTGCAAGGAATTGGTGGAATTTAAGGATAAAATCTGTTTTAATAACGTGGATTTTGAATACAAGGAAAATATTCCTGTGCTCAGAAAACTGAACCTGACCATTGAGAAAAATCAGGCCATTGCGCTGGTGGGCAACTCCGGCGGCGGCAAAAGTACCATTATTTCGCTTCTGCCTCGTTTCTATGATGTGGTAGGCGGAAGTATTTCTATTGACGGTACAGATATCCGGGATTTTTCTATAAAATCCCTGCGTGATCAGATTTCCATTGTGTTCCAAGATAATTTCCTGTTCAATGGCACAATCCGTGAAAATATATTGTTTGGAAGAAAAGACTCCACGGAAGAAGAACTTGCCTATGCCGTAAAATCTGCCTATTTGGAAGATTTTATTGCCGAGCTTCCTGACGGTTTGGAAACAGAAATTGGTGAACGGGGCACACTTCTTTCCGGCGGACAAAAACAGCGCGTTGCCATTGCCAGAGCTTTCTTGCGCAATGCGCCTATCCTTATTTTGGATGAAGCAACGTCTGCTCTTGATAACAAGTCTGAAGCCATTGTGCAGCAGGCTATTGAAAATCTTATGGAAAATAAGACGGTTATCATTATTGCCCACAGGCTTTCCACCATTAAAAATGCCGATAAAATTGCCTTTATTCAAGAAGGGGAAATGATTGAATTTGGCACCCATGAAGAGCTGATGCAAATTCCTGACGGTTTTTATAAGAACTTGTATCAATTGCAGTTTAAGACCCAGGAAGAAGCTGTTTCAGACACTGCTTCCGAGATTGATCCGGACGCTGTTTTGACTGGAGAAGCCAAAGAAAAGGTTCTGGCATAAGCTGCAGTAAAAAGACATTTCTTGACAATCGGTTGTATTTCTTTACAATAGGAAAAAAGAGATAAGTATGAAAAATGAATCTATCAGTATTGCAAAAGAGGGCTACCCCATTATTGGCGCATTTTCTTTGTCAGCCCTTGTTTTTGCGTGTTTTGGCTGCCCTTTTGGGGCAATCCTTTTCCTTGCGCTTTTATGGTTTAGTATCTTCTTCTTCCGCGACCCTGAACGGGTTGCGCCCAGCGCAAAAGGTCTTGCCGTCAGTCCTGCGGACGGAAAAATTGTCCGTATTCAAAAACGTGAAGATCCCTTCGGCGGGAAGGAAAAGACCTGTATTTCCATCTTTATGAATGTGTTCAGTGTGCATGTGAACAGAAGTCCTGTTGCCGGCACGCTGCAAAAAATCGCCTATTTCCCCGGAAAATTTATGAATGCTGCCTTTGACAAGGCCAGCACCGATAATGAACGCTGTGCCTATCAGGTCCTTGATGAGGACGGTCTTACTTGGGAATTTGTACAGATTTCCGGGCTCATTGCGCGCCGTATTGTTTGCCGCGCCGATGAGGGTGATACGCTTTCCCGCGGTGAACGTTTTGGAATGATCCGTTTCGGCTCCCGTGTGGATGTATATCTTCCGGAAGAATATGAAAGTTCTGTGAAAATCGGAGAACAGGTTTTTGCAGGGCAAAGTGTACTGGCTAAAAAGAAAGATTAGTCAGGAAAGTAAAGGGATAACCATGACAGAACCCAAAAAACCACATAAAGGCGTCTATGTTCTTCCAAACCTCTTTACGGCAGGAAGTCTGTTTGCAGCTTTTTTGTGCGTAACATATTGTTTTAAAGGGCAGTTTCAAGCTGCTGCTCTCTCAATCTTTTTGAGTGCCATTTTAGACGGATTGGACGGCAAAGTTGCGCGTCTGACCAATACTGCCAGCCAATTCGGCATTGAGTTTGACTCACTGGCTGATATGGTGGCTTTTGGACTTGCGCCCGGGGTTCTTGCCTGGACATGGCAGCTGGAAGCCTATGGCAAACTGGGTACAGCTGTTTCCTTTTTGTTTGTGGCCTGCGCGGCGCTTCGTTTAGCCCGTTTCAATGTGGATGTGGCTGTTGTTTCCAAGCGTTTCTTTATTGGTCTGCCCAGTCCGGCAGCTGGCTGTACCTTGGCTGCCTTTGTGGTTTTTGTACCCTATCTGCCTGATTTTATGATGAATTATTTGCCGCAAATGACTTTCTTTTTGAGCATTTTGGCACCGCTGCTCATGGTTAGCCGCGTGCGGTATTTTTCCTTTAAAGAATATGGTTTTGTGAAGGAACATCCTTTCCGCGTGCTTGTTGCTGCCATGCTGCTCTTGATTTTGCTCTTCAGTGCGCCGTTTTTCTTTTTATTTATTGTTATTTTTGTGTATATTATTTGTGGTATTGTTTATACTTATGTATATATGCCTAACAGAAAGAACAGCCTTCTACGTCGACTGCAAAAGTCTGGCGACGGCAGTTGTGATTAATAAATAAGATTAATATTGTATTAATAGAATTGCCTGTCGAAACTTTTTTGACAGGCTTTTTTTATTGATAATGGAGGACTTATGGATAATAGAGTTTACATTTTCGACACCACCTTGCGCGACGGCGAACAAAGTCCCGGTGCAACCATGAACCTGCAGGAAAAACTGCGCCTTGCCGAACAACTGGAAAAACTTGGCGTGGACTGTATTGAAGCCGGTTTCCCTGCTTCCAGCCAAGGGGATTTTGAATCCGTCAAAGCCATTGCTGAAAAAGTGAAAACATGTCAGGTGGCAGGTCTTGCCCGCTGCATGGAAAAGGATATTGAACGCACCTGGGAGGCGATTAAGAATTGCAACCACCCAAGAATACATACCTTTTTGGCTACTTCTCCCATTCATATGCAGTATAAACTTCGCAAATCTCCCGACGAAGTGCTGGCTATGATTGAAAAGGGCGTTACCCTTGCCCGCAGCCTTTGTCCTGTGGTGGAATTTTCTGCTGAGGATGCTTCCCGTTCAGATAAAGATTTTCTGGTGAAAGTGGCAACTGTCGCGATTAATGCCGGAGCAGCCATTATCAATTTGCCTGATACTGTGGGCTATGCTATCCCCAGCGATTATGCAAAACTTATTGAATATGTGATTAAAAATTGTCCTGTGTCTGATAAAGCCATTTTCAGCGTGCACTGCCATGATGATTTGGGGCTCAGTGTTTCCAATTCGCTG
Organism: uncultured Mailhella sp.; assembly: GCA_910578585.1. GTDB lineage: Bacteria > Desulfobacterota > Desulfovibrionia > Desulfovibrionales > Desulfovibrionaceae > Taurinivorans. The sequence goes on from CAJTRG010000026.1 coordinate 5,666, forward strand.
GCAGCTATTGGCGCCGGTGCTCGGCAGGCAGAAGTGACCCTGTGCGGCATTGGCGAACGCGCCGGCAATACCTCTTTGGAAGAAGTGGTTATGGCGCTGAACGTGCGTAAAGATTTATTCCACTTGGAAACCAATATCAAACAGGAACAGCTTTTCCCTTCCTGCCGTTTGCTGTCTATGATTATCGGTAAGCCAATCCCCGCCAATAAAGCCATTATCGGCGGCAATGCCTTTGCCCATGAGTCCGGCATTCATCAGGACGGCATGCTCAAAAACCGTGAAACTTACGAAATCATGACCCCGCAAAGCATTGGCAGAACCAGCTCTGATATTGTGATTGGCAAGCACTCTGGCCGCAATGCCGTGCGCAATAAACTGGAAAGCCTGAATATCGGTTCTTTGACCGAAGAACAGTTTGAACAGGTTTTCAACGCGATTAAAGCGCTGGCAGACAAGAAGAAAACCATTCACGATGAAGATATTGAATCCATTGTTGTGGGCGAAGTCTACCGCATGCCCGACAGCTATAAACTGCTGTCTGTGTCTGTGCACAGCTCCACGGACATTTTGCCGGCAACAGCCGCTGTCTCCTTGGATGTAAAGGGCGAAATCAAGTGCAAGGCAGGCATCGGTGTGGGACCTATTGACGCTGTCTTCAATGTTATTGCGGATATTTTAGAGCGCAGTCCGGAGCTGGAACGTTATGCCATCAACGCGGTTACCGGCGGCACAGACGCGCAGGGTGAAGTGAGTGTGACCTTGTCTGAAAACGGTCTCACTGTCACCGGCCGTGCTTCCCACCACGATATTATCACGTCCAGCGCAAAAGCCTATGTAGACGCCATGAACCGTTTTGCGCGCAAGGAAAAGGATGAAAATTATTAGTTGCAAGATTTTTAAAAATCAATAAAATATACTGGTTACCTCGAGCTAAAAGGAGAAAACAATGGCTCATACGCTTGCTCAAAAAATATTGCAGATGCACACGGACGAAGAAATCCGTGAAGCCGGTCAAATTGTACGTTGTAAAGTTGATTTTGTGCTGGCAAACGACATTACCGCGCCCCTTGCGATTAAATCCTTTAAACAAATGGGTGCAAAGGATGTGTTCAGCAAGGATAAAATTGCCCTTGTTATGGATCACTTTACCCCTCAAAAAGATATTGATTCCGCAAACCAGGTCAAAGGGACACGCGAATTTGCTGAAGAATACAAGATTACCCATTATTATGAAGGGGGCAGTGCCGGCGTAGAGCATGCGCTCCTTCCTGAACAAGGGCTCGTCAAGCCCGGTGATGTGGTAATCGGCGCTGACAGCCACACCTGCACATACGGAGGCTTGGGGGCATTTGCAACCGGCATGGGCAGTACCGACGTTGCCGGCGGCATGGCTCTTGGGGAAACATGGTTCAAAGTTCCTCCCACCATTCATGTGACTTTCAACGGCACTTTGCCTGAATATGTGGGCGGCAAGGATCTTATTTTGACCACTATCGGCAAAATCGGCGTGGACGGCGCTCTGTATAAAGCCCTTGAATTTGACGGCACAGCCATTGAAAGCCTTTCTGTGGAAGGACGGCTGACCATGGCAAATATGGCGATTGAAGCAGGTGGAAAAGTTGGGCTTTTTGCTTCTGACGATAAAACCGTGGAATACTGCAAAGCCCACAAAAATTCTCATCCAATGAAAATCAGCGCAGACAATGGTGCAGTGTATGAACGCGAGCTTGTTTTTGATGTGAACGGCATGGAACCCGTTGTTGCCTGTCCGCATCTTCCTGAAAATGTAAAGCCTGTTTCTGAAGTGGGCGAGCTGACCTTAAATCAGGTTGTTATTGGCTCCTGCACCAACGGCCGTATCAGCGATATGCGCGAAGCCGCCAAGATTTTGCAGGGCAGAAAAGTGGCTAAAAATGTGCGCTGCATTATTTTGCCTGCAACTCCAACTATTTGGAAACAAGCCATGAAAGAAGGCCTCCTCGAAATCTTCATGGACGCCGGCTGTATTGTCGGCCCTGCAACCTGTGGCCCCTGCCTTGGCGGGCATATGGGCATTTTGGCTGACGGTGAACGCTCCCTTGCCACCACCAACCGCAATTTCAAAGGCCGTATGGGAAGTCTGCAATCCGAAGTATATCTTTCAAATCCAGCTGTTGCTGCCGCCAGTGCTGTGCTTGGTGTTATCGGCAGTCCAAAAGCATTATAAGAAGAGGACAAGACTATGAAATTTCAAGGAAAATCTCATAAAGTTGGCGATCATATTGATACAGACGCAATTATTCCTGCTCGTTTTTTGGTTACCACCGACGCTAAGAAACTTGGCGAAAACTGCATGGAAGGCCTTGAGCCCAACTGGATAAAACGCGTGAGCCAAGGCGATATCATGGTAGCAGGGCGCAATTTTGGCTGCGGCTCTTCCAGAGAACATGCTCCTGTTGCCATTGTAGGTGCGGGCATGCCTGTTGTGATTGCCCACAGTTTTGCCCGTATTTTTTACCGCAACAGCTTCAATATGGGCTTGCTGCTTTTGGAAATCGGCGATGAAGTGGAAAAAATCCATGACGGCGATACGCTCGAAGTGGACACTGACGCTGGCATTATCCGCAATTTGAGCACCGGCGTTGAAATCCCATTTCCTCCTCTTCCGCCTTCCATGCAGGATCTTTTGCTGCGCGGCGGACTTATTCCTTACGTTCAAAGCAGATTAAAATAAAAAAAGACAGGGATTTTTTTTTCCTTTTTTTTTTGTAACTATAAAAAATTTAACAATAAACCTATTCTTAAATTTTTTGCTGTCGATTATAATCGTTAACTATTTTATTGGGAGGCGGTATGAAGCTATCGACCAAATTATCACTTGTTTTTAGTTCAATTATTTTACTGCTTATTGTTTTGGCAAGTATTTCATGGGTAAAAATCAATGATATGCAGCGCATGAAATATCTTATCACTGAAACTGAAGATGCTGCATCACAGACAGCTCTCGCAAAAGAAGTGGCGATTATCGCTGTTTCCAATGATGACTCAAAATACTTTGTGGAAATCAGACAGCATATTGACAATGCCACTAAGCATGTCGCCAATGTACGCAGTTTTGCACGGGCTGAATCCACTATCAATGCTGTAACTGCCTATGAAAAAAATATTGGTGAACTTGTTGCTTCTATTGATGCTATGATTAAAGATTTCAATGCCTTTTCTGAGCAAACAGCCGTTATCAATAAAGATTATGAAAGCATTGAAAATAAAGTCAACAACTTGATTAAAGGCGAACAGTCCCACCTTTTGAGCGGCGGTGCGGCTAATTTGGTTGTACTTCAATCCATGCTTGTCAATATGCTTGAAATTGAAGCACACCTCGAAGCATATTTGCGTATATCCACTGAAGAAAATTTGAATGAATTTTATGAGCATATCAGTGCGTTGGAAAACTTTGCCGCCATGTACAGCGATAAAGAAAAATTCTCTGAAGTATGCAATGATGTTTTGATGTATGTGGGAGACTTAAGACTCTTTATAGAATTTGCTCAAGCCTTCCAGGCTTCTGTAGCAAAGGAAACAAAAGAACTCGATGAACTCGGCTCTCTTGCGCAAAATCTTTCTCAAGCAGTGCGTGCACAATACGATAATGTAAAAGACGGCGCTGTAACCAGCCTGTATATTACTGCATTCCTCGCCATTATTTTGGGAATTATCCTGACTATTTACATCAGCAGATCTGTGGCAAAACAACTTGGCGCAGACCCAAGTGAACTCGTTGCTCTTGCAGATAAAGTTATTAGCGGCGATTACGATGTTGACGACGGCAGCAAGCATATCGGCGTATTCAATAATATTATCCTCATGGTTAATAAAATGAAAGAAGCTCTTGAATTTTCCAATAAAATTCTTGGAAGCTTGCCAACCCCAACCGCTGTGTTCGGTGCTGACAACAAATTGAAATACGCTAACCCTCAAATGCTCAAATTGACAGAAAATAACAAACCTCTTGAGGACTGCATTGGTCAAAGTTCCAGTGAATTTATCTTCCACAATGGAAGCACTGAAACATCTGTTGCCCAAGCTCTCAGTACTAAAGAAATGAAAGCCAATAATGCGGTTGAATATAACCCTCGTCCTGACAAGATTGTTTATGTGGACGTTGTTACAGACCTTATCAAAGACAACCACGGCGAAGTTACCGACGCTATCAGCGTATGGATTGACGTAACCCAACAAACTTTGGCTGCAAAACAAATTGAAGAAGCACATCGCAATATGCAGGCTGTTGCGGTTGAACTGGAACAAGTTGCCAATATTGCTTCCTCTGCTTCTGAACAGCTTTCAACACAAATCGAACTTTCTGAAAACGGCGCTCAAGATCAGGCTGACCGCGTAGCAACCACAGCTACCGCTCTTGAAGAAATGAACGCTACCGTTCTTGAAATTGCACGTAACGCAGGCAGCACCTCTGACAGCGCAGCAACTGTACGTTCCGAAGCTGAAGCAGGCTCTGTATCCATGCAGGAATGTGTAAAAGCTATGCAGGATGTCCGCGGTGAATCCTTGAAACTGCAAACTGAAATGGGCGTTCTTTCTGAACACGCACAAGCCATTAACGAAATTATGAACGTGATTTCCGATATCGCTGACCAAACCAACCTGCTGGCTCTGAACGCGGCTATTGAAGCTGCCCGTGCTGGTGAAGCCGGACGCGGATTTGCGGTTGTTGCAGACGAAGTCAGAAACCTTGCTGAAAAAACCATGGCAAGCACCACAGATGTTGGCAATGCAATTTCTTCCATTCAAAAGTCTACCGTTGATAATACCCACCTTGTAACCGACGCGGTTGCGAAGATTGAAAAGGTAACAGAAATGGTAAGCAAAGCCGGTGAAGCACTGCTCGGCATTGTTCAGCTTGCTGATACCACCGCCGACCAAGTTCGTGCTATTGCAACAGCATCTGAAGAACAATCCGCTACCAGTGAAGAAATCACTCAGTCTGTAGACAGCATCAATAATATTGCTAAGGAAAACGCACAAAATATGTCTGAAGCTCGTCAGGCTGTCAATGAAGTGGTAAGCCAAACTCAGGTACTTTCACAGCTGATTGTAAAGTTACAGGGATAATCACACTTAGCTGACGCTAAGGGGATACTTTAGAATATAAAGTATCCCCAAAAACTCCCAATAAAAAAAGTTCTCTCTGTCAGGGCTCCAAGAGCTTTGGCAGGGGGGACACAAAAATAAAATTCTCTTACGCCAAGGCGCTGGCATAGGGAATAAAGAAATTTTCCCCTAGGAGCTGTCTCTAAATAATTTATTGCAGCCAAATTAAGCATGAGGCAATCATAACTAACGATTTAAAAGCAATGGAAAGTTTTTCTGAACGTGTTGCAATTCGCTTGAATGCTTTCAGCTTTGCAAAAAAACATTCAACCAGATGTCTTTCTTTGTATGTATGCCGGTCATAATCTCGTTGTATTATGCGCTGCGGAGTTGGAGGAATAACTACTTCCATTTTTTGTTCATGAGCTAATTCAATAAGCTTGTTGGCATCATAGGCTCTGTCTGCTAAAAGCTTATCTGCTGAAAGTCCTTTGATAAGACTTACTGCGGGAACAATATCATTAACGTTTCCAGGCGTCAGCAAAATACG
>CAJTRG010000027.1 GCA_910578585.1 uncultured Mailhella sp.
TACAAGGTCTCCCTGTAGAATGCCTTATTTCATACCTTCCGTTTTTTTTATAAGTTGAAACCCACCTGTAAATAGTTGAAAGATTAACTCCAAAAACTTCAGCAGCTTCTTCTGGAGATAAACTTTGATTAATAACAGCAGTGACAGCTATTTTCCTGGTCTCTGGTGATGTATATTTCATAATAATATCCATTTCTAATTTTCTGTCTCAAACTTAACATAGATTTAAAAAGATTAAAAGCTAAAAATGAATACATTATAAAATTTATTTGCATACTTTACCGGAAATGCTCTAGCAGAAAGTTTTTTCATAAAACACTCCTTAATCATGAAACATGAATAGTTGCTCTATTTTTCACGTGATATAACTATAGCCTGCAAACGTGATTAAAAATGTAGCCCGGACTACATTTAAACAGAAAAACTCCTCACCGTGAATAAAATTCACCATGAGGAGTAAGGAGAAACGATTAATAATTCAATATCTGAGCAAATGCTTATGCAATTTCTGCTTTAAAGAGGTTTTCACGAAGAGCAGAACGATATTTGAGCATCATAGCGTCTTCAACAGGTTTCAAACCTTGCAGACCTTGAGGCATTTCAGCAGTTACTTGAGTAACAGTAACTGGCAGTTGATGATCGCCGCAGGCATCAAATACCATTTTGCCGGCAGCAAGTGCCATGGCACGAGTTGGCCAGCTGACAGCACCGTCAACAGTCAATGGGCTTGCAAGATAACGAATTTCAGAATTTGCAAAGCCTTTTACAAGTTCAATGGTTTTAGCAAGGTCAGCACTGTCAATGCCTGTACCATACAAGCTTTCATAAACAGCATTGTCGCCTAAAATATTTAATTGCAGTTTGGTAATAACATTCAAAGCAAGAACTTTTTCAAGCAATGCACTGTTTCTGCCGTCTGTTTGCATGCAAATGGTCAAACCGCCGGAAGCCAAATGTTTAATCAAGGTAAGGAAATTTTCTTCCTGATCTTTTGGACAGCAGGAAAGATATAAACCGGAAATCCAGCCATGCAGCAAATCACTGCGGGTTACAGCGCCTGAATTTTTGAGTGCATCCCCGGAAAGCATGTACGCAATAACTTCACCGCTGCCTTGACGAATAATTTCACCGTTATAAAAGAGAGGAAATTCAACACCTTCAGGGTTACGATAAATTTTAGGACGATTTGTTCTGTAAAAGGTATTAAATTCTTCAGCTTGAGCCTTAAAGTCAATGGTATCGTAGCCAATGTTGCGATCATTGAAAAAAGCTTTAACGATTTTACAACGAATACAGTCTGGAGCTGTGTATAAAGTAATAGCCATAACAAGATCCCCTTTGATTTATTTTTTTGAAAAATTATTTTTCCATTAAAGACACTATAAAAAACTTTTTGATAAAAAAAAGCAACATTAACTACATTTTCGAGACTTTTTTAATATTTTTATTATGAGAGGGGAACTTTTAGCTCTGCTGTCCATTTGCGTAATTGCTCATTCTTCGCAAACGCAAACGACTTCGTCGCCTTCGGTGGCTGTAAAAAGTTCTCCCTCTCATACTCTCCCCACAAAAACTTTTAAGCTATACAGTTCAATAAACAATGCTCTGTTATAGTTTCAGGTTGATAAACGAGCAGATTTCATAAACTCGTTGAACAAAAATTTAATACTTTCACATAACTTCTTGTTTTTATTTTATAAAAACAAGCAATATGGGGCATGGGGGAAATCATTTCCCCCATAAAAGGTAATTTTTGATAAAATTTATAATTATATCATATAATTATAAAATCAACCCAAAGTAGAACAAAGCAATAAACAAAAATCATCCATTTATTATAATTACTTTTCCCCCAAAAAATAGCTGCCAGTCAGGCAGCTATTTTTGTTTATTTGTTCAAAAACAAATTATTTTTCATCAGGGTCTTCAACAGAAGCGACGCAAAGGGCATTGCTGCCTTCATATGGAGTGCAGCCTTCCACTTCCACTTCATGGACTCGGTCACCAAATGTAGCTGCACCCGGAACACGGAATGTTTTTACATCGAGTGGCTGAATAGGCGTTTCCACTGGCTTTTGCACTTGTGGAACCCATTCATAAGGAACACGGTATGCGCGATAGGTCATGTTCATGGGCACCATTTTTCCTTTGTAAGGAGAAATAAATTCCCAAACAATTTCATAATCCTTGGTGATTTCAAATACGCGGCCGTCAGAACCTTCAGTAATCAGGGTATTGCCGTTTGGCAAGCGCTGCATGCCGCTGATGAATGGGCTGTAAAAGCGGTTGGCATCCATTGGCATAAGGTGTCCGGCTTCAGCTGGAGTATATTGCCATACAATTTTCTTTGCCACAGGATCTATTTCAAGCACGCGGGAATAATCACGAAGCGCAGCTTTTACACCAGCAGGAGCGCCGGGGTTTGGCACGTCATAACCAGCCCAGCCACCGTTATCAAAGACCAGAATATTGCCGCCGCCGGGAAGCGTATGAGGAATCATATGGGCATGGTGCTGGCCAATAATCCAGCCAATAGCTCTTTCTTCAGGAGTAGCATTATAATCCGGGCCTAGTTTCCACACAACTTTACCGGTTGCCTTTTCAATAATGAAAATAATATTGGATTCGCGGCTGTCCACAATAATGTTGTCAGGGTGGAAACGTTTATCGCCTTGATCATACCATTTATTGGGGCCAAGCACGGACATGGAGTTGATATGCATCCAGTCGCCCATGCCTTCAGGCTGTGTAGGACGATAGTTAGGGTTGCGGCAAAGAGCGTTTTTAGCTGCTTCACTGAAACTAAATTCATTGAAATGATCGGCGCAGCGCCATTCCCAAATGATATCGCCGTCCCAATCCACTTCTAAAATTACGTCATCCAAAAGGAGTTTATCAGTGATATTTTTGTTGCGGGCATTTTTATGGCAAAGCACAAGTGTATTGCCTTCCAGAGATTTTGGCTCCATATCCGGTGCATAGTAACCTACGGTGCTTCCTTCACGTTGGAAGTCGTGGTGATAGCGAGCCATCCAGCGTGGTTCATAACCCGGGTCTTCAATATATTCATTGCGGTCAAATTTCCAAACTTCTTTGCCATTCCAGTCAAGCTGTACCACGTCGGTTTGGTCCTGCACAGAATATTTGCCGGTACGGCGGCCGCGGCTTGTCACAAGATAGCCGCCGGGGAAAATTTTATTGGGGAAACCGTGTACACCTTTCCAAACATTGTGTTCGCGTCCATTCATATCCATAAGGATAGCGCCAACTTCCTGTGCCTGAAAAATTGTCAGTCCATTCCAGCATTTTTCCGGATTATAAATTGTAACCCCAGTAGGATAAATAGTAGGATGTCCCATAAGATATTACCTCCACATTATTTTACATAATCCATTGCCACCAAGGGATAGCAACAGCGAGTAAGAAAGGAATTGTTAAAATCATTCTTGCGGCAAGAACCTTAACCATGCTGCCAAAATGAATATAGCCAAAGCCGTAAAAAATAAGCAAAACTGCATATTCATAGGGGAAGAGATAGTTATCAAATCCATATTTGAAGGAAAGATATAAAATTCTTGGTTCAAGCCCCATTTGAACACCAAGTTCAGCAATTGGAGCAGAGAAAGATACGGTTGCAGCAAGAGGGGTCAGGATAAAGTTGCCCACAACCCCGACTAAATAGGTGCAAATACTGGTGGCATAAAGTCCAAGACCTTCCATATAGCCAAAGGTGCTGTCAGCCATCCATTGGGTAACTTTCAAATAGTTACCGGCACTGCCGATAGCCATACAACCCATAACAAAGAAGATTGGGCAGAAATTAATTTCTTTGATCTTTTTGCCGTCCATAATCTTTACGCCGGGAAGGAAGCTGACAGTAGCAAGGAGAATAAGCCCCATACCGGGAGTCATGCCATGCAGTTTATCTGTTATCAAAACAATCAAAGTAATAACTAAAAGAACAGCTGCAACCTTTTCTTCCCTGCGCATAGGGCCAAGTTCTGCATAACGGGTATACAAGGCATTGCGAAGATCATCTTTATTTACTTTAGCCGGAAGTAAAATAATAACGATAGCAACACTCATGATCGTAAAGACTGTTGCAGGAAGAAGGTTCCAGGTTGCATATTGCAGCCAGCCGGTTTTGAGGCCCATAACACCGTCAACAAGCGCCATACCCATGGGAAGGTCACCGCCGCCGGTCAAAAATCCGTTTTTAGAACTTGCTACAGCTAAAAATGCAACCATCATCAGAGCCGTTGCTTCACGAGATTGTTTTTTGAAATCCAAAGATTCGCAAAGACTGATAACAATAGCACAGAAAATAATCCCCTTACCGGTAATGGCAGGAACAAGCGGGTTGATAATATAAACGGCTATCATAAGGCCCCAGATAGTACCAATAAAAGAACCGCCCATCAGCTTCATACAGCCTAAACCAATACGTTTTCCAAGTCCTGTATCCTGCAAAATTTTACAGAAGATAAAACCGCCGATAACAATGTTTGGCACATCACCAAGCCAGTTGTTATACACAATTTTTCCGGGAACTCCACAAAGAGCCATGTACAGTACCGGCAGAACAAGACCGGTTGCTGTATCATTGACAAGCTCAAATCCCCAGACACATACCATAAAAATTGTTACAGCCAAAAACATTGCCATTTCATGGGTCATTGCTTTTCCGTCAATAGGCAATGCAAAATAAACAATTGCGGGAACAATAAGCGAAAACAGCCATTTCATAAGAAGCTTGCTTGCGCTTGTTTTTTCTACAACTTGTGCCATATAAACTCCTTGCAACAAATTTGTTATGTTATATTTTTCACATTAAATTTCTCTTACAATTTTTTTTGGAAAAAAAAAGTAGCGATAACTACATTTTAAGCTTTTTTTTTAAATTTTTTTGCAGTATATTTTATGAAAGGGGTAAACATGAATGATACAGAAATAAAATCAATCCATGAATTTAGCCAGATTTCACAAAAAAATATGCAGGAATGGAATAAATATCTCCACCTTGCTACAAAACTGAAACGGCCTAAAGGATATGAACTTTATAAAAGCGGTGAACTTTGGAATAAACTCTACCTCTGCCTGCAGGGAGAAGCAAAACTTGTTCGCGTTTCCCATGAAGGAAAAGAAAAAATTTTATGGCAGGGAGTTGCCCCCTGTCTTCTTGGGGAAGGCCCTTTTTTTGACGGACTTCCGACACTAAGTAATTTTATCATTACAAAACCAAGCGTTCTCTATGCCTTTTCTGCTGACACTGTCTATTCTGTGCTTCTAAAAGATCCTGATATTGTTACCTCAATCATTCGCCACCTTTCTCGTAAAATTCGCCTTGTACACAATCAAAACTGCTGCTTAAGCTTTTCTGAACTTTCCTCCCGTATTTGTATGTATCTCCATCAAAAAATGTCTATTTCAGATGATAAGAAACAATTCTATTCCATTCCGGGACTGACCCAGCAAGACCTCGCCAACCATTTATCTGTTCATAGAGTAACCCTTAATAAAACATTGCGCCTTCTGGAACAACAGGGTATTATAGGGCCATACAATAAAAAAATAACCTATATTCTGGATATTGATGCTTTTATGGAGCTTATCCAGGAATAATATTTTTATAAAAAAAAAAGTACAGGCATATTATGAATAAAATTTTTTATAATTTTGTGGGATTTTTGCTTTTTGTCTCACTGCTCTTTAATTTTTATTTACTTTATGAAATCCATGAAAACAGAGAATATTTTGAAGTGCAGGAAGGCCACTTCATTGCCATTGATGTGCTTAATGAAATATATCTCAACAGCCTGCAGCTTGACGAATTTTCCCAAATGTACATTCGCAGCCAAAATCCTGAACACCTCATACACTATCAGGATGTTTCTGCTCAGCTTTTTGGACAGGCTCCAAGAACCAAGAACAGCCTTTACCATATGAAAGCTGTTGCCCTTCTTGATATTATCAATGAAAAAATTCCTGACAGCAGCCACAAGGACAAGATTCTTCAAATGTATGAACAATTGCTCGTTCAGCATGAATTGCAGGGAAAGGCTTTTGAGACCATGAAAGAAGAGGCTACAAACAACTATAAAGCACTCAAAATTCTTTCTGCCCCTGTCTATTTGGACAGCGTAGACCACATCACAAAAGAATATAATGAAGCCATTGCCCATACAGAACATATTGAAATAGCAAGCTCTCCTATCAACTTCACCTTTATTCACGTTTTTCTGGGCTGTTTTGTGACTATAACCTTGGGCTGCGCAATCATTTTGATACATCATCTGATGAGCCTTTCCAGCAATAAAGTTAATGTGGAAAAGTATATATATTTGCTGGTTAATTCCATGCCTTTTGCAAGTTTGATTTTTAATGAAAAAGGTAAAGTTATTGGCTGCAACAACAGACTCATTGAACTTCTGGATATACCAACTACGGATGAATTTATTAAAAACTTTACAAAATATTTTGCTAAAGAGCAAGCAAAACAGGTAGTTACATCATTTATTCACGAAAAAAATGAGCTTATTCGGAAAAACAGCGTTGCAAAATTTAAATGGATTTTTCTTGATGCAGCAGAAAATCCTATTCCCTGCGTGATCACTGCCATGCATTTTCATTTCCGCAATAAACATTATTTCATTTATTATGTTTTTAATTCACAAAAAGAAATGGAAATGAAAGCAAAAATCAGAGAACAGGAAACACGCATACAAATTATGCTTGATGCTACCCCTGTTTGCTGCACCATTTGGGATGAAAATTATACACTTATTGACTGCAATCAGGAATGTATACGCTTTTTTAATTTTGCAGGCAAACAGGAATTTATTGAAAATTTCAACAGACTTATCCCTGAATATCAGCCTGACGGAGAACTTTCTTTAACTGAGCATCAAAATAAACTCAAACAAGCTTTTGAAACGGGTCAGGAAACCTATGAATGGCATTATCAGAATTTAAATCAGGAACTTATCCCCTGCGAAATAATCCTTAAACGTTTTAGATATAAAAACAGCAATATTATTGTTTGCTATTCCCGTGACCTGCGCGAAGAAAAATCAATGATCACAAGACTCAAGAATAAACAAAAAGCTCTTATTGATGCAAAACTGCAGTCCGAACGCGCAGCAAAGGCAAAAAGTGATTTTCTGGCTGTAATGAGCCATGAAATACGGACACCGCTTAACGTTATTATCAATGTATTTGGCTTCTTAACCGAAACAGACCTTGAAGATAAATACAGAGATTTTGTGGAAAAGGGTATTTCCTCCACCACGCTTTTGCTGCATACAATCAATGATATTCTGGATTATTCCAAGATTGAAGCAGGACAGCTCAATATTGAACATATTCCGCTCTCTCTGGAAGAACTCTCCAAAAATATCTATAACCTCTTCACCCTGCAAATGAATCAAAAAGGTATTGATTACCGTATTGATAAGGATCCTGCCATTGAGGACTCATGGCTTGGCGATGCTATCCGCATTATGCAGATTTTGACCAACCTTATCAGCAATGCGTATAAATTTACTGAAAAAGGCTCAATCACTATCAGAATACGCAAGGTTTCTGACAATACAGTCTGTGATACAAAAATTGCCCTCCTTTCCTTTGAAGTTATTGACACAGGCATTGGTATTACAGAAGAACAGCTGAAAAATATTTTCAATCCATTTATCCAGGCAGACTCCTCAACCACCAGAAAATACGGCGGAACAGGACTGGGACTCAGTATTTCCAAAAATCTTGCAGAACTTATGCAGGGGCAATTAACCTGCACCAGCAAACAGGGTAAAGGTTCTAATTTCAAGCTGGAAATTCCTCTTGAATACAATGAACAAACAGCACCGGATAAAGCAAAGCAGGCAAAACAGGTTGATGATAATAAACTCAAAAATCTTTCAGTCCTTCTGGTTGAAGATAATGCCGTCAATACCATGATTGCCACAGAACTTTTGAAGCGCAAAGAAATCATTGTTGATACGGCTGTCAATGGCATTGAAGCCATTCAAAAAGCAAGTAAAAACAGCTATGATATCATATTAATGGATGTTCAAATGCCCGGAATGGACGGCGTGACAGCAACAAAGCATCTTCGTCAGGATCTGGAACTTGTCACCCCTATTATTGCCATGACCGCCAATGTTCTTGAAGAAGATAAAAAACTCTATATAGAAAGCGGTTTTAATGGGCATGTTGGAAAGCCTATTACTCCATCAGAATTTTATCAGGTTCTGACGGAATTTTCACCGCTATAAATTTTTTTAAAACCATATAAACAAGAGAAAGGCAGTCCATACTGCCTTTTTCTTTATTTTTGATAATTTTTCAAAAATGCTTGCCCATACCTGTATAAAAGGCTATAGTAAACAAAACTTAAACGTTTATGGAGATTATTATGGCTAGATTTACACTTCCCCGTGATATCTATTACGGAAAAAATGCTCTTGACGAACTCAAACACATCGAAGGCAAAAAAGCTGTTGTCGTTGTCGGCGGCGGCTCCATGAAAAGAGCTGGCTTTTTGGATAAAGTTGTCAACAACTTGAAAGAAGCCGGACTTGAAACACGGCTTATTGAAAACGTTGAACCAGACCCATCCATTACCACAGTTATGAACGGCGCAAAAACTATGCGCGAATTTCAGCCTGACTGGATTGTGGCTATCGGCGGCGGTTCTCCTATTGACGCTGCAAAAGCCATGTGGATTTTCTATGAATATCCTGACATTAAATTTGAAGATGCCATCAAACCTTTCAGCCTGCCCACACTGCGTACCAAAGCACACTTTATTGCTATTCCTTCAACCTCAGGAACCGCAACAGAAGTAACTGCTTTCTCAGTTATCACCGACTATGATAAAGGTATCAAATACCCTTTGGCTGACTTCAACCTCACCCCGGATATTGCTATCATTGACCCGGCCATTGCTGAAACCATGCCTCCAAAACTGACCGCCCATACCGGTATGGACGCTCTTACCCATGCTGTTGAAGCCTATGTTTCTACGGCTGCCAGTGTTTTCACCAATCCTCTTGCCATGAAAGCTATTGATATTATTTTTGATAACCTTGAAAATTCCTATAAAGGCGACATGGTTGCGAGAGAAAGAGTTCACTATGCACAATGCCTTGCCGGTATGGCATTCTCCAACGGCTTATTGGGTATTGTTCACTCCATGGCTCACAAGACAGGCGCAGTGTTCAAAAATGGACACGTTGTACACGGTGCAGCAAACGCCATGTACTTGCCTTACGTTATCCAATATAACGCAAAAGATCCTGCAACAGCAAAACGGTATGCTAATATTGCGAATGTTTTGAACATTAAATATTCAAGCAATGAAGAAGCGGTGCAAAAACTTTGTGATGAAATCCAGGAATTAAGCACAAATCTCAATATTCCATTGGCTCTCAAAGATTATGAAAACGGCATGGTTCCAGAAGATGAATTTTTAGCAAAACTTCCAGATATTGCAAAGAATTCCCTCTTAGACGCCTGCACATTCTCAAATCCACGCCAGCCAAATCAGGAAGAAATGGAAAAATTGCTTAAATGCATTTACTATGGAAAAAAAGTTGATTTCTAATCACTCAATATCCATTGGTTAAAAAATAAACTCTCCTTGAAAATATTTTCAGGGGGAGTTTTTATATTAATGAATAAAAATACTAGGGTGTGTTTCTAAATTTTTCTTTTAATTGTTTTTAAGTTATGATATAA
>CAJTRG010000028.1 GCA_910578585.1 uncultured Mailhella sp.
TGTCCTTATTGCGTGTTGTTTAGTTTGGTTAAGATAATTTGGAAACACACCCTAAGTTATTCAAATGCATTGAGCAATTCTTCAATGTCAGGATTTTTCATACAGGAACTCATAATCGCTCCTCCGTATGCCCCAGCTTCATAAAGAGCCGGCATTTTTTCCGGCTCAATGCCACCAAGTCCAAACACAGGAATTTTATTTTGTACCACTTTGCAGACAGAGGAAAGAAATTCCAAACCGCGCGGAGCCAAACCCTTTTTACAGTCTGTGGGGAAAATATGCCCTGCCAAGATATGAGACACAGAAACTTTTTTCTGTGCCTGCATAATATATTCTGCTTCTTCCGCGCTGTGAATGGAAATGCCCACAGGCACAGGACTTTCGTTTAGCTCCTGCCAGGCTTGAAAAGAAAGCTGCACGCCCAGCCCAAGCTCACAGGCAAGAGCAAAATGCCCGTTCAATAAGAATGGCGTTGGATATTTTTGAGCAATGGGCAAAAGGTTTAACGCTAGTTCCCTGTAAGCTTCCTCAGACAGACTTTTTTCACGCAAAATAAACGCAAAAACTTCCTGCTGAAATATTCTTTCAGCACGCGCAAAAAAATCTTCCACACAACTATCTTTTTGGCTGATACAAATAACTTTTTTCATATTTTCTCGTTTAAAAAAAGTGCCTGCTTTATTTTACAAAACAAAGCAGGCTTTTTGCTGTTATTAACAAGGAGACAAAATAAAATTATACATACAAATAATCTGTCATGGCAGACTGCAGGCCAAGAGATTGGATTTTTGCAAGAATTTCATCAACGCTTCGTTCATCAGAAATAATGAACTGTGCATCGCCTTTTTCTTCTTCGCCATGTCCGCCCACACTGGTTTTTACGCCCGCTGAAATCTTTGTGGCACAAATGTTAATCGCATTATTTCTAAAGCGTGCACATTCACGGGTAGAAATATTAATACCCGCAAAAGGCATAAATAAACGATAGGCACACATGATTTGCAAAAGCTGTCTTTCGTGCACGTCTTTTGGATTGATGGTATCATCATTGACAATAGGGCGTAAGCGGGGACAAGAGAAAGATACTTCGGCATGAGGGTATTTCTTTTGCACCATATAGGCATGAAGGCCTGTGGCAAAGGCATCTTTTCTAAAATCATCAAGACCGAGCAAAGCCCCAAAGCCAACACCGCGCATGCCGCCCATGAGCGCCCGTTCCTGCGCATAAAAACGATATGGATAAACCTTTTTAGGCCCGGACAAATGCACTTCATCGTATTTTTCTGTATTGTAGGTTTCCTGATACACAGAAACAAAATCCGCGCCTGCTTCATGCAAAATACGGTATTCGTCACTGTTCATGGGATAGACTTCGATGCCCACAGTAGTGAAATATTTACGGGCAATTCTGCAGGCTTCTGCAATAAATTCAATGGAAGATTTTACTCTGTGTTCACCAGTCAAAAGCAAAATTTCCTGCAAACCGGTGGAAGAAATGGATTTGAGTTCCTCTTCAATTTCTTCATAACTGAGGCTTCCGCGGTGAATTTTGTTTTTGCAGTTATATCCGCAATAAACACAGTTATTTGCACAATAGTTGGCAATATATAAAGGCGTATACAGGCAGACGGTATTTCCAAAGCGTTTTCTGGTTTCAATTTGCGCCTTTTGTGCCATTTCTTCCAAAAAGTCCGCAGCAACAGGAGAAAGAAGCGCTGCAAAATCCTGCGGTGTCAGTTCCAAATAATCCCTTTTCAGGGCTTCACGCACATCGGCTGCTGTAAAGGTATCAAAATCCACACGAGCAACTTCATCAAGAAATTGATTGAGCATGCTGTGGCCAAGCTGTTCCATATTCGGTAAATATTTAAAACTCATGGTCAGCCCCTATTCTTCGTCCAAAAAGCCTGTCAAAGGTGAAGAAGCGTCTGCTTTATCTTTAATTCTGCCAAAACCAGCCAAATAAGCCATTCTGCCGGCTTCAATGCCTTGTCTGAAGGCACGCGCCATGGCTGGAACATTGCCGGCTGTGGCAATGGCAGTATTTGCCATAATCGCTGTGACGCCCATTTCCATGGCTTCGCAGGCTTGTGAAGGTCTGCCAATGCCGGCATCCACAATAATAGGCAAATCAATTTCATCAACCAAAATTTGAATAAATTCTTTGGTTACCAAACCTTTATTGGTACCAATAGGCGCACCAAGCGGCATAATTGCAGCAGCCCCGGCGTTCACCATATCGCGGGCAGCATTCAAATCCGGATACATATAGGGCAAAACAATAAAACCTTCTTTTGCCATAAGTTCTGTAGCTTTTGCAGTCTGATAGTTATCAGGCAGCAAGTATTTGCTTTCATGGATAACTTCAACTTTGACAAAATCACCGCAGCCGCATTCACGGGCCAAGCGCGCAATACGCAAAGCTTCATCCGCATTTCTTGCACCGGAAGTATTAGGCAAAATGGTTACTCCCTTTGGAACATAATCCAAAATATTGGCAATGCCGCCGATATTGGCACGACGCAGCGCTAACGTAATGATTTGCGCGCCTGCTTCTTCAACCGCAGCATTCACTACATCCAAAGAAAATTTACCGGAACCTAAAATAAAACGTGAAGTAAACGTGTGATTTCCAAGTTTATACGTATCTTCCATTTTGCCACCTCATATATTTTTTTCATTTAGTATAATTCGCATAATTTGCGTTGCCTGCATGGACGCGCAAAGCGCAACCCGCGGTGCATAAAGGCAGGAATCTGTCACATCGCTGATACCGTCGCCGCAAACATAATAACGGCTCATGAGCTTTTGCACGCGCATCAGATTTGCACTTTTTACATCTGCCATGCCATTGCCGCCTACTAAATACGCATTTGGCAGCTGGCACAACACATTTTCCACAAGCATTGCTTTTTGCTCTGCCCTGTCAAAGGCTTCGCAAATAACAGAACAAGTTCCCAACAGCGTTTGAACATTTTCAGGAACAATTTTTTCTTGATAACAATGATAGGTTATATAAGGATTGATACGCATCAGCTGTTCATAAAGAGCCTGCGTCTTGGGCTTTCCAATATCAGCAAGTTCATACGCCTGACGGTGGATATTGGTTTCATCAACGCTGTCAAAATCAACAAGAGTCAATGTTCCAATGCCAAGGCGCGCCAGCAGAACTGCCACATGGGAACCAAGCCCGCCAAGCCCTGCAATACCTACATGCGCGCTGGCAAACAGGGCTTGCATATCCATGCCGTGCCGCATTTCCTGAACATGATAATATTGCGCTTTATCCATAAAAATCCTTCTTGTTCCAGCAAAAATTATTCACAAAACGTTCTTTTCAACAATTAACCGCCGCCCACAAAACTGACAATTTCCAGTTTATCATCATCTGTCAGCATGGTATTTACAAAATCAGCTCTTGGAATAATTTGTCCGTTTCTTTCAACAGCAACATGCAAAAGCACATAATTTTCCTGCTCAAGATATTCTTTCAAGCTCAGGGATTTTGCGAGTTTTATTTGTTTGCCATTTACTTTCATAAAAAACCTTTCAAAAATAAAGATAGTTTTTTATAAAATATTTTTTTACTTTGTCAACATGTAGATAAAAACTATCAAACTGTATTAATAAATAAATAATGATTTAAATACTATATATTAATATTAAAAAATAAATTTTTATGGTATTATTTAAATATTTTTAATTTTATAAATACTCTTTTTCTACAAATAAAAATTTTTATAATAATTTTTTTTGTACTTTTTTCATAAATACAATATATTTTTTCTTATTTTATAAATAATAAATAATAAAAAAAAGCAAGCACTTTGTATTTATACCTGCTTTTCTGTATGATTCTGTATTAATCTTTTATTTTCTATTTTTAAAATGCAATTTTTGCTCTTATAAATATATTTTTACTCTAATAACAGAATTTATCCATGAATTTTATGCATTTTTCTGTTTAATCCGTCCATTACTGCATTGATAATCAGTTTTAAACGTCCTTTTTGCCCCTTAAAATTCCTTGAAAGAAGGAGTAATGGAATAAAAATTATTCCTAAGATATAGGCAAACGCATTTTCCTTTCTGAGCAAATAAAAACGATTTCGCATATATAGGTAATCAACGTCCGGTGTCAGTTCCGGCTCTTCCGTAAAATTAAGCACCGGGGTTAATTGCTCTGCATTGGGAGCATAATGGTAAACCCTTGCCCCGGGTGCCCAAGTCAAGGCAAAGCCGGCTTTCTTTGCTCTGAGACCATATTCCACATCCTCATAAAACATATACAAACGTTCATCATAAAGCCCAATGGCATTAATGAGTTCCCGTGAAATAAGGCAGGAAGCACCGTTCACATAATCCAGCTTCTGCACAATTTCCTTTTGGTCTGAGTGAGAAAATTTATCATAGCCGCTGTCAAGAAGTTTCGCCTTGCCGACCCAGCTGCGCCAATAGCCGCCGCCAGCACATTCCTGCAAGTCACTATCCTTATAAATAAGCGTTGTACCCACCATGCCAATTTTTTCATCACCCTCCTGCACATGTTCAAGAAGCGCTGAAAGAACATAGTTTTTAGGCTCTGTATCATGGTGCATAACCCAAAAAGCCTGACATTCCGTATCATAGAGCAAGAAGCGCAAAGCTTCGTTAAATCCGCCGCCAACGCCTTTATTTTCTTCCAGACGAAGGAAAACAAGCTTTGCCCCGGATCTGTCATTGGCATAAACTTCCACAGGCTCGTCCAAATTATGCTCTTGGGCGATTTTTATCCATTCTTCATAAATTTTATCGGCATATTCATTTCCAGAACCATTATCACAAACCACAATGCGATACGGCACTTCTGCCTGCTCATGCACAGCCCGCAAACAGGCTACCGTTTTTTCAATATCACTATAGGTTAAAATAATTGCACCAACATTTTGTATATTCATATTTTTTATCTCCATAATTTTTTTTAGTATAAACAAACTTGACAAAAAAATATAGCTTTTTATTCTCTTATAAAAGACTAGCCTTTCAGGCTAAAATATGTTAATGATAGCACGCAAAAACTATTTTATAAACTTTTAACTGGCTTTGCCACTGATAAAATTATGAACTGGGATTGGGATAAATTACAAGAAAAAAGAAAACAACAACAGGGCGGTTGGGATTTTGGAAAAAAAATCAATAATACCCCTGACCCTGATGATGATTTTAGTTTTGACATTGAAAAAGAAAAAAAAGCTTTTGAAGATTTTTTCAGGAAAAATAAATCCGGCAACGGCAATAACGGCGACAACGGGAATAATAACGGAAATAATGGCAATAACAATGAAGGCCCAAGACAGCCAAAAAAATTGATCAAAGCTCCACAGGTGATTGGCGTAAAATGGATTATCCTTTTGCTTGTCCTTGTATGGCTCGGCTCCGGGGTATTTATTGTAAAGCCTGATGAAGCGGGCGTTGTGCTCAGATTTGGCGCCTACACCAGAACAGAAGATGCCGGGCTTCATTATCATATTCCGTATCCTATTGAAACTGTTGTTCTTCCTAATGTTTCCCGTGTGCGCCAGGCAGAAGTTGGCTTCCGCTCAACCCACACTTCTGACGGCTTCCAGCAGGGACGCGCACAGGCTGTGGATGATGAAGGCTCCATGCTGACCGGAGATGAAAATATTGTTAATATTCAATTCAATATTCAATATAACATTAAGCCAGACGGTGCTTTTGACTATTTATTCAACGTAACCCAGCCTGATGCAGTTGTCAAAAAAGCTGCTGAAGCTGCCATGCGTGAAGTTATCGGCAGAACCACGCTGGACTCTGCACTGACCGGCGGCCGTGTGGAAATTCAAAACAAAGTTACAGAACTTTTGCAAAATATTTTAGACCGTTACAAAGTAGGCGTACAAGTTGTTGCCGTGCAAATGCAGGACGTGCAGCCTCCAAAAGATGTACAGGAAGCCTTTAAAGACGTTGCCAGTGCACGTGAAGACAAGCAGCGCCTCATCAATATGGCAGAAGCCTACAGACAGGATATTTTGCCAAAGGCACAAGGTACTGCCGCAGAAATTGTCAACACTGCCGAAGCCTACAAGCAAACCCGCATAGCCCATGCTCAAGGGGAAACTGCCCGTTTCCTTTCCGTGCTTGCTGAATATGAAAAAGCAGAAGATATCACCAAGAAACGTCTGCTTTTTGAAAGTCTGGAAAAAATGCTGAATAATCCTGAAATGGAAAAAATGATTTTGCCTAATAACGGAACAAATCAAATTATGCCTCTTATTCCAATGGGAAATACTCCTTCAAATCTGGAAAAGGCTCTTATTAATCCTGCCGAAGAAGAACTGACGCAGACAACAAGCCCCATGAGCTCAATTTCAAGAGGTACAAGATAATGAATAATAAACTTCCTACTCTGCTTATTTTTCTTATTATTATCCTTGGTATTGGCTCTCAGGCTCTCTTTATTGTTCACCAGACAGAACAAGCCATTATTTTGCAGCTTGGCGAACCAAAGGATGAAGTCTATAAAGCCGGTCTGCATTTAAAAGTACCTTTCATTGACAGCGTTGTACGCTTTGATGCCCGTATTTTGGACTACGATGCAAAACCGGCTGAAGCACTCACCAGTGACTTGAAAACCATTGTGCTTGATAACTATGCCCGCTGGCACATTATCAATCCTTTGCAGTTCTACCGTACCGTGCGCACTATTCCCAATGCACAAACCAGACTTGATGCGGTTATCTATTCACAAATGCGTGCCCATATCGGCCGCTGTACGCTGACTGAAGTTGTTGCCAGCGAAAGAACCAATATTATGGATTCTGTTACCGAACAGGCTTCCAGACAAATGAAGGAATTTGGCATTGAAGTGGTTGATGCCCGTATCAAACGCACAGACTTGCCCCCTGAAAACCAAAGAGCTATTTACGACAGAATGAGAGCAGAACGTGAACGTCAGGCTCGCCAATACCGTTCTGAAGGAACAGAAGAAGCAACCAAAGTTCGCTCAACTGCTGACCGTGAACGTGCAATTATTTTAGCTGAAGCCAAGAAAAAGGCACAAATTCTCCAAGGGGAAGGCGATGCCACTGCTGCCAGGATTTTTGCTGAAGCCTATGGAAAATCCCCTGAATTTTTTGAATTCCAGCGCAGCCTTGAAGCAATGAAGACCTCTTTTGAAAATAACACCAAAATCGTAGTTACACCTGACAATCCACTTTTCAAATCTATTAAATAACGGAGAAAATTATGGGAACTTTTGATGAAATATATAAACGAATTTTATTTGCAGCAAACTGCCAAACACAAATGGAACTTGCCGGCATTTTAGAAATCAGCCAATCCAGCATTTCTGATGCAAAAAGAAGACAATCCATTCCTTCTGACTGGCTTATCAAATTATATGATAAATTTGGCGTCAACCCAGACTGGCTCAGAGACAAGAAAGAGCCCATGTATTTGCAGGGTATCAGCAATATTGACGGAAAAAATACCCATGTGATGCTGGAAGATGTTTCCCGCGGTTTTATTGCTAAAGTCTATGAAACCTTTTGCGAAAAAAATGCTGATGAATATACCTTTAAAACTATTGATGAAGTTGTGCTCCCCAAAAGCCTTACAAAATGCAGCACGCACGTTTTCAACTACAATGGCAACGGCATGGAACCAAGTCTGCCCCGTCTTTCCCTTGTGGGCGTTGTCACAAAGCAGGATGAGGAAAAACTTCCCATTCTTTCCGGGGAACTCTATGCCCTGTATTTGCCGCAGGAAGGAATAATTTTTAGAAGAATTTTCCATAATATTGCGGATAATACCTATTCCCTTTGCTTTGAAAGACCTGATCTTCCGCAAAGTGTTATCAGTTTTGAAAGCTTGCAGGAAAAGCTTTTTGGCAAGGTATCCTGGGTGTTGCATAAATTTTAATGGTTCTTCATAAAATTTAATACAGTTTAATCCTATGAAACGCGCAATCTTTTCTCTCTTGAGCATAGTACTTGCTTTCTCTTGTTTTACTGGCTTTTCAGAAGCAGCGGAAAACAAAACAAGCCCTGCTGAAGCAGTAAAAACATGGCAGGACAATACCTGGAATGATCTTTACAAACGCCTCTTAAAAGACGGATTTTCTAAAAAGGATTTAAATAAATATTTTGTCCAGTTAGAAAATGAATTTTCCCAAAAACCCATGGGAAATAAAGTAAAAGAGCTCTATAATGCCAGTTTCGCACCCAAAAAGAAAACTGACAAAAACAAGGCAAAGGAAAAGCCTAAAACCAACGAATTAGGCATTCCCTATCCCTGGTATCCCGGCTATGTAACAGAAGAAAACGCGCAAAAATGTATTAAATTTTTGAGTGAAAATGAAGAATATTTTGCCCTGGCTGAAAAGAAATATGCTGTGCCAAGGGAAGTTATTTCCGCTCTTATTTATGTGGAAACCTGGCATGGCAAATTTTTAGGCAAATTCAACCCTCTTCCCATGTTAGCAAGCATGAGTATTTCTACGGAGTTATCCATGCTTCCTAACTATACAGCCAAGCTCAACCTCACTGAGGCACAAAAAAAGTATTTGCAGGAAAAAATCAAAGTAAAAGCAGACTGGGCATATAATGAGCTCAAAGCTTTGCTGCGCTATGCCATCAAAAATAATATTGATATCAATACCGTGCCATCTTCCATTTATGGTGCTATAGGCTATGGGCAATTCATGCCCAGCAATATTCCCCTTTATGGCATTGACGCCAATAAAGACGGAAAAATTGATTTATTTGACCCGCCTGACGCAATTTTGAGTGTGGCTAAATTTTTGCATACCCAGGGCTGGAAACAAAGAAATCTTGCTTTTACCAAACAAGTCAAGGTGATCAAACGCTATAACCATTCCACAGCCTATGCCAATACGATTTTAGCCCTTGCAAAACTCACCAAACAAGCACCGCGAACCAGTAAAACTGTTACAGCATCCAAAAATACAAAGGATAAAAACAATGTCAGAAACTAATCTTCATAAATCCATTGGCCCGCAAAATTTTGTTCTCCCCTGTCCTATTTTTCTGGTAGGCTCTTACCACACAGACAACAATGGAGAAAAAATACCCAATATTATGACTGCCGCTTGGGGCTGTCCCTGCTCTGCCCAACCGCCAGCCATTACTGTTGCTGTTCGCGGAAGCAGACAAACCCACAAAGATATCTTAAAGCATAAAGCCTTTACCCTTAGTATTCCTGACACCAAAATTCTGCCGGAAGTGGACTATTGCGGAATCTTTTCTGTTGCCCAGGAAAATAAATTTGCCAGAACGAAACTGACACCAGTAGCAGCTGAACACGTTGACGCACCTTACGTGCAGGAATGCCCTGTAATTATTGAACTGACGCTTATAAAATCCTGTGATGTGGGCACGCATACCCTTTATGTGGGCGAAATTATGGACGTGAAAATAAGGGAATCTGCTCTCAATGCAGAAGGACTTCCTGATCCGAAGAAATTGGATGTACTTGCCTATATCCCCATGCTTCGTGAATACTGGGGCCTTGGAGAATTCAAAGCAAAAGCCTTCGGCATTGGCAAAACCATTGTCGCAAGCAAAATGTCTGATTAAAATTAAACTTCCAGAGTATTTCCGAAAATAATTACAAATAATTTTAATAATAAAGCTTAAAAAGTTT
>CAJTRG010000029.1:0-8269 GCA_910578585.1 uncultured Mailhella sp.
TACGAGACTTAGAGAAATGGACAGCAGAGATAAAGTTTTTCCCCTGCAAGAAATTTGTAAGATTTACCGGAAATGTTCTAGTCAAGAGCCAAAAGAAATTTTTTATAAAAAAGCTTTTTGCATTTCTTTTTATAAAATAGAAATAAAAGAAAAAGCTTACTGCATATAAAAATTTTCACCTAAATAGATTTCTCTTGCTTTTTCGTTATTGACGATTTCTTCCGGCGTGCCGGAAAGCAGTAAAATACCGTCGTGCATAATGGACGCCCTGTCGCAAATGGAAAGGGTTTCGCGCACGTTATGGTCAGAAATGAGCACGCCAATACCACGGTCTTTCAGGCGTTTGATCAAATCCTGAATATCACTCACAGCAAGCGGGTCAATACCGGCAAAGGGTTCATCCAGCAGCACAAATAAAGGATCGTGCACAAGGCAGCGGGCAATTTCAAGCCGGCGTCGTTCGCCCCCGGATAAATAGGAGGCAAGGGATTTTTCAAGCCGTGTCAAACCAAACTCATCGAGCAGGCTGTAAATTTTTTCTTCCTGAGCCTTTTGGGAAAGGTTTGTATATTCCATAACGATTTTGATATTTTCTTTTACCGTCAAGGTTTTAAACACGGAACTTTCCTGCGGCAGATAACTAATTCCCACCCGTGCCCGTTTATAGAGCGCCCACGAGGTAATATCTTCGCCATTATACAAAATTCTGCCCTGAGTGGCTTTGATAATCCCCGTCAGCATATAGAAAGACGTGGTTTTTCCTGCACCATTTGGGCCAAGAAGTCCTACAATTTCGCCTTGATTGATTTGTATGTTCACATCACGGACAACTTGCCGTGCCCCGTATGTTTTTGCCAGATGTTCGCCGACTAATGTTGCTTTCATGGATATCCCTATTGATTGGAATCGAAAATTGCTTCTACACGTTTTCTTGATGAGCCCACGACTTCGCTTTTTCGTTCGTATAAATAATATAAAATAGTTTCACCGCGAATGGAATTATTGCCTTCCTGCACAACGGGATCACCTTTCATGGTCAAAATGCCTTTGTTCGCTTCATAGGTTGCGGTGTGTGAATGGCCGGATTGATTGCCGTATTTAAATTTCACGCCGTTTTCTGCTTCAATTTTATCAATTTTATTCTGCGTATCCACAGTTTTCTTGACTGTTGTCACTTTTCCGGTCAGGGGAATGGCATCATGATGCACCTTGACTTCAGCCTTTTCAGCCTGTTTTGCAGTTTTGATATAAATTGTCATCTTCGGCGCAGTCATATTAAAGTCACCGCGGACCACATGCACATTGCCCTTGAAAATAACCCGGTTTTGGGCAATATCATATTCCATATCATCAGCATTGATTTTC
Source organism: uncultured Mailhella sp. (assembly GCA_910578585.1). Lineage (GTDB taxonomy): Bacteria > Desulfobacterota > Desulfovibrionia > Desulfovibrionales > Desulfovibrionaceae > Taurinivorans. Next base: position 1,366 of record CAJTRG010000029.1, read on the forward strand.
ACAGGCAAGCCATTATCTGCCAGCTGCGGTGCTGCAAAGGCTAATGGAGCAAGCATGGCAAAACACGCCCATGCCAAACACGTAACAACAATTTTTTTCATCATATTTTTTCTTTGCATATTTAGTTTATTCCGGGAAATGCCGTTACTTCTTTGATGGTAATATCAGGAAAGGCATTCACAAATTGTACGGTAAAATCCGGAAACGTGTCCACAATCTGCCATTTTCCGCACACATCAGGAAATACGTCCACCATTTGTACACTCAAATTCTGAAAGGCATTGACTTTTTGTACTTTTATATCCGGAAAGCTGGTGACAATTTTTACTTTGCCATAGAGTTTGATGCCGTTATAGGTGCAGTCAGAATCAATATTTTTTGCCACAGCGGCTTGAACGCCTGAAAAACCAAAAACAGCAAGAAATGCCACATACAAACAAGTTTTTTTCATAGTTTCCCGCCTAAACAAATTCATTCTTTTTTTCCATCTTTAGGAGTCCATTCGACATACACTTTGCCTTTGCCATAAATTTTATTTTCCTGCATATTCCAGCTCAGCACATCCGCTTTGCCGACCAACCCCTCACCCGCAAAGTCAGCTTCTTCCGGGAAAATAGCCACCTGCTCAATGCTGTCGTAATTCAAAAACGGCCCGGAAACAATATTTGCCTGCTGTGAAGCTTTAACATCTTCGTGCAGGAGCACCTTGGTATTTTCATTATAGATAATGCCGCGCTTGGCTTCAATCACAACCTTGTCTGCAATATCTTTCAAATACATATCATTTGCGGCAGTGCTTTGCGAAAAAAGGACAGAATTATCACCGGTTCTGTGCCACATGAGCGGATTTTCCATTTGCACCACAGAAGTTTGCTGGTGCATGGTTGCCCATTTGGCAAAAATTGCCCATTCTTCCTTGCCTTCTTCGCCGTAAGACACAGAAATTCCCTGCATGGCAAGCCCGATATCATCATTATGAAAATCAGGAATATTGGCAAATTCCTGCATAACAGTCTGCATATTTTCATCAATGGTGCGCTTTTTGGTATAGGAATATTTCAAATTTTCCAGCTCGGCAGAAAAAGCTTTTTTATTGTAGCCTTCGCCGGCAATAAGTTCGGCGATTTCCTCAGACTGCACAATTTCCGCCAAACGCCGTGCCTCACTTTTCGCCTGCCAATCATTCCAGAAATGAACGCATACTGCAAAGACAAGGGCAAGTGCAAAAAGAAAAAGGAAAGGATGTCCCTTTCTTTCTTTTGTTACGGTTACAGGAGAGTTTTTTTGCGCAATATCAACCATTAATGTATCCAAAAATAAGGCAGAGGCTGTTTGCCCTGACAGGCAAGCAAAATTTCCACAAGTTCACGCACTGCTCCTCTGCCGCCCTTTGTTTTTGTAATAACTGCCGCAGCTTGTTTGATGTCTTCGCAGGCATTTGCCACCACACAGGGCAGCCCGACACGCAAAAGCGGATCAAGGTCAATCACATCATCCCCTAAATACGCCATTTCTTCATAGGAAATATTTTGATTTTTGGCAATTAAAGAAAGGGGTTCAAGCTTGCTGTAATAGCCGCAGTAATATTCTGTCACGCCAAGGGGACGCATGCGCGCTTCAACGCATTTATCCTGACGTCCGGTAATAATGCCCACACCAATGCCAGCCATAAAAGCGGTTTTGATACCTATGCCGTCGTGCACATGAAAGGTTTTAATGGTTTCGCCCTGGGAATTCATATAGAGCTGTCCATTGGTGCATACGCCGTCAATATCAAGGACAATGAACTTGACTTTCTTTGCCCGCTCAACAGTTTCCCGGGATAAGTGACTGATATCTCTATGCTTAAATTCTACTTGCATTTTTCATCCTATAACTTGCTGGGGATATTCCAAATTTGCACAAGTTCGCTGACCATTTGTTCAAACTGGAAAAGAGGCAGACTGTTGGGCCCGTCACAAAGAGCTTTTTCAGGATGCGGGTGGGTTTCAAAGAAAATTCCGTTGACGCCCATGGCTGCGGCAGCCCGTGCCAGCCCTGCAATAAATTCCCGCTGTCCGCCGGAGGAAGTGCCTTGTCCGCCGGGAAGCTGCACTGAATGGGTGGCATCAAAAATCACAGGCACACCCATTTTCTGCATAATGGGCAGGGAACGAAAATCCACCACTAAATTATTATAGCCAAAACTTGCGCCGCGTTCAGTCAAAAGTATTGTCTCATTGCCAAAGCTGACAAGTTTATTTTTGACCTGTTCCATATCCCAGGGAGCAAGGAATTGCCCCTTTTTCACATTGATAATGGCTTTTGTTTTGGCAGCTGCTTCCAGTAAATCTGTTTGACGGCACAAAAAGGCAGGAATTTGCAAAACATCAGCAACTTCTGCAACCGGTACTGCCTGTTCCGGCAAATGGATGTCCGTGACCACAGGCAAGTCCACTTCCTGTTTGATTTTCGCAAGCCATTCCAAACCCTTGGCCATGCCATGCCCGCGAAAGCCCTTGGCAGAGGTTCTGTTTGCCTTGTCAAAGGAGCTTTTGAAAACCGCAGTCAATTGGTATTTTTCCGCCACTTCCTTGACTTTATAAGCGACATCAAGCGCCATATTATATTCTTCCAAGGCACAGGGCCCTGCAAAAATAAAATGTCCCTGTTGAAATTTTGTATATAATTCGTTCATAATTTTTCCTTTTGCGTTAATATATAGAAAAAATTATTTTTTGTAAAACCCCAAAATTTCGGAAAAAATAAAACCTGCCGACAATGGGGGCAGCAGGTTTTATTTCATGAGGAGTGTATGTATGGCGTTTTATCTGATGAAATTCGTGTACACAACTTCTTCGTCTTTTGGAGGGAAAATGCCGGCCTTTGCAGCGGCTTCCTGACATTTCAAATGATATGCCATATTGCGGGCAAGCATGCGCATATTTTGCATGCCTTCAAGATCCTGTTTTACTTCTTCGGGCATAGCTCCGTGCACCATATTCCAGTATCTTCCTGAAATTACAGGCATTTGTGTAATTTGAAAATATTTGTTGAGCTGGTCAATGGTTGCGGTTGTGCCGGCTCGGCGGGCAGAAACTATGGCTGTGGCAGGTTTATGCGGAAAAGAATTGGTTCCTGACATATAATCCACAAAAAATGCTCTGTCTAAAAATGGTGCAATAACCCCGGCAGCAGAGGCATAATGCACTGGCGAGCCAAAAACATAGCCGTCAGCAGTTTTTGCAATTTTAAGAAATTCATTCACCTTATCATCAACAACGCAGTGGCCCAATTTTGCACAGGCGCGGCAAGCCTTGCAGGGTGCAAGCGGAGCTGTGCCGATTTGAAAAATTTCTGTTTCAATGCCTTCCTGATTGAGGGTGTTTGCAATTTCAGTGAGGGCTGTAAAGGTGCAGCCCTTTTCGTGAGGAGAACCATTCACCAATAAAACTTTCATTTCCAAACTCCTATTTTGTCTTTGCGCCCATATAGACGCCTTTGATTTCTATATGGCTGAGGGCTTCATTTAATTGTGCCAATTCTTCGCTGCTGAAAGAAACCTGCACAGACGCCGTATTTTCATAAAGCCGTTCTTCTTTGGTTGTTCCGAAAATAGGCACAATAAAGAGCCGTTGAGCCAGCACCCAGGCAAGGGAGATTTGCGCCTTGGTGGCATGCTTCATATTCGCAAATTTTTCCACCAATTGCAAAAGAATTTGGTGTGCATCCATATTTTTCGGCTGGAATTGCGGTAGGAAACTTCGAAAATCCGTTTCCTTGTCAAATTTGGAATCCTTGGTATACGCCCCAGACAAAAAACCATTTGCCAAAGGACTAAAGGCAACATAGCCGATATTCAGCTCTTCACAAACAGGAAAGACCGTTTCTTCCCCGTCGCGCGTCATCATGGAATAACGATTTTGCACGGCTGTAACAGGACAAACGGCATGAGCCGCACGGATTTGTTCGGCATTGGCTTCACTCATGCCCCAGTGCGCAATTTTTCCTTCTTTGATCAGCTCCGCCATGGTCTCGGCGACTTCTTCCACAGGAATTTTTGGGTCAACGCGGTGCTGGTAATAAAGGTCGATGCACTCAACACCAAGGCGTTTCAGGCTGCCTTCAAGGGATTTTCTGATTGTCTGCGGACGGCTGTCAGCCAAAAGTTCATGATTTTCATTGGATGCCAAGCCAAACTTTGTCGCAATTTTGACCTTGCCGCGGTAAGGCGCCAAAGCCCGTGCCACCAAGAGTTCATTGCCGTGGGGCTGACCTTTTGCTTCATAAATTTCTGCTGTATCAAAGAAAGTTATCCCTAAATCAACTGCTTTATGGATAAGCTTTTCCATTTCCTTTTCATCACGGGGAGCACCGTAGGCATGGTGCATGCCCATACAGCCAAGCCCAACTTCAGAAACTTCCAATGTGCCTAATTTTCTTGTTTTCATAATAAACTCAATTTATTGTAATTTTGCGTATTCTTCATCACTGACATCTTCAAGCCATTCAGTGGAAGCTCCTTCAGCAGGAACAGCAAGAGCGATATGGGAGAACCAGCTGTCCTTTGCAGCGCCGTGCCAATGTTTTACGCCTTCAGGAATATTCACAACATCGCCGGCTTTGAGTTCCTGAGCTGGTTTGCCCCATTCCTGATAATAGCCTCTGCCTTCGGTTACCATGAGGATTTGTCCGCTTTTATGGTGAATATGCCAATTATTTCTGCAAGCCGGCTCAAAAGTTACATTCACTGCACGAACGCCGTCCTTGGTTAAGGTATTCACATAACTTTTGCCGGTAAAATATTTTGCATTCTGGACATTTTCTTCACCAAGACCAAAATCGCCGCCTTTATAGGTTGCGTCGGTCAAGGATAAAATTTCGCTGACCTGTTCATCGGTCAAGCCATTATTCTTGCCGGTATTAATGTGAGATTTCAATTGCGCAGGCACGGTGCGAATAGTTGAAAGCATGGCAATGGTGGAAACTTCTCTTTCCTGATACGTTAACACACCGCGGGCAAAAATATCTGCAAACAAATGTTCTTTCAGATAGGCGTCAATGGCAGGGGCAAAATCAAAAATACCGCCTTTATAGCGTTTGCCGGTCAATTTAAACTGCACATCGTCACCGTAGGCAAATTTATCTGTGCCTTGGGGCAGAAGTTTTCCTTCTTCACCCATTTTATCATTCTTATCCTTGCGGGCATCCATAACCTTTTTAAACGTATTCAGACCATTTAAACTTTTTGGAAAACCACAATAAGCATAGGCCTGCACAAGAACTTCCTTGATTTCATTGACAGTCAAGCCTTCGTCAAGCCCGGTGTGCAGTGCCTTTTCCAAATTTGCCAAATCACTTTTAGCGGTATACGCTGAAATCATTACTATATTTTTCTGCTTAGGGGTGAGAACGTCCTTTGCCATACCCTTTCCTCCAAAAGCACAAAGCATTCCCATTGCAAGAAAACAACAAATAACATTTTTTAATATTTTACCCTGTTTCATATATTCCTCCAAAAATCTTTGTATGTTTTCATTATTAACAATTTTTCGATTTCTTGAAGACCTAATTCTGCTTTTTTCCTGCCTAATTCTCTCACTTTTTCCACAGACAAAAAAAGCATACCATATCAGTATGCTTTTCATTTTATCATTAACAAGGAGTATATTTTTACAAAAGAATAAGGTTCTTGACCATAATCTCGCTTGAGATAATGGTCAAGAACCAAATTTTTTAATAAAAAAAGCCCCATTAACCATGAGGCTTACATGAACAATTTCAAGTTAGATTATTTTCTTATGGTATAAAAAGCACCTCGGGTTGTGCCTAATTTAGTCAAAAAACTTTTTTTCACAAGCCCCTGCACAGCTTTGCGGATTGTTTCAGCATTCTTGCCGGATTTTTCCACAATTTCAGGCATGGAAAGTTCTGTTGTCTCAGCAAACAAGGCTAAAATTTCACGGGATGTGGAAGATAACTTATCAGTATTTGTCTTTTGTAGCTTTTGAATTTTTTCTTCCAAGGCGCGTTTTTGTTTTTGCAAAGACGTCACAAAAAACGTCAGCCAGGGCTCATAATCGACTTTATCGCTCCAAATTGTTTTCTGCGTACCCCGCAGTGCCCTGTAATAGGCGTCTTTATTGGCTTCAATAACAGATTCCATGGAAGCATAGGGCATATAGCTGTATTTGCTCTTTAACATTAAAAGGATAGTTAGTGCCCGTGACAAACGCCCATTTCCGTCAACAAAAGGGTGAATAGAGAGAAACTGCACAATAAATACTCCAATAGTAATAATAGGATGTAAAAAACGGTCAGCAAGCGTATCATTTGTCCATTGGGTGAGCTCACGCATAAGCCGCGGCGTATCAAAAGGAGTTGACGTCTCAAAAATTGTGCCGATTTCGTTGCCTGCTGCATCATAGGCGGCAACTCGATTGGAATCCGTTTTATATTCACCGCGATGCCGCTCATCTTTGCCAGAATATTTTAAAAGTATTTGATGCAGCTGCTTGATATAATTTTCCGTCAAAGGAATATCTGCATGGCTCTCAAATATGGTATTGATTAAATCAGAATAGCCAGCAACTTCTTCCTCATCTCGGGAAGCAAAAGATTTTTTGCTGATGTGACTGAAGAGGTCTTCAACTTCAGTGTCAGACAGTTTATTGCCCTCAATTCTGTTGGAAGACCCCACAGACTCAATGGTGGCAACCCGCTTCATGCTCATAAGCTCTGCGGGAGATAATTTCAGCTCATCCGCAGACCAGGAACCCACAAATTGATCTATCTCAGCAATTTTCTTCAACATATCTGTTGTAATAACAATATCTTTTGTTTTAATCATACCAGATTTTCCCAAATATTACCAGATTTTCCCAAATATTACCAGATTTTCCCAAATATTACCAGATTTTCCCAA
>CAJTRG010000029.1:8367-8711 GCA_910578585.1 uncultured Mailhella sp.
AAATAGTCAAGATTAATTACCATATATTATCCCTCTTATAGTCGTCCTCGTACAACTCTTAGATAACTCGAAGAGTTAAATCTTAGAGTTGGTAGAGGTTCGCGTCCATAATTCCCATACATAGCGAAGCTATAGGTATGAGGAATTAGGGGACAACAAACCAAAATGGTTTAAGTTGTTACAGATAGTAGAGATTCTCGTCCCCAGCGGCCGAATAAAACCGCAGGTTTAAATGAGGGAAGTCGGGGAACCCAGTATACTGCCCCCTATTAACAAAGTCTGAAAATTAAGAGTATATTTCAAGTAAGAGGTATACATTATGAAGAACGAACGCAGGCAATGGG
>CAJTRG010000030.1 GCA_910578585.1 uncultured Mailhella sp.
TACTTGAAATATACTCTCTTAATTTTCAGACTTTGTTAATAGGGGGCAGTATAAAAAGCCCACTTCATTCAGAAAATGAGCTTTTTAGAGGAATTATTTCAACTACATCATGTAATTGTATTATTTTTGAGCAAAAGCAGTTAAGCTCTTCTTCAAATCTTCTCCCAGCAAATCTTCAGGAGCAGATTCCAGACGTTCAGCACAAATCTTTGCTGCCTTGTCCAGAATATCCGGACTGCCGTTTGCTTCCCACATATCATAGCTGTTCCATTCAGAGGTTGCAGGCAGCCACTGCTTTCCACATTTCTTCAAGGTAGATTCACACATGAGGAAGGATTCCGCATGAGGCAATTCTAAAAGTTCAGAAATGTCAAAAGCTTCTTCACTGATATCAAGTCCACTCATCATGATCTGAATGCGTTCGAGCAATTCTTCGTCAATGATGTACTTTTCATAGGAAACAGTCATCATGCCGTCAAGAATACCGAGGCATTCATTGATCATTTGTGAGCCGCCCATGAGGAGGAAAATATAATTCTGCATGGTTTCAAAACCGGCCTGAATATCAGGAAGTTTTGAATCCGTATTTCCTGCCATGAAACGGGTTGGAATATGATACAGCATTTGCACGAGTTGAATAGACGCACGGTCTACCAATTTTGCTTCCGGAGAGCTGGTGACAAAGGTACCTGTTCTTAAATCGCCCATATTATGGCTGATACCATAAATAACAGGAATACCGGGACGAACGCATTGTGCCAAAACAAGGCCGGCCAAGATTTCTGCATTTTGCAAAATAAGAGAAGGAATTTCACCAATAGGTGCACTGACTCCGCTGATGGGGCAGGTCAGCAGCATAACAGGCTGATTTGCTTTTGCGTAGGCAATAATAGTATCCGCAGATTCTTGTGAATACTGCAAAGGTGACAGAGCACAAACAGAAGCAGTAATAAAGTAATTGCGGTCAAGATAACCTGTTCCCATAACCATTTCAACCATATCAAAAACATCTTTGGTGTTTTGATTGCTCATTTGCGGCCATGAAATAATAGGTTTATCTGTCAGTTCCAATAACTTTTGCGTAATAATTTTATGTTTATTAGGCGCATCATCCAGTTCATGAGGGTCAACAGTGCATTGTCCCACAATAGTTGTCACCTTGCTGGTTTGTCCCAGTTTATAAAAATTACATACGTCTTCAAAGTTTCCCATGCGTTTTTGGCCGTTTCTTTCCTGAATGAACACAGGGCCATTGTCCTGCATGGAATAAACCTTATTTTGTTCATGCCCGATCATCAGGCTTTTCTTATCATCACGAGCCTGCCAAAGGAAATTGGCAGGAGACTGCGCAATGCATTTTTCAACCAAAGGAGCAGGAAAACGCACACAATTACCATCCGCTTTAGCACCATGGGCAGCTAAAATTTTTACAGCTTCTTCAGAGTGGAACAAAAGACCTTTCTTTTCTAACAGTTCCAGTGTTAAACTGTGAACACGATACAATTCCTGTTCCGATAACACTTGAAATTCATTATTAAAATACTTCATACTATTCACACCTGTTTTTTAATGGTAAGAAATTATTTCTCTTTATTTCAGGGTCATTATGCATCATACGCCAAATAGAAAGGATATAAGCAATCATAACCACGATAAAGACAACACCACCAGAAACAGCTACTGACTTAATCGCATTAAAGCCGCCGGTTACGTGGAAAATAATACCGGTCATACCGATAACACTGCCCCAAATAACACGCATGGCTAATGTTGAGTCTTCTTCACCGGTAGAAACTTGACGGGCAATGAAGTGAGATGCAGCGTCAGCAGTTGTGATAGCAAAACCACAGAAGCAAACAAAAGCAATAAAGCAAAGGATTTGACCCATTGGGAAAGAACCAAGCAGCATATACAGAGCTTGTTCCGGATTATCCTTTACAACTTCCCACATTGGTTGGAAGCCGCTGAGTTGTTCGAAGCAAGCATTGCTGCCCCAAATGGAGAACCACAAAATACAGGTGATAATAGGAACAAAAACTGTACCAAATACAAATTCACGCATGGTTCTGCCTTTGGAAATACGGGCAATAAAACCACCGGTAAACGGTACATAGGACATATTCCATAAAATATAGAAAATGAACCAGTTACCAGCCCATGGGCGAGGAGTAATTTGGGTTGAGTCAGTCCATAAAATTGCTTGTGGAATACGGAAAATGAATTCACCGGTTACCTGCAAAATCATGTTTAAAGAATAGGTAATAGGAGTATTGCCTAAAAATACTGCTGCCAAGAGTAAGAAAATAGCCATATATCCTGTGGATTCACTGAACATTTTCATACCCTTTGCAATACCGGAAGCAGAACTGATAATGTAAATAAGGATAAGACCGAGCATTACGCAGAATTGTCCAGCAGCGCCAAGTTCAATGCCGAAAAGCAGCTTGATTGCATAGGTAATGGAAGCAACACCTAGACCAATCATCATGGTTACGCCGCCAATGGTAGCAATTGCAGCAAGAATATCAACGATCTTACTTAAAAGAGTATCGTTGCAGCGTTCACCCAAAATACCATACAAACCTGTGGAAGTACGGATAGGCTTTTTATAACGGTATGAAGCATAACCGATAGCCCAGCCGGCAACACAGAAGAGAGGCCAACATACCAAGCCCCAGTTTACAACTGATAAACGAATAGCTTCAGGAACACCGGCAGCTAAACCAGCGGTTTTGCTGTCAAGAAGAGACGGAGCTGTGTAAAGGTGATAAAGAGGTTCAGCAACACCAAAAATAACAAAGCCTGTTCCCAAACCGGCACAGAAAAGCATACTTACCCAAGCATAGAAAGAAAACTCAGGTGTCGCATCTTTTCCGCCAAGTTTAATATCACCAAAAGAATTATTTAACAGCATCCAGAAGCTGAAAAGAATGGTTGTCGCGCCCACAGCAACAATAAACCAACCAAAATTGGTCAAAAAGAAGTCCTTAATGGAACTGAAAAAAGCATTACATTGTTCGGGGGCAAAAAGAGCAAAAAGAATTAATATTGCAAAAAGAACAAAGGTAGGCCAAAAAAGAATACTGTCAAAACAACCTAATAAACGAAATTTACAATCAGATCTATTATCCATAGTGTTATTACTCATAATATAACTCCAAAGACCAGTATATTTTACATATACATGAGTATAGGTTATAACTCAATATGAGTTAATTTAACACGTGTAATAGTTTGCTGATTTTCGAAAAGTTCATTGTAAGCCGGAATGCGGCAGTTGAATAAAAAAAACTTTTCTGTGTGACTTAACTCCAGTTAATTATTTATTTCACAAAAAAAGTCAAGCAAAAAAATTTAATTTGTTAAAAATTTATCTGTTACCTATGGAAATAACAGAACTTTTTTCATAAAAAATACAGTAGCAAAAAAAGGAAACAAAAAATAATTTTTTTAATGCTTGCATATTTTTCAAAAATGATTTATTTCTCAAATAAACAAATAATAGCATATTGTGACACGCTGTTATTGACAAGGTAATGTGTAATTAGTTTGCGAAAGCGTTCCTTGGACAAACAATTTAGACTTTATCTTTTTTCTCAATTTTTTTTAGCCAATTTGTCTTCTTCTTGCCTCTTCTTTTTAAGCGTTAATGCAATAAAAACAACGTGTGTCTTTTATTGTGTTTAATGCTGACAAATTAAGTTTCCATTGTTTGCATGAATTTCAACATTTATCCTGAGTAAAAAATATAGTGGCTCATATTTTTTCTATTCTTGTATGCATTAAAATTGCTTAACATTTCCTATTTCTGGAAAAAATACAATTCTAGGTTATTTTTGCGTGAAGAGCAAAATAAGGAGAGATTGTTATGACCCAACGCTGGAAAAAAGCTGGCAGCTTATCTAGTGGTGGCTTAAGTCTCAACATGTTTACGCAAGATGAGATGGATGCTATCCATAGAGCCAGTCTTGAAATTCTTGAAACGACCGGTGTGCTTATCGGTTCACTGGAAGCAAGAGAATTACTCGTAAAAGCCGGTGCAACAGTCTACGATGAAGACATTGTGAGATTTCCGCAATGGATGATTGCAGATGCTGTTGCAAGTGCTCCTGAAACATTAACTCTGCATGGACTTACCCCTGACCGCGATGTTATTCTCGACGGTACAAGAGTTGTTTTCACAAACTTCGGTGAAGCAGTATATATTTTAGATACTGATACAGGCGAAGTCCATAACTCAACCAAAAAAGACGTTGAAGAACTCACCCGCCTTGTGGACGCACTGGATGTTATTCCTGTCTGCGAACGTATGGCCGGTGCTCAAGATTATCCTGAAGCTGTTGCAGAACTTCACAACTATGAAGCTTTGCTCAGAAATACCAGCAAACACGTCTTTACAGGCGGCGGCAACGGTAAACTCACCCAATATATGATTGATATGGCGAAAGCTGCTGTGGGTGAAGAAGAATTTGAACAACGCTGCCCTGTTACCTTTAATACCTGCCCAATCAGCCCATTAAAACTCACCCATGATGTGTGTGAAGTTATTATGGTTGCTGCAAGAAATGGTGCTATTGTCAACGTACTTTCCATGGGTATGGCCGGCGGATCCACCCCGGTAAACCTTGCCGGTGCTTTGGTTGTTCACAACTGTGAAGCATTGGCAGGACTTGTGCTTGCTCAAGTTACCAAACGCGGCGCAAAATTTATTTACGGCAGTTCCTCAACAGCCATGGATCTTCGCTATGGCGCTGCTGTTGTTGGAACTCCTGAACTTGCTATGCTCAATGCCGGAGTTGCCTGCATGGCCAGATACTACAAGCTGCCTTCCTGGGCAGCCGGTGGTTAGGGGGACAGCAAGTGTGGTGACGCCCAAAGCGGACATGAAAAGACTTTAACCGGACTTGTTCCAATGTTGGCAGGTGCTAACATTATTTACGGTCTCGGTATGTTGGAAATGGGAATGACCATTAGTCACAGCCAGCTTTTGATGGACGCTGAAATGGCAGAAATGATGTTGTACAGCATGGATGGTATTGTGGTAAACGACGAAACATTGTCTGTGGACGTAATCAAGGAGATTGGTCCACGCGGTGATTTCCTTTCCCACATGAATACCTTCGAAAATATGCATATACAATCAAAGCCAAAACTTATTGACAGACTTACCCGCGATCAATGGGCACAGGCAGGCTCACTCACTATGGAACAAAGAGCTTCTTTGGCTGCCAAGAAATTGCTCGCTGAACATAATCCAACCCACCTTTCTGAAGAAGCCCTCAAACGCGTGCGCGCTGTTGTGAACAAGGCTGAACGCGATTACGGTGTTCCGGAAAGTTTCAACTAAGATTTCTTAGTTCAATAAAAATAAAAGGGCATAGCAATATGCCCTTTTTCATTTAAAATCGCACAAAAAAAATCTACACTATAAAATGTTATCCTGCATAAAAAATATTATTATTTTACTGAGTTATTGCTCATGCCAATTAACGAGCCAAAACATGGCTTTTGTCAATTAATTCCATAAGGGCGCTGTCACTGAGGCTATCATTTAAAATAACAGTCAGCCAGGATTTTTTATTCATGTGATAAGCAGGATAAAAGCCGTCTTGCTGCAAGAGTTCCTGCACGTCCTTTTTGTCTGCTTTGATATCAATAATTTCAATTTCGCCGGCTTTTGCTTTGTCAATTTTGGAATAGTCAATATTCAAAATAGCAGCATACCATTTATTGGTATCAGGATTTTTAAAAACGCCATAATTCGGATATTTTTCCCAAAGAAAGAGCGGCTCATCAGCATATTTTTCTTGAATTAAACGGACAATCCTGTTGCTTTGCGCAAAGATAAAATAATTTCTGGTAAAACACGTATCACGGATATCCAGCAAAATTTCTGTATAGGCAGAACGAACTTCATTGACAAAGCTTCCCTGCCAACTTTCAATATGCAGCGGTGAATATTCTTCGTTATTAGCAAGATCAAAGACTTTTCCCTGCACCGTTCCTTGCTTTGAAATCTCAAGAACCGCTTCAAATTGCTTCTGAAAGAAACATGTTTTAAAAACATATTTGCCCGATTGCAGCACAAAACCATACTGTTCGAATTTTGCAAAATTAGGCACATATTGTTTAAAAAAGCTTTCTTCAATCATTGCTTACTAGGAGCTGTCTCTAAAAAAATATAGACAAGGTTTAAAATTTATGTTTAACTCT
>CAJTRG010000031.1 GCA_910578585.1 uncultured Mailhella sp.
GTACATATAAGGTGTATCGCCATTTGGGCTAAAATCTATTGACGACACTATCTAGTGTTCCTCTATAAATTTCTCTACAGAACCAATCAAATTATTTGTATTAAAAATGGTAAAGAGAAGAAAAAGTTTTTTATTAAAGGATTAAAAATACGATTTAAGGGGGATAATTCGACCATTATTTTGCATGAGCCTTTTGAATTTAAGCGTTCTAAAATTATTGTAAGGGATAATTGCAAGGTTGAAATACTTGAAAATGCAATAATCAATAAATTAACGACCACGGACATGCAGAATAATTCGACCCTGAAAATTGGAAAAAATTTTTATTGTGGAAGTTTAAAAGTTTATTTGCATGATGAGCCCAATAACAGTATTATTATTGGTGATCATTGTATGTTTTCCACAGATGTACTGCTGCGTCCAAGCGATGCCCATCCCATTGTCTCCTCTGAAAATATTCGACTTAATCCTCCACAGCCTATTGAAATAAAAGATAGAGTTTGGGTTGGCATGAATTGTATGATTTTGAAAGGAAGCTCTATTCCCGAAAACTCCATACTTTCAGCCTGTTCAATTTTCACGCGGAAAAGTTATAAGTCAGGCGATGAAGAAAAGATTGGTTTAGACGGCCGCATTTTTATGGGTAATCCTGCCAAATGTGTGAAACATGGCGATTTTACCTGGAAATAATATCTGCCATAAAAATAGATTATATAATTTTCTATAGTTTTTGAAGTGAAAAATTTTTCTTTTGTTCTCCTTGGGAATTGGGCTGATCATTGTATAATTATATAATATCATTGCTTAATATTATTATTGCTGATTGGGTGAAATTTATGTACAGTAGAGAATATTTAAATAATGAGGAACAGTATGTCTGATTTAAGTGATTTTATGAATAATCCTGAGCCCAAAAAGCGTTCGTATAAGAAGAAAAATACGACGGGAGCGAATGTATCCAAAACAGAAGAGGATTTATTCAAACGCGTGCCGCCTCATAACGCCGATGCGGAATCAGCAGTACTCAGCGGGGCGTTTTTACGTTCTGAATTATTGAATGATATATTAGATACTGTCAGTGCAGATGATTTTTATTTTCCTGCCAATAAAGATATTTTTCGTGCTATTACAGAACTTTATGCAAAAAATGTCAGCCCCGATGTTGTGACGGTTTTAGATTGGCTGCAAAACAATAATCTTTTGGAAGAAGCGGGCGGGGCTGAACGGCTTGCCATGCTGGCTGAGTCTGTTGTCAGCGGGGCAAATGCTCCTTATTATGCGAAAATTGTGCGGGAAAAATCACTGCTTCGTTCACTTATTCAATCCTCAGCCAATATTATCAGTTCCTGTTATGATGGCACCAACGATGTTTCTATGCTCTTGGATGAAGCGGAAAAAATGATTTTTGGCATTTCAGAAAAGAATAATACCAAAACCTATATGGGCAGTGAAGAAATTGTGAATAAGGTTTTTGATACCATTACTGAACGTTTCAAAAACAAAGGCAGAACAACAGGGCTTGCAACCAATTACATTCAACTTGATAAAATGACAGGCGGTTTTCAGCCTGCTGATTTAATTATTTTAGCAGCTCGTCCTTCCATGGGTAAAACTGCGTTTGCCCTCAATCTGGCAGCACGTGCCGCAATCAAAAACGATGCAACTGTGGCGGTTTTTTCTTTGGAAATGAGCAAGGAATCTCTTATGGAACGTTTGCTTTGCTCCTGGGGACACGTGGAACTGGGCAAAGTTCGTAAAGGAACGCTGGAGCCGGAGGATTGGGAGAAAATCAGTGATGCCGCCTCTGCTTTGACTTCAAGCAGGATTTTTATTGATGATTCTTCCATGCTGACGCCTTTGGAGCTTCGGGCTCGCTGCCGCCGTATTCAAGCCCAGCATGGTTTGGATTTTGTGGTTATTGACTATTTGCAGCTGATGCATTCAGCCAGAAATGATTCTCGTGAATTGGAAATTTCCGATATTTCAAGAAATTTAAAGGCGCTCGCCAAGGAATTGAATATCCCTGTGCTTGCGCTTTCTCAGCTCAACCGTAAAACAGAAGAACGTTCCGACAAGCGCCCAATGCTTTCTGACCTTCGTGAATCTGGTGCTATTGAACAGGATGCTGACCTGATTATGTTTATTCACCGTGATGATTATTATGTAAAAAAAGGTGATTCTGAGCCCAATTACACGGGCAAGGCGGAAATTATTATTGGCAAGCACCGTAACGGGCCAACAGGTTCGGTTGAGCTTCGCTTTATTCCGCAATATACGGCTTTTGGGGATTTGGAAATCAGTCCTTATAATATTGAAGAAGCTGAACAGCGGGGTACTGAAACAAAGTAAATTTATTTAAAAAATTTTTACTTTGCTCCTTTACAAATAAAATTTCATTCTTAATATTCTGCTATACCATAAGGAGTTAATTATGTGGGAATATACAGATAAAGTTCGTGACTATTTCTTAAATCCAAGAAATGCCGGGGATATGCCCGATGCCAATGGCATTGGCGAAGTGGGCAGTCTTGCCTGCGGCGATGCATTAAAATTGTTTTTGAAAATCAATGATAAGGGCATTATTGAAAAAGCCAGTTTCCAAACCTTTGGCTGCGCAAGTGCCATTGCCTCAAGTTCTGCACTGACTGAGCTTATTATTGGCAAGAGCGTTGATGAAGCAAGCAAAATCACCAATAAAGATATTGCAGCCTATTTGGGCGGCTTGCCTAAAGAAAAAATGCACTGTTCTGTTATGGGTGAAGAAGCGCTTGAAGCTGCTATTCGTAATTACAAGGGTCTCGCTCCTCTCTCCCATGAAGAAGGAGGCAAGCTCATTTGCAAGTGCTTTGGGGTAACTGATCATCAAATTATTAAAGCTATCCGTGAAAATAATTTACAAACAGTTGAAGAAGTAACGAACTTTACGAAAGCTGGCGGTGCCTGCGGTACATGCCTCGACGCCATTGCCCAAATTTTGGAAGTTGAAAAGAATGCAGGGCTTGCACTTCATGAACTCAAGCCTGTTTCCAAGAAGCCTTTGAGCAATATCCAAAAAATGCAAAAAATTATTCAAGTAATTGAAGAAGATGTGCGTCCAAGATTGACTCAAGACGGCGGCGACATTGAACTTGTTGATGTTGTTGATAATAAAGTTTTCGTTTCTTTGCGTGGTGCATGCTCATCCTGCCGTGCCAGCACAGTGACCTTGAAAGATGTTGTTGAAGCAACTTTGAAAGAACATGTTGATGAAAATCTTGTTGTAGTGCAAGCATAAAATTGAGGCGTAAAAATGTCTAACGTAATTTATTTTGATAATAATGCAACGACACAAGTTGCACCTGAAGTTTTAGAAGCAATGCTTCCATTTTTCAAAGACATGTACGGCAATGCATCAAGTATGCACAGCTTTGGCGGACAAGTGGGCAAACACATTGCCATGGCAAGAGAACAAATTGCCAATCTTTTGGGTGCATTGCCTGATGAAATTTTGTTCACTTCCTGCGGTACTGAAAGTGATAATACGGCTGTTATTTCTGCTATTGAAACCCAGCCCGAGAAGAAGCATTTCATCACCACCCGCGTGGAACACTCTGCTATGCTTGCCATGGGT
This sequence comes from uncultured Mailhella sp., assembly GCA_910578585.1. Taxonomy (GTDB): domain Bacteria; phylum Desulfobacterota; class Desulfovibrionia; order Desulfovibrionales; family Desulfovibrionaceae; genus Taurinivorans. The sequence continues at coordinate 3,611 of CAJTRG010000031.1, forward strand.
GATTATCTTGAGAAAAAAGGCTATGAAGTTACCTATATTTCTGTAGACAGCAAAGGTCAGCTTGATTTAGCGGAACTTGAAGCTGCCATTCGCCCGGATACTGCTCTTGTTTCTACCATGTTTGCCAATAACGAAACAGGAACTATTTTCCCCATTGCCAAAATTGCTGATATTGTCAAATCAAAAGGCGTCCTGTTCCATGTGGACGCTGTGCAGGCAGTAGGCAAGGAAATTATTGATCTGCAAAAACTTCCTATTGATTTCTTAGCCTTGTCCGGTCATAAGCTCCATGCTCCAAAAGGTATTGGTGTGCTCTATATTCGCCGCGGCACTCGCTTCCGTCCATTCTTACGCGGCGGACATCAGGAACGCGGACGCCGTGCCGGTACAGAAAATGCTCCTTATATTATTGGTCTTGGCAAAGCCTGTGAACTTGCCGGAAGCAATATTATCAAGGAAAGAACAGAAGTTGCACGGCTTCGTGATATGCTTGAACAAGGTCTTGTTTCAAAAATTGATCATGCTATTATCAATGGCGACAGGGAACATCGTTTGCCCAATACCACAAGCATAGCTTTTGAAGCGGTTGAAGGGGAAGCAATTTTGCTTATGCTCGACCAATTCGGCATTTGTGCAAGTTCTGGTTCTGCCTGTACGTCCGGCAGTCTGGAACCAAGCCATGTTTTGCGCGCAATGGGTGTTCCTTTCAACTATGCCCATGGTTCTATTCGTTTCAGTCTTTCTCGTTATTCCACAGAAGAGGAAGTGAAAAAGGTTATTGAAGTAACGCCGAAGATTATTGAAAATCTGCGGGCGATTTCACCTTTCAGAGGAAAATCTTTCTAATCTTGAAAGCCTTTACAATTTGTAAAGGCTTTTTTATACTCTAGTTATGAATACAGAACAACATCTTGATATTATTGTTGAAAATTTTTCCAAGTTGAAGAATTTATCTCCCTGCATTGAAGCAATTGCCAGGGCATGGATTGCGTCTCTGGAACAGGGAAACAAAATCATGTTTTGCGGCAATGGTGGTTCTGCTGCGGATTCTCAGCATTTAGCGGCTGAGCTTGTAGGACGCTATAAAATTAATCGAGCAGCGCTTCCAGCCATGAGCTTGACTGTGGATACTTCAGCGCTCACTGCCATCGGCAATGATTTTGGTTATGATCAAGTTTTCATCCGGCAAGTTGAAGGCCTAGGCAAAGCTGGGGATTGTCTTGTCGGCATTTCCACTTCCGGCAATTCACAAAATATTGTCAATGCCTTTCAAAAAGCAAAAGAAATGGGCATAAAGACCATTGCCTTTACAGGGGAAGGCGGCGGAAAAATGAAAGAAATAGCGGATATATGTTTGAATGTGCCGTCTAATATAACAAATAATATCCAGGAAATGCATATTGCCTGCGGGCATATTCTTTGTGATATCGTGGAAAAGCATTTTTTTGCAAAGTAGAGTGTTTTCGTTAAGTATTGAGAATTTTTACAGGGAAAGAACTTTAGCTCTGCTGTCTTTATCTGTAAAGCTCACAAGCTCGCTAACAGCTAAAGCTCAAAAAGTTCTCTCCCTGTACCCTTTCTCAAAACGCTTTAATCTTTTTAATCATAACTAGAAAAATGTTTGCAAATAAAAAGCCTTGTTTTTCAACAAGGCTTTTTTGTTATCCGCCAGCAGAAAGGAAATTCAGAAAAAATTGTTCGTGTATTTCTTTTGTCTCTTTTTCTTCGCCAGACATAATAATTTGTGTCTGGGGAATTTTCAGTATTCCTTTTTCCGGCAATTTTTCTATGCTTATTAAGCAGTTTTTATACAAATAATTTGAACCGTTATGCGTTACCGCAGGATTTTGTTTGAAAAACTTTTCAAGCTGGGATACGGGAACAGCCCAAATTTCATTA
>CAJTRG010000032.1 GCA_910578585.1 uncultured Mailhella sp.
TGATGTCCTATAATCCGGACTTTAAAAATCCATCACCCCATTTTCTGACTAACACCATTTTTATTACCAATCTTTACTTCTCCTGAGGTTACACTATCCAAACCTGAAACCGAGTAAAGTAATGTCGATTTACCTGAACCGGAAGGCCCCATAATAGCAACCATTTCTCCTTTAGAAATATTAAAATTTACATTTTCAAGAATATTATTTTGACAGCCATTTACATTATAGGATTTACAAAGATTTCTTACTTCTAAAATATTCATAATCTGCTCCTTTTTTATTCAGTAATTGATATATTTGAGGATTTTATTTTTCTTATGTACATTGATGTCAAATATGCACATATCATTGTTGTAATAAAAACAATTGCCGGAAAAGTAATAAAAGTTTCCATAGGATTTATTACATAATCTACGCCGGTCTCTAATCCCATCATCTTAAATAGTGAATCTATACATAAATGTGTTAATGGAATTGCAAAAATTTCACTTATCATTACTGAAATCATTCCTATAAATAAAAATCTTAACGCATGATATAAATATATTGTTTTGCCGCTGATACCAATGGCTTTCATAAGTCCAATTTCACCTTGCTCTTTTTCAATAAAAGAGCGTTCCATAAGCACTGAAATAAGAGCAACTAAGAGGACTGTAATAATAGCAATCAGTATTTTTATGGCGTTAAGAGGTTCTGTAACACCTAACATATCTGATATAAATTCCGCACTTGTCTTGACAGTTTCAAACTCTGGAAAAATTTCTTTTATTTTTTCCACCCTGATTTCAATTTCTTCTTTATCTGGATTATCTGTAAATATAATTTGGGTATTTATCTCATGAAAAGTTTGAATATAATTTATTTCTTCATTCGTATGAAGTCTTATCCCGTCTCCATTACTATGCATTGATTGAAAAAATGCTGTGATAATATAATTCTTGTCACCATCTATCGTTTTAATTGTTATAGTATCTCCAATCGTTGCTTTAATTTTATTTGCTGAAATCTTAGTTATCGCTATTTCATTAGAATTTTCAGGAACTGTTCCTTCTAAGTATTGATACATATCCATTGTAGTTCCTGTCCCCTGATATATTGGCAGCTTTGCTTCATTACCATTAAAACTTACAGGTAATGAAAACATCATCTCTTTTATGCAATTTGCAGGCATTCCATTTTTTTCAAGTTTATCTTCTAAATTATTTAAAAACTTTTCAAGTTCTTCATGTCCATTTTCTATTGAAAATTCAGCAGGATTATCGCCTACAACAACATCGCTGTCAACGATACTCAATACACTATATAAACTACCGCTTTTCAATGTTGAAACAGTTACGGAAAGTACCAGAGGAAGTGACGTACACACAAAAAATATAATAGCAATAATACAAAAACGCTTCGGACTGCTTACAATATCATTCAGTGCTAAAAAAGATGTTGACGGCAATGTGCTTTTTCCCAACTTCATACAATTCTTTTTTCTGAAACGTTCTCCTGTCTGCCCATTTCTAATTGCATCAATGGGGTTCATTTTTTTTACCTTACTGGTACAACCAAAACAAAACATTAGAATCACAAAAACAACAATTACTACACAAAACATATTTATAAAAATTGAATTTTGATTACTTATCATAATCGAGGTTGAAGAAACATTCAGTAGTAACATTTTGCCAAATGGAAAACTTAATATAAGTCCAATGAATGCCCCTGTTATAGAAAGTGCTGTATATTTTACAAGATATAATCCTCTTATTTTTAAATTACTGATACCAATAGCTTTCATAACTCCAATCTCACGAAATTCCTCTGCTAATGTAAAAGTAATTGTAAAACGTAAGATGATAAATGCAATTATTATAAAAATAATACTTACTACAAGAATAATGCCTGTTACTACCATATCCAAAATATAACAAAGTTTTATTTTAGATTTATCTATGTTCAAAATACTATTATCAGTAAGTAATTTTATTTCTGAAAGTGTGTTTTCAATATTGTTAGTATGTATATAAATTAAATTTCCACCATAAATCTTTTCCGTTTTTGAATTAGATGTATATTCTTTATAATCTTTGCTGCTTATTATATATCGTTGAATCTGCATGGACTTTGCACCAAAAATAACATCTTTAATTTCACCGGCAAATACAAATTCATTTTTAACCCCGTCTATTTCAATGGTGATGATATCTCCTTTTTTTAGTCCGATTTTTTCTGCTTTTCCTTCTGTTATATAGATTTCTCCCGGCTCAACTTTTTCAAGTTTATTTCCATCTGCAAGAAAATAGTTCAAAGACAATCTTTCATCACTTTGAATGACATTAGTTCCACCTAAAGCAGTTATATTCTCCCCCTCAAATATAAAATTCTCAGGAGCTAAAAACAACAATTTTTCTACGCTATAATCTTCAATTGATTTTGTGGAATTTAAGACAGCAGTTAAATCAGCTTCAAAAATTTTATTCCTTGTTGCCACTAAATAATCAGGTGCTCCAGCCATATCTAAATAATTATCTAATGCAGAAGTAACATTTAAAATATTATTTACACTGGATGATACAAACATTGTTGCCAGTACAATGAATATAAGTAAAATGATATTCATTATCTTTTTTCTTCTTAAATCTTTTTTTAGGATATTGAAATACATTTTTTTACCTCTTTCCTTTTTGTAATTTCATTTTAGCATGGAAAACGAAACTGTAAAAAAACAGTCATTTATTTATGAAATAGAAGGATATGCTTTATCAGGATTTCAAAAATAGTAAACTTATATTCATAATAAACCTCTGTCTTTTATCAGATGCATTGTTCCAAAATAGGCATTAGACAATGTCTTTATACAATATGCTTCATCATAAGCCATTGCATTATTAGCAAGCAGGCTGGCTATTCCATGTGTTACTAAAAAAATTTGAGAAAATATGTTATATGCCTGTTGCTTGTCTACCTTTGCCTGTCTCTCCAAAATAGGAAATAAAGAATCAAAATTTTTCCCTGTAAGCCAATCAGAAAGGGAAACGCCTGTATAATAGTTTGAATGAAATAAAAAACGAAAAAGATTTGTTTCTTCTACGGCAAACTGAATATGTCTCATACCCACTTCCAACATAGGACGTTCGTATTTGCCGCTTAAATTTGTTACATAGTTAATATGAAACTCACCTGCTTTTCTATGTGCTGCCATTCGGACATCTTCAATTGTTTTAAAATGATATAAAACGGGCTGTGTTGAGCAGCCGAGCTTTTGTGAAACTGTCCGGGCGTTTATGTTTTCTGCTCCAATTTCTTTTGCAATTTCAAAAGCAGCGTCTATAATCATTTCTTTTGTGACTTTCGCTATTGCTGGCATATTTGTACCTCCATTTATAATTTGCATCATATATAACTTAGATTATACATTAGGCAAATTATAAATCAGGATATTCTTTCTGTCAATCCCTTTTGCTAAACTTTCACTTTTTCAAAAAACGATAAATTAGTAAATTATTTGTCAAATAATAAATTTTTATATTCATGAAAGAAAAAAGGAATGTGTGGGATTCCGCCGTAATCGGCATTGTGCGTAATGTGTATAACTGGCTGTCTCATGGAATTGTGGGTAACTCTGTTTGCAGAATGTGGGAAAGCTGCACTTTAGCTTTTCCATGTTCTGTGAATAGAGTTATCCATGATTCCATAGCCTGTTATGCACATTTCCATAATGCTTGTCTTTTGGTCTTGCTCTTTGATTCTTTTGGTTCGGAATAGTGTGGTGCTGGCGGTCTATCTCTTGTTTTCGGTTGCTTGCTTCTTTACCGTACATGAGCATCTGCTGAAAGAGTCTTTTAATCCAAAGGCAGTATCAAAGCTCATGGGACATGCCAAAGAAATCATAATAATGGATGTTTATGCAGATAATAGAGGCATCATAGCGGATGCAGTGTGATAGAAAAGACAAAAAGAACAAAAGTTCGATTTGCATCTATACAAATTTAACGATTTGTGGTAAGATAAAAAAGCTCTTCAGTGCTGTTTCGTCCATATAGAATTACG
>CAJTRG010000033.1 GCA_910578585.1 uncultured Mailhella sp.
TTATCATTATTTTAGTTCCACAGCTCTCTTTATGGTTGCCAAGCTTGGTAGAATAGTGTATAAAGAAAATACATTGTGAAAATCTTCTTTCTGCTTCCATGTTGGGGGCAGAAAGAGAAAATATGGTTTATAAAACCTTAAACTTAGGAGCATTTTTATGAAATTTAAAAGCCTTATTTCATTAACCGTTGCTGCTATGCTTGCTATGCCTCTCATGGCAAACGCTGCAACTTCTTACAACATGGCTGTAGGTGACCCAGAAGATTCTGAACAAGGTTACGCAGCTGCTAAATTCAAACAATATGTTGAAGAAAAAACCAATGGCAACATCAAAATCGAAGTATTCTATGGTTCTGCCTTAGGTGACGAATCTGAATGTTTCCGTAACGTTCAAAAAGGTACTCTTCCTTTTGCAGTTGGCGGTATCGCTAACCTCGTACCTTTCGAAAAACGCCTTGGTCTTATGACTCTTCCATACCTCTGGAAAGATCTTGACGAAGTTGTTAAAGGTACAACCGGAGCTCCAGCTGAACTCTTGAACAGCTATGCTACAAGCGCTGGCTTCCGTCTTCTCTGCTTCACCTACACCGACTTCCGTTTCATTTCCAACAGCCGCAAACCTATCACCAAAATGGCTGATATCCAAGGCTTGAAATTCCGTGTTCCTCAATCAGCTGTTCTTATTGCTTCCTATAAAGCATTCGGCGGCAGCCCAACCCCTATTTCCTGGTCTGAAACCTTTACCGCTTTGCAACAAGGCGTTGTTGACGGTCAATGCTATGGCTACATCGGCTTCCAAGCATGTAAATTCCTCGAAGCTAACCAAAAATATTTGACAGAAGTTCACTATACTTACCAAATTCAACCACTCGTAATCAGCGAACGTGTATTCCGCAAAATGAGTGCTGAAGACCAAGCTCTTATGATTGCTGCTGGTAAATATGCTCAAGACGAAGTTTTGGCATACCAAAAGTCTGACGGTGAAAAGGCTAAGAAGGCTCTTATTGAACAAGGTCTCGTAGTTTCCTATCTTGAAGATGAAGATCAATGGATGAAAGCTGCATACGAAAAGGTATGGCCTGAAATGGCTGACTTCGTAGGTGGTAAGGACGCTATCAACGCTTACTTGAAGGCTATGGGTAAACCTGAATGGAATAACTAATCCATAAAGGGTTATCAATAAATTAGGGGACAGTTATCTGTCCCCTTTCTTTTTTTAAAAAAAGAAAAAGAATAAGAAAATTTTTTTAGAGGGTATCCCAATCCCCCTATTAACGCAGGGGAAATTTTTATTTCATTGTGGTGGTAATCTCCTATTATTCTACTAAGGTAGGAACATATTGAATAATTTAAAATTATTATATTGTGAGGGAGACATCCCACACTAATTTTAAAGGGCTTCGCCCCTTTACCCTGACCCGAGGGGAAACTAACGGGGGATACTCCCCTTGCTTTTCCCCTTTGGAAACCCGAGCAATGCCCCCTATTCACTCTTTTTCAGCAATTCGTTTCACTCATCGCCTCAAAAGGGTGAAATATGCAAGCGCAAAAATTTTGCATAATCATTGAGGTTATTACCCCGAATAATTTGAACCAGCCTTCAATAAGGAAACGGTTTAAGCCGTTCTGCAATGCAGTACGGCAAATATGGATTTTATTATTTGCAGGGAACAACTGACTTAAAAATATACAGGGAGTAACTTGTGGCGAACTCTCAAAAAATAGTCAGCATTGCTGATTATTTAAAGAGTTATTTGTGAAAAGCTATATCTTTTTTATATAAAGGGTTTGAAAAAAATTCATTTTAATGAATTTCATATTTTTCAAGCCATTCAATGAGTTCGGGTACTGTAAAAGAATAAATAATGGTTGTATGTTCAGGATTTTGGATAAGAAATTCAGTTAAGCCGTATTCCTGCTCAGGGTTGCCCCAATCATAGGAATAACCAAGCCTTGTCCAGGGGAAATGTCCTGTCACATTGGAATACATGTAGTTTTGCTCAAACCATTTTTTATATTCAGTATCTTGAATATGCTGCATGCCGTTTTTCATTTGTGCTTTGACATCAGTGATATAGGCAGGGCGGATAACATGCTCCGGCCTGACCCAAAACAGGGTAAAATACTCGTAGCCTTTTGTATCATTATAATCAGCAGGAAGTCCCAAAACCTGTGCCAGTCTCAGCTGCCAATTCTCCACGGAAGCTTTATTTTTCTCATACCAATTTTTCAGCTCGCGTACAGAAACTGCCCAGATGGGCTTTTTCCAGGCAGGAAAGGATTTATTGACATTATCTGAAAAAGAATATGCATGGAATGTTCCCAATAAAACTGCATTTTTCTCTTTATTCCATTGAACATTTCTGTCTTTTGCCGTCAGCGTCACAAGGGGCATGATTTCGTTATCATTACTGACGGCGGCATCCTGAATGGCGTGATTCCATAACTCACCAAGGATATTTTCTGCCTTGCTGCCGGCTTTTGGCAGTTCCATTGGAGAGCAGGCGGTTATGAAGAAAAGAACAAAACTGAATAGAACAAGAAATCTTTGTTTTTGCATGGCAGTTCCATATGTTGAGATATAGGGCTCAATGTACATGGACATTTTTAGAAGCGCAAGGCAAAGTTTTCATAAAAGTGAGTAAAATTTAAAAGCCTGTAAATCTCCTTATAATAATTGATTAATTTGTATAATTTCTCTCGTTGTTGTCCTCATATGGTTAAAAATAAGACTTTTAAGTAGCCTTTTGAAGGAAACTATGTTACAAATTTAACAAGTTACGGGATTTCTCCTCTGAATTTTTTCTGAATGGAAACCCTGACTGTATTATTGATAGAGTACCTTTTGGGTGTCTTTTATGAGGAGGTTTCATGCTAAAAAACGCTCTAAAAGCATTT
>CAJTRG010000034.1 GCA_910578585.1 uncultured Mailhella sp.
ACTGCAGTCAATATTGTGGGAAAGTAGGACGACGCAAAACCTTTTTTATTTTAATCATCTTTATTATTTTGATAGAAAATTACCAAAACTTTAAACGCTCGTATACAAACATATACAGCGTTTTTTTTGTTTTATGCTACTGAAAGTTTTTTGTAGTTATATTTTTGGTGACCATATTCTTTGAAAATTCCTTGCAAAAAACTTATAAGGGCTTTATGGTTTATAATATCTTGTTAAAATGCTTATTCTTGAATTATATGTTAAAAAATGTAATGATAACTATGGGGCAGTATAATAATTTATTGTATGGAGTAAGCTATGGGTGGTAACAGAGTAACAGAAGTTGAAATGAATGGCACTAAGATTTGTTTAAATGATTATTATCATAGTAATCAAGCAAAAGTAACTTACAATGTTTTTAGAACTCGTGTAATTAATCATCTTGATATAATTTCAGAAAAGTTATTGCATGATGCATTAAATTTATCTACAGAAGATTGGAGAAGCTTTTATGGCGGAGGAAAGAGAAAAGATTTTACCTATACAGGAAATTATTTTTCAGAATACAAAAATCAAACATTTCCAAGTTTATCATCATTTTTAAAATTAGTGGGTAAATATGAAAATTATGGTACAATTAAACGAAGAGTGAGATTTGGTTGGGATATTGATGAGGCGATTTTACGAGAAAATATTAATACATCCATTGGCAGAATTTATTTAATTAAAACGACTAAAAGTCCTTTAAAATATGTGGGGCAAACAGTTAAAACTTTGGGAGAGCGTTTTATTGAACATAAGCAGGCATATCAAAGTCCTAAAAGAAAAAATAATTCAAGATTATTATTTAATGCTTTTGATGAATTTGGGCTAGAAACTTTTTCAATAGAGCTGGTTGAAGATTATATTGAAAATAAAAAGTTAGCAGAAAGAGAAAATTATTGGATTGATCAGCTTGGCACTATGTTTCCTAATGGATTAAATATGATAAAAGGAAATCGCTCAAGTGTAGGATATGGTATTGAAACAGTTTATAATGGAAAAGTTTATAATTCACGAGAACAGGCTGTAAAAGAAATTCAAAAAGAACGACCTGATTTGCCTGATTATACAATAGAAAAACGTATTCGGCATAATAGAAAGTTGCCTGTGAAACTACGAGTGCATAGTAAACATCCTGAAGCTGGAACTGATTATTGGCGTCGTTGGAAAAGTCTATTAATAAGAAATAAGTTATGCAGTGAGTGGAGCATTATAGAAAATGATATTGGCTATGAGAATTTTAAAAAAGATATGGGCTACCCACCTTCAGAAAAACATAAGTTATATAAGATAAATAATAATTTATTACATTCAAAAGAAAATTCCCGTTGGATGACAGATACGGAAATTCAAGAACAAAATAATGGCATATCGGCTACTGTTTTTAATAAGGAATATAATACATTAAGCGAGGTTGCTAAAGATTATAACCTTTCTTTATCGACTTTGCGTTATAGAATGAAAGAACATAACATGTCAGCAGAAGAAGCTGTTACATATTCGGGTAAAACAACGCAAGCTATTTCATGTGAATATGACGGAATTAAATTTTCTTCAAAGGGAGAAATGTATCGGTATTGTGCAGAAAAATATGGACTAACAATTGGACAAGTTAAAGATTGTTTTGAGAGAGGAATATCTTTAGAGAAAAAATTATTGAAAAGAGTTGTATGTACAATATCTGGAAAGGATTTTGAAACTATTAAAGATGTTTTAGCTTATTATAAATTATCAGTAAAAACTTATTATCGTATACAGAAAAAAAATAATTTTACAGTTGAAGAAACAATAAAGTATTTGTTGGAACATAAAGATTAATATAGCAATGCAAAGATAACTGCTTGCTATATTTTAGCCGCTGATTATTGAGGTAACATAAGGAGTTTTAGGGCAGTTTTAAAAATAATCACAAATAAATTTTGGCTCTAGACCATCACTTTTTATTTTGTTAATTGTAAACTGAAGTGCGACAGTATGGGATAAAGAAGCAGCCCAACGATAAAACTTCGTGTAGAATTGAATTGCAAACAAATTTTACGTGAGGTTTATCATTGAGCTACACACACTTTACATTAATTGAACGAGGAAAGCTGCTATCCGAAGGGCGACGAAGTCGTTTCTGTTAGCGAGGGACGAGCGTTACAGAAATAGACAGCAACGATAGAGGGATTTTTAGCCCTTAAAATGAGTATTAGGGAAATTGCAAAAATAATGGGGCGACATCATTCAACTATTGCAAGGGAAATAAAGAGAAATAACGATAATTTTTATTATGCTGCAACAGCTCATCAGAACGCAAGTGACCGAAAAGCAAAAGCGTCGTCAAGGACAAAGTTGTCAGCAGAACTTATTGCAATTATTGAAGATAAGTTATTCAGCACTTGGTCGCCAGAGCAAATAGCTTGTACGGTGCTATACAAAAAAGTTAGCTTTAAAAGTATTTATCGCTGGATTTATGAGGGCAAGATAAACAGTAATAATTTAGGAGTGTTACGACATAAAGATAAGAAGCGAAAAGGGGTTGAAAAGCGAGGGATTTTTTCTAATGGAGTTTCTGTTTCGGAACGGTCTGAACACGCCAATAACCGCACAGAATTTGGGCATTGGGAGCTTGACAGTACAGCAGGGACTTTCAAATAAAAAACAAATTAAAATAAAAAAGGTTTTGCGTCGTCCTACTT
>CAJTRG010000035.1 GCA_910578585.1 uncultured Mailhella sp.
GATTGCCTCATGCTTAATTTGGCTGCAATAAATTATTTAGAGACAGCTCCTAGGGCTTTTGTCCCTCTAAATCTTCATAGAAGCGGCAGCCACAGCGGCCATTTTCTTTGACCTCATAGAGGGCGCGGTCAGCACAGGCATAAAGCTCGTCAATAAATCCGCGCTTAGAAAATGCCCCGCCCACACTCAAAGAAACCGGAGGCAAACCGTCTGTTGGATGCATAAGCTTATTGTTGATTTTATCAACTTTAGCCTTGATGATTTCTTTTCCATTTTCATCCACATCAACCACAATCACAGCAAATTCATCGCCGCCAATTCGGGCAGGATAATCACCGGTACGGAAACTTTCTTTCAGCGCGGTGGCAACTTTGATCAGAATCAGGTCACCCGCTTCATGCCCAAAAGTATCGTTTACACTCTTAAATTTATCCACATCAATAATGAGCAATGCCAAGCGAATAGGGTTTGTTGTGAAGAGCTGCTTCATTTGCTCAAAGGCTCCGCGGTTGATAAGCCCAGTCAGGGCGTCGTGCTCTGCCCGCTGACGCAGCATAGCTTCGTGGGAAGCCTTCACTTCATAAATATCATTATAGGTCAGCGCTAAATATTTAAATTCATAGGAACCAATAATTTCCAGACGCTTTTCATCTTTAATACAATTAATATAGAGCTGGAGCGGCTTGATGATCAGCAAAACAATCATGGCAAAGGTGATCAAATTGAGCAGAAATAAAACGCTCAAACAGATTTTGCTCCAGGTAATGGTCTCATTCAGCTTAAAAAAACTATCCTGTTGATTTTTGGAAGTATTTCTGACAGCCTCGTTTACAAAATAGCTGATATTGCTCTTAATCAAAGCTTTTGCATCCTGATACCCTGTACCAAAAATCATTTCGCGGGCTTTTTCCTGCAGTTCTTTCGGGCTCAGATTTTTATCGCCATGGCTGAGAGGCATTTTTTGCACTTCTTCAGGAAATTCCTGCAAATCTGCCCCTTGAGACAAGGCAGTGAGTTTTATGGCATAAATTTCCCGCCCCATTAATCTATTGGAACGGCCAAGTGCTTCCTCAAGAAAACGATGCGTTTCAGGATGAACATTATAGTGCGCCAATTTCTTCAGCGCATGCTCTCTTCGCTTTGTCACATTGACTTCTTCAAAATAATTTTGCACATATTCAGGCTTTGCGGTCATCACATAGAGCTGAATCTGCTCCGTCAAATAATTGGAGCCTTCCGCAAGCAGAGCCGCCTGCTCATCACAGGCAATATAATCATTGGTAGCCGCAACAACAACATCATATTCCTTTGAAACCCGGCTGGTGGCATAAAGCAAAACAAAATACAGCACAATGGAAAGAGTAATCATTGAATAACTGACTGTACGGATACGAATACCTTTGATTGATTTTTCGGTTTCTTTACCATTTTCACTGCTCATATCTTCAGCCCTCAAAACGTCTTCAAAACGCAATTATATACTCATCAAAGTTAAAAACTAAATTTTCTGAAATAGAGTATACAAAAAAATTTTACTTTCGTACAGTACTAATTATCTGCAATAAATCATTTTTCCAATACCCACAACAATAGCGCGCCGCAATGCATAAATAAAGCCGATACCACGGAAGATTTTCTCTCGCATGCTATCGGCTTTAATGTTGAAAATTTTGGCTTGTTTAAACTCTTAAACTGTAATAAAAATAAAGGCTCTTGACCATTATCTCAAGTAAGATTATGGTTAAAAGCAATGAAATTCAATA
>CAJTRG010000036.1:0-451 GCA_910578585.1 uncultured Mailhella sp.
GTCTTTTAGGCATCACGTACGTAAGTTTACGTGGGGGACGGACGGCTAGCCACATAGAGAGACTATGCGTAAGTACCTTGGAGACATATTAACAGGTCTTTTAACGAAAGCAGTCGGGGAATCCGAATGATACGTGGGAAACACCAGGGTATTAATGATAACTGATAAGTTAGAGAAATACACGCCTGGTTCCAAGAGATAGGCTGGATATAATCTACCAGTCAGCCGAAAAGTTTTGATCTTGTTGAATAGCTTGTTGATATTTATAGTATAAGTTAAAAAAGAGAAAAGAAAAAATGCACCATTAGCTCAGTTGGTCAGAGCTACCGGCTCATAACCGGTTGGTCCTAGGTTCGAGTCCTAGATGGTGCACCAAAGAGTTAGATGTGCAATACGCTGGGGTAGCATTTCTAACTCTGGCAGGAAAACTGCCAGCAAGGGACACTCTAGG
>CAJTRG010000036.1:461-688 GCA_910578585.1 uncultured Mailhella sp.
TCTGGTATAGGGGAAACCCTAGAATCGGTGGGCACTCAGAGAAGCGTCAAGCATCTTAGTTTGAGTGTATAGTTGGAACAAGGGGTAGGGATGTTCCAAGCCTAGCAAAATGTGGGCCACGGACATCAGTGCATTGGTGTGGAATATGACATACCGTGGTAGCCCTGTGGAAAGGGGCACAAGTTAGTGGGCCTAGGCAGCTTATGCACAAGTTGGGTTTTAGAGAC
>CAJTRG010000037.1:0-398 GCA_910578585.1 uncultured Mailhella sp.
CGGGGGCATAGAAGCAGGAATAGCGAGCGGATGCGCCTAACATCCTAAAAATGGGCACTTATAAATTAAAGAACGACAACGATTACGTTCTCGCCGCTGCTTAATGCGGCCGTCCTGCCCGGAAGGACCACGAGCCGGGTCTGGGCGTAGCCTGAGTGGTGCCCGTGCGTTCGGAAAGAGTTGACCGTTCCACGCATTATGACTCTACCAAACCCAGTAGTGTGACGGCTTACGCCTGGGTAAGGGAATGTAAATAACCGTCTGCGCTCGGAGAAGTTCCTGTGGAAGTGCTTTCGGACGGGGGTTCAACTCCCCCCGCCTCCACCAGATGGACATTGGACGAACACCTATTATTTCAAAGGCGGCTTTGCCGTGATGGTGTGGCTCTGATGTCAAAA
>CAJTRG010000037.1:436-643 GCA_910578585.1 uncultured Mailhella sp.
CCTCCGCTGTTTTGTACTTATTCAGTTATACCCTGTGCGTCCTGCCACTCCGCAAACTCCCGCTGGCCCCGTTCACTATCGTAGTATTTCCGTATCTCCGGGACGAGGAAGCGGGCAAAGGTTTCTATAATAGTTTGCGGCAGTTCGATTTGATATGTTTCGGTTTTGATTTCAGATTGCTCTTTTGCCAGATAAGTCCCCCCTTTC